>JAYQOO010000043.1:0-28854 GCA_038144855.1 Acidimicrobiia bacterium | reverse complement strand
ATGCGTGGCTCCTGTACGATTTTCAGGGGTCGAATCCGGTCTCGTACCGGCTCGCCGGCATGGGTGGCGCCGGACAACTTGCCACTCGCCGCTGGTATTACCTGATTCCGAGGTCGGGCGAGCCGCTCGCCCTGGTTCACGCCATCGAGCGCCACAACCTGGATCACCTCCCGGGCACCAAGATCGTCTACGCCGGACGCGAACAACTGCAGGCCGGGCTGTCGACGTTGCTCAAGGGCCGCACGCGCGTCGCGATGGAGTACTCGCCCGACTGCGCCATCCCCTACGTGTCGCGGGTCGACGCCGGGACGATCGAACTGGTCCGCAGCCTCGGCGCGGAGGTCTTCTCGTCGGGCGATCTGATCCAGCAGTTTGAAGCGCGCTGGAGCGATGCCGCCATTGCGACGCATCGCAGCGCGTCGGAGAAGCTGTATCGGATCAAGGATCAGGCTTTCGAGGAAGTCGCGCGCCGGCTGCGCGACGGCATCCCGACCACGGAGTACGACATTCAGCAGAAGATGGTCGGCTGGTTCCGCGAAGAGGGCATGGTCGCCGATTCAGCGCCGTGCGTGTCCGCCCAGGAAAACGCCGGCAATCCGCACTATCTCGCGACCGCCGCCGAGCACCGCATCATCCACAAGGACGAACTCGTGCTGCTCGACTTGTGGGGCAAGTTGAACCAGCCAGGATCCGTCTACGCCGACATCACGTGGATCGGGTTCACCGGGACCAAGGTGCCGGAGAAGATGGTCCAGGCGTTTGCCGCGATTTGCGGCGCGCGTGATGCAGCCGTCGACACCGTTCAGGCCGGCGCGCGCGCCGGCCGCGAGGTGCGCGGCTTTGAGGCCGACCAGGCCGCCCGCAAAGTCATGATCGATGCCGGCTACCAGGACGCCATCCTGCACCGCACGGGCCACAGCCTTGGCGAAAACGTCCACGGCAACGGCGCCCATCTCGACGATTACGAGACGCACGACGAGCGGCGGCTCATCCCGGGAAGCGGCTTCACCATCGAACCTGGGCTGTATTTCAAGGATTTTGGCGTCCGGACCGAAATCAACATGGTCTGGACGGCGAACGGGCCAGAAGTGACTGGGCCTCGTCAAAAGGCTATCCTGAGTTTGCTCTAGAGGCCGGTCTCCGAGCGCGGAGACGAAGTTGGAGGACGCATGTCGACGGGATTACGAAAGACCACGCTGTTCTATTCGCTGCTGATCATGGTGGCCTCGCTGGCCGTCGGCATGGTGCTCGCCTCGCGGCTGGACCTGACGCCGGCGTCGGAGGCGCAGTCGGCAACGATGGCCGCTCCGCCGATGAACAGCGCTCCGCTCAGCGGCCCGGTGGACGCGAGCACCTTCCGCAATATCGCCAAGGCGATGTCGCCGGCCGTGGTCAACATCCGCAGCACCTCAAAGCAGCGCGCGCAGGAGATGTCGGAGTTCTTCGGCGGCGGTGGCGGCGGCAACCAGGACGACCTCCTCGAACGCTTCTTCGGAGGCGGTGGCAACCGCCAGCAGCGTCCGCAGCAGCGCCCGCGCGAACAGGAAACCCAGGCGGCCGGCACCGGCTTTGTCATCAACAAAGCCCTCGGCTACATCCTGACCAACAACCACGTCATTGAAGGCGCAACGCGCATCGAAGTCGGCTTCTACGGTGAGGACGGCGACATCTATCACGAGGCCAAGCTGGTTGGCCGCGACCCGCTGACCGACAGCGCCCTGATCCAGCTCGTCGAGCCGAAGACCGACCTGGCCGAGATCAAGTTCGGCGATTCGTCGCAGATGCAGCCCGGTGATTGGGTCATGGCCATCGGCAACCCCTTCAGCCTCGGTCACACCGTCAGCGTTGGCGTGGTGAGCGCCACGCGCGCCGGCAACCTGCCGGTGGCGCAGCAGCGCTTCGCGGACGTCATCCAGACCGACGCGGCGATCAACCCGGGCAACTCTGGTGGCCCGCTGCTGAATGCGCGCGGCGAAGTGATCGGCATCAACACGGCGATCTACACCGACTCGCGCCAGCAGGGGAACATCGGCATCGGCTTCGCGATCCCGATCAACAGCGTGCGCGAACTGATTCCACAGCTGATCACCGGCAAGATCTCGCGCGGCGTGATCGGCGTGCAGGTCTCGGCAGTGCCGCAGGAAGCCCTGGCGGAGTTCGGTCTCAAGTCGCGCCGCGGCGCGCTCGTTGGATCGGTGACACGCGGCCGCCCGGCGCAGAAGGCCGGAATCGAGCCGGGCGACATCATTCTCGAGTTCAACGGCAAGGCCGTGCGCAACCGCGACGAACTGGTCGCCACGGTCACGGCGACCAAGCCGGGCACCACCGTGCCGGTCAAGATCCTGCGCGACAAGACGGAGCGCACGGTGTCGGTCACGGTCGACGAACTCGACCTCGAGGCCGAGAACAGCGCGCCCGAGGAACGTCGCACCAGCGCGCAGCCTGAAGAAGAGCCCTCGCAGGGCTTCGGGATCACGCTGACGACGCTCAACGCCGAGACGGCGCGGCGACTGCGCCTGCCGGCCGACACGCAGGGCGTGGTGGTTTCGGAAGTCGAGCAAGGCAGCCCGGCGTTCCGCGCCGGCCTTGCCGCGGGAGACGTGATCACGCGGGTCAACCGCCAGGTCGTGCGCACCGCGCAGGAAGCAAGCCGTATCCTGGCGCAAGTGCCGTCCGGCGGCACGGCGTTCCTGCTCGTGAACTCGCGCGGGACCGAGCAGTTCGTGACGATTCGCAAGGAATAGCGCCGGACGCACCGGCAGGGCTGGGCACTATGGCTCTCGAGCGCGAGATCAAGTTGCGGTTTGACAGTGCTGAAGACGCACGCGACAGGATTCTCGCGCTCGGCGCGACGCCCTACCTCGGGCGTCGACTGCAGGAAGACTGCCTGTTCGACACCGATGACGAGCGCCTCCGGCGCGAACGCGCCACGCTGCGCGTGCGCTCGGAGGGCGGCAAGGCGCTTCTGACCTACAAGGGACCGGTGATCCCGGCCGCGATCAAGATCCGCGAGGAACACGAAACGGTGGTCTCCGACGGCGCCGCCCTGCAAACCATCCTCGAAGAACTGGGACTCCACGTCTGGTTCCGCTATGAAAAGTATCGCGAGGAATTCCAGGCAGACGATGTGGTGATTGCCGTCGACGAGACGCCGGTGGGCGTGTTCGTCGAGATTGAGGGCCAGGAGGACGCGATCCATCGCACGGCCGCGGCCCTCGGCAGGACGGCCGCCGACTACATCACCGACTCGTACCGCTTCCTCTTCCTCCAGCATCGGGATGCGAACGGCCTCGCCGGACACGACATGGTGTTCGCCGGCCGGGAATGACCGACCTTTCGAAGTGGCCGGCCCTGGTCCTGACGGCGGGCCTTGGCACCCGGCTTCAACCGCTCTCGTCGGTCCGCGCCAAGCCGGCGCTGCCGGTTGCGGGCACACCGCTTGTCACCCGGATCCTGACGTGGCTCAAGCAGGCCGGCATCCGGCGCGTCGTGCTGAACCTGCACCATCGCCCGGATTCGATCACGTCCGTCACCGGTGATGGCTCGCGCCTCAGCCTCGACCTCCGCTACTCATGGGAGACCAACGTTCTGGGATCGGCGGGCGGCCCCGCACGCGCACTGCCGTTGCTCGAGAGCGATCGCTTCCTGATCGTCAACGGCGACACCCTGGCCGGCGTGGACCTCGAGGCCATCACCGCGCAGCACGTCAACACCAACGCGCAAGTGACGATGGCGCTCGTTGAAGGACGCGAGGGCTACAACGGCGTCATCGGCGACGCCAACGGCATCGTTCGCGGCTTCGGTAAGGCGCCGGGCGCGTTTCACTTCATCGGCATTCAGGCGGTCAACGCGTCGGTGTTCGCAGGCGTGGATCCGGCAGCGAAGTCGGAGACCGTGCACGGGATCTATCCCGCGCTGATCGCCAGCCGGCCCGAAGCGATTCGTTTCTTCAGGACCAGCGCCGAATTTTTCGACATCGGCTCACCTCGCGACTATCTCGATACGGCAAGAACGCTCTCCGCTCGAGAAGGCGTCGCGCTCGATCGCGGGCGCGACTGCGTCGTCGCACCTGACGCGGTGCTCACCAATACCATTCTCTGGGATCGCGTTCGGATCGGCGCCGGCGCCACGCTCACGGAATGCATCGTGGCGGATGACGTGGTCGTGCCGGAGGGCGCGAAACACTCGCGCGCGTCCCTCGTGATGCGCGACAATACGCTGGTGGCTCAACCGTTCAGTGGTTCACCCGCTCAATAATTGATGGAACCCCGTCTCGAGCAATACCTCTCCGAACAGCACCTCACCGAGCGAACGCTCAAGGTGATGCCGCTCACCGGCGACGCGTCAGACCGCCGCTATTTCCGGGTGCTGCTGAAAGATGCCAAGCCGATCGTCCTGGCGCTGCACGCCGGGCCGATCGAACACGACGCCATGCCGTTCGTGTCGGTGGCGAAACTGCTGGCCGCAGTGCCCGTGCCGGTGCCGAAGATCCTGCACCACTCGGATCCGCTCGGCGTGCTCGGCCTCGAGGACCTCGGCGACGTGACGCTCCAGGCGCACCTCGGCGCGGCCACCGCCGCCGAGCATGCGGCGCTGTACCGGCAGGCCGTCGGCTTCATCGCCCGCATGCAGCAGCGCGGCGAGGAATTGCGTTCGGAGGAGTACCCGCCTTACCGGATCGCGTTCGACGTCGAGAAGCTGACGTGGGAACTGGAGTTCTTCGTCAAGCACTACCTGGTCGCCTACAAGGGGGCGTCGCTTCCTGAGTCAGCGCGCGACGCGCTCCGCGCCGAGTGGGCCGGCATCGTCAATGAACTGTCGAGCGAGCCGCGCGTGCTGTGCCATCGCGACTATCACAGCCGCAACTTGATGCTGCACGATGGGTCGCTCTACATCATCGACTTTCAGGATGCACGGATGGGCCCCGATACCTACGACCTGGTGTCGTTGCTGCGCGATTCCTACGTGGATCTCAGCCCGAACCAGGTTGACAGCCTGATTGCGTATTTCCTCGCCCACAAAGGCGGCGCGACCAACGAGGACGAGTTCCGCCGGCGCTTCGACTTGATGGCGCTGCAACGCAATCTCAAGGCCCTCGGCACGTTCGGCTACATGACGACGTCGCGGAACAACACGGTGTATATCCAGTACATCCCGCGGACGCTGGCGCACGTGAAGACCAACCTCGCGAAATACCCGCGCTTCAGCCGCCTCAAGGACCTCCTCGAACCGTGGCTGTGACCGATGTTCGGCATCTCCACGCACCTCGCTGCCGCCGACCGGCTCGATCGCGATCATCTCGCTGAGATCGCGGCGCACGGCTTTGATGCCCTCGAGGTGTTCGCAGTCCGGACCCACTTCGACTATCGCGATCGGCAGGCGGTGTCGGCGCTCGCTCAGTGGCTCACCGAGACTCGGCTGGTGTTGCATTCCATGCATGCGCCGATTGCCGGCCGCTATGTCAACGGCTCGTGGCAGGACGGATTCAGCCTCGCGTCCGCCGATGACGGTCGCCGCAAAGCGGCCGTGGCCGAAACGCTGGCGACGCTCGACGTCGCCGCGACGCTTCCTTACAAGGTCCTCGTCCTCCATTGCGGCGTGCCCCGGCCGTACGCCGCCCAGGGCGACAATCAGCTCGGTGCCCTGGTCAGAAGCCTCGAGGAGCTGTCACCGATCGCGTTCCGCCACGGCGTTCGCCTGGCGATCGAAGTGATCCCGAATGAGCTTTCGACGCCGACGGCATTGGTTCAACTGATCGAGAGCGACATCGACGCCACTCTGGGCATCTGCATGGATGTGGGCCACGCCAGGATGATGGGGGACGTGGTTGAAGCGATCGAGACGTGTTCGGGGCACCTGGTCACCACGCACCTGCACGACAATCGCGGCAGGACCGACGATCACCTCGTGCCCGGCAAGGGCGTGATCGACTGGGATGCCACGACGCTGGCCTTCCAAAAGGTCGGCTACGACGGCGCGTGGATGTTCGAACTGGCGCCTGCAAAAGACCGGCAGCTGGTCTTGCAGCAGGCCGAGAAGGCCCGGCAACGATTAGAATCGTTGTTGCACATCAGCGACGACATGATGGGACTGGACGAATCTTGATGCAAACGACGATTAGCAAGATCGGGGCACACGTTGGGCAAACCGTCACCCTCAAGGGCTGGCTGCACAATCGCCGCTCCAGCGGCAAGATCCACTTTCTGACCGTGCGCGATGGCTCGGGCTTTATCCAGGTCGTGATGGGCAAGCGCGACGTCGACGAAGCGACGTTCGCCAAGGCCGATCACCTGAGCCAAGAAAGCGCCATCATCGTCACCGGCCTGGTGAAGGAAGACACGCGCCAGGCGGGGGGCTACGAAGTCGTGGCCAGCGGCCTCGAAGTCGTGAACGAGTCGCACGACTACCCCATCACGCCGAAGGAACACGGCGTCGACTACCTGATGGATCGCCGCCACCTGTGGATCCGCGCGGAACGCCAGACGGCGATCCTGCGGGTGCGTCACGAGATCATCAACGCCGTTCGCGACTTCTTCAACGAACAGGGCTTCATCCTCGCCGACACGCCGATCTTCACGCCGGCGGCGTGCGAAGGCACGACCACGCTGTTTCCCGTCGAGTACTTCGATGACGAGAAGGCGTACCTTACGCAGAGCGGTCAGCTCTACAACGAAGCGAACGCGATGGCGCTTGGCAAGGTCTATGCGTTTGGCCCGACCTTCCGCGCCGAGAAGAGCAAGACGCGCCGCCACCTCACCGAGTTCTGGATGGTCGAACCGGAGATGGCCTATGCCGATCTCAACGACGTCATTACGCTGGCCGAAGGCCTGATCACGTCGGTCGTGGCGCGCGTGCTCGACCGCCGCCAGAAGGAACTCAAGACGCTCGAACGCGACATCTCGAAGCTCGAGGCGATCAAGGCGCCGTTCCCGCGCCTGCACTACGACGAGGCTGCGAAGATCCTGCTCGACAAGGGGCTGCCCTTCCAGGTGGGCGGCGACCTTGGCGGTACCGATGAAACCGTGCTGTCGCAGCAATTCGATCGCCCGGTGTGCGTCACGCACTACCCCGCTGCGATCAAGGCGTTCTATATGAAGCCGGATCCGAACGAGCCGGAGAAAGCGCTCTGCGTCGACGTGCTCGCGCCCGAGGGCTACGGAGAAATCATCGGCGGCGGACAGCGCCTCGATGATCTCGATCTGCTGCTGCAGCGCATCAAGGAGCACGAACTGCCCCAGGAAGCCTTCGAGTGGTACCTCGACCTGCGGCGTTTCGGCTCAGTGCCGCACGGCGGATTCGGGATGGGTATCGAACGCTGCGTGAGCTGGATCTGCGGACTCGAACACGTCCGCGAGACGATTCCGTATCCGCGCATGCTCTACCGGATCTACCCGTAGGCCCAGGGCAGGCCGTTGGCCCGTTAGCCCGTGGGCCTGCTACACTGGTAAGTTCCCATGAAGATCGGGTTTGTCTCCCTAGGGTGTCCGAAGAACCTCGTCGATTCCGAGGTCATGCTTGGCATGGCCGAGAAGGACGGTCACGAGATCACGGCCGATGCGGCGCAGGCCGACGTGCTGGTGGTCAACACCTGCGCGTTCATCGACCGCGCCAAGACCGAGTCCATCGACACGATTCTCGAGATGGCGGCGCTGAAGAAGCAGGCCGCCGGCCGTAAGCTGGTCGTTACCGGCTGCCTAGCCGAACGCTACCGCGAGGAGCTGAAAAAGGAAATCCCCGAGATCGACGCGATCTACGGCACCGGCGAAGTCGAGGGACTATCGACGTTCATGAAGGGCGCGGGAAGCGCGCCGGCGGGTGCGAAGGCGCTGCCCTTCTACACCAAGCCGCCGGTGTTCGGCGTGGATCTGCCAACCTACATCTACGACGCCGACACACCGCGCAAGCGCGTGACGCCCGGACACTACGCCTACGTGAAGATCGCCGAAGGCTGCGACTACAAGTGCGCGTTCTGCATCATCCCGAAGATGCGCGGTCACTATCGCAGCCGCTCGGTCGAGTCGATCGTGAAGGAAGCGCATCAGCTCGCAGCGCAGGGCGTCAAGGAACTGCTGCTGATCTCGCAGGACTCGACGTTCTACGGCATCGATCGCGGCGAGCGCGGGGCGCTCCCGACGCTGCTCCGGGCGTTGACCGAGGTCACGGGTATCGAGTGGATTCGGCTGCTCTATCTCTACCCGACGACCATCACATCGGAAGTCATCGACGCCATTGCAGATCTCGACAAGGTCGTGAAGTACATCGACCTGCCGCTGCAGCACGCGTCGGATGCGGTGCTGAAGCGGATGAAGCGTCCCGGCACGCGCAAGTCGTATGTGCGACTGCTCGAGAACATTCGTGCCCGCATTCCCAACGTCGCGCTGCGCACCACGTTCATCGTCGGCTTCCCCGGCGAAACCGCTGAGGACTTCGCGGAACTCGAAGGCTTCATCTCCGAGATCGGCTTCGACCACGTCGGCGTGTTCACCTACTCGCACGAAGAAGGCACGTCGGCGCACGAGCTGAAAGACGACGTCCCGGCGGCCACCAAGAAGAAGCGCCAGGATCGGTTGATGGCCCGCCAGCGGGACATCGTTGCCGCCCGCCAGCAGGCCAGGCTTGGCGAAAAGGTGCGCCTGGTGGTCGATGGGCAGTCGCCAGAGCACGAGCTGGTTCTTCAGGGCCGCCTCCCGGGACAGGCCCCGGAAATCGACCCGGTGGTCTATCTGACCGACTGTGACCCCTCCGCAATCGCCAAAGGGGCCTTTATTGAGGCCGAAATCGTGGGCGCCGAAGGCTACGACCTGGTCGCCCGGCCGGTCGAGCGGGCCTAGAACGACCGCCGAACGCCTGTCGAGCCCCGTGTTACTATTTAGGGTCGGTATCTAGTCTGGGAAACCAGAGTGGGCCTGTAATTCAGCCCACTCTTTGTTTTTGTGGGGGCTTTCTTGGCAGCTGTTGAGCGTGTCAGGGAGCTGGCAACCCGGGTCGCTTCGAGCTACGGCCTGGACATCTTCGATGTCGAGCTGAAGCGGGAGGGCGGCCAGCAGGTGTTGCGGGTGATCGTTGATCGGCCTGGGCCGTCGGCGACGCCTGAAGAAAGCGTCAGCATCGACGATTGCGCGCGGGTCGCTGAAGAACTCGGCACGCTGCTCGACGTCGAGGAAGTGATGCCGGGCGAATACACGTTTGAGGTGTCTTCACCCGGCCTGGATCGTCCACTGCGGACCGCCGACGATTACCGGCGATTCGCCGGACGGTGGGCAAAGATCGTGACGTCGGAACCTGTGCAGCGCCAGACGGCGTTTGCTGGCCGCGTCAAGGGCGTCGACGGCGAGGACGTGCTGTTCGAGTCGGAGGGCAAGAAGCTGATGAGGCTGCCGCTCCGGTTGATCTCGCGGGCGCGTTTAGAGATCGAGTTTTAGGTCAGACAATTATGGCAACGACCAGCAATCCTTTAATGCAGACGATCGAGGCCCTTGCAAAGGAAAAGGGCATCGAGCCGGAAGTCGTCATCCAGGCGATGGAAGAAGCCGTGCTCACGGCGTCGCGCAAGTTCTACAAGGGTGACGAAGAGCTGAAGGCGAAGTTCAACCCCGAGAACGGTCAAATTGAGCTGTTTGCGGTGAAGACGATCGTCGAAGAAGTGACGGCCCCCGGCAAGGAAATCTCGATCGCCGAAGCGAAGGAAATCTACGGCGAGGATGCCGAGGTCGAAGTCGGCTACCAGATCGAATTCCCGAAGCGCACCGACGTGCTCGGCCGCATTGCCGCGCAAACGGCGAAGCAGGTCATCTTCCAGAAGGTCCGCGAAGCGGAGCGCGAAAACGTCTTCGCTGAATACAACCAGCGCGTCGGCGAGGTCATGAACGGCCTGGTGAAGCGCTTCGAACAGGGCGACATCATCGTCGAGGTCGGGCGCGTCGAAGCGATCCTGCCCCGCAAGGAACAGTCGCGCGCGGAAAGCTACGCGCAGGGCGATCGCGTCCGCGCGGTCATTCGCACCGTCGGCAAGAGCGCCAAGGGACCGCAGATCGTACTGTCGCGCACCGATCCGGCGCTGTTGATCAAGCTGTTCGAGCAGGAAGTTCCTGAAATCTACGACGGGACCGTGATGATCCGCGGCGCCGTCCGCGAAGCCGGCGATCGCGCCAAGGTCGCGGTCTACTCGCGCGAGCGCGACGTCGATCCGGTGGGCGCCTGCGTCGGCATGAAGGGCACGCGCGTCCAGGCAATCATCCGCGAACTGCGCGGCGAGAAGATCGACATCGTCGACTACTCGGATGACCCGGTGCAGTTTGTGATGAACGCGCTCAGCCCGGCGAAGGTGCAGCGCGTGACGATTGTCGATGACAGGGAAAAGGTCATGGAAGTCGTCGTCGAAGACAGCCAGCTGTCGCTCGCGATCGGCAAGAAGGGCCAGAACGTCCGCCTGGCAGCGAAGCTGACCGGCTGGCGCATCGATATCAAGAGCGAAGAAGAGAAGCGCAAGGAAGTGGAAGCGCAGTTTGGCGCGCTTGAGGCCGCAAACACCGAGGCCGACGCCCAGCCTGCCGCCGAAGCGGAAGAACAGCAGTAGAACCGTTTGACTGACGGCGCGATGGCCCGATGGGCCGTCGGCCTGAAAAGGTAACCAGTTTGTCCACCGTTCGGGTTTATAAAGTCGCTGAACTTCTCGACATCGACAGCAAAGACGTGCTGGCGTTGCTGAAGAAGAACCACGGCATCGAGCTCAAGAGCGCATCGAGCACGCTCGAGGAGATCGTCGCGCGCCAGTTCGTCGAGCGAATGGCGAAGCAAAAGGGCATCACGCTGCCCAAGGGCGACATGTTCTCCGAGACGGCGGTCAAGCCAAAAGCGAAAGCCGCGCCCGGCAAGAAGGGCGCTGCTGCGCCCGCGCCTGAGCCGCCCAAGCCCGCTGCCCAGACACTCGGACCACCCCGGCTGATCAAGAAGCCGACGTTGGTGAAGCCCGACGCGCCAAAGGTCGAAGAGGCGCCCGTGGCCGCCGCGCCGGTCGAAGCGCCCGCGCCGCCACCACCGGTCGTTGAAGGGCCTCCGGTCGTCGAGGTGCCGCCCGCGACCGTCGTGGAGGCTCCGCCGCCGGTCGTTGAACCCGCGCCGGTCGCGGTCGAACCCGTCGCTGCCGCGCCCGCAGCTGAACCGGCGCCGCCGGTGGAGGCTCCGCCCGAGCCAGCTCGCGAAAAGGCCGGCCGTTTCGTGCCGCCAAGCATCCGTCTGCGGGTCGAAGAACCGGGCCAGGCGCCGCCGAGCGCGCCACCCCTTCAGCCCAAGCGCCAGTTGGTGCCGCAGCCCCCGCGGGTGATTCCGCCGGCGCGGCCGCCGCAGGCCGCCACCGGCAATCTTGCACGACCGCATGGCCAGCCGCCGCGCTATGGCCAGCGCCCGCCGCAGAGCAACACCGCCGCGATGCTGGGTGGGCCTCGCCCGCTGCCCTCACAGCCGGTTCGTCCGGCCGGTGGGATGCCGCAACGTCCGGGCATGCCGCAGCGTCCGGGCTTCCGTCCGCAGCAGAGCCGCCCCGGCGGTCCGGGCATGAAGCCGGCGCAAAAGCGCGACGCGCTGCAGAATCCGCGTCCGCAGCAATCGCCGCCTGCCGCACCGCCACCCATTACCCGCACCATCACCTTCTCCGAAGGCATGACGGTGAAAGACCTGGCGGATCGCCTCGAAATTCGCGTCAAGGACGCGTTGAAGGCGCTGCTCGATCGCCGCTTGATGATGACCATCAACACCGCGATCGACCTCGACACCGCGAAGATGCTCGCCGCCAACTTCGGCGCCGAAATCGAAACGCGCAGCTTCGAGCAGGAAATCGTCGCCGAAAGCGAGAAGGCCGCCGATCCGAAGGACATGGTCACCCGCTGGCCGGTCGTCACGATCATGGGCCACGTCGACCACGGTAAGACGACGCTGCTCGACTCGATTCGCGAGACCCGCGTGGCTGAACGCGAAGCCGGCGGCATCACGCAGCACATTGGCGCGTATCTGGTCAGTGCCGGCGAGAAGAGCGGCAAGAGCATCGTGTTCCTCGACACGCCCGGTCACTCGGCGTTCACCATGATGCGCGCCCGCGGCGCCAAGATCACCGACGTCGTCGTGCTGGTCGTGGCCGCCGATGACGGCGTCATGCCGCAGACCAGGGAAGCCATCGATCACGCCAAGGCCGCGAACGTGAAGATCATCGTGGCCGTGAACAAGATCGACAAACCTGGCGCGAACCCGGAAACCGTCAAGCGTCAGCTCACCGACCTCGGCTTGATGCCGGAAGAGTGGGGCGGCCAGACCGTGTTCGTCGAAGTCTCGGCCAAGAAGCGCACCGGTATCGACTCGCTGCTCGAAATGATCCTCCTCGTCACCGAAATCGATGACCTGAAGGCCAACCCGAAGCGGAGCGCAATCGGCACGGTCATCGAGACCAAGCTCGACAAGGGCCGCGGTCCGGTGGCGACCGTCCTGATCCAGGACGGCACGCTGCGCGTCGGCGACAATGTGATCGCCGGCCCCGTGGTCGGCAAGGTGCGCGCGCTGATCGACGATCGTGGCCGCAACCTGAAGCTGGCCGGCCCGTCAACGCCGGTCGAACTGCTCGGCCTCGAGTCACTCCCCTCGCCCGGCGACGGCTTCCAGCAGGTTGCCGATGCCGCCAAGGCGCGCCAGATCGCCACGTTCCGCCAGGGACAGGCGAAGGACAAGGCGCATGCCGCGCGCGGTTCGCGTCTCACGCTCGAATCGTTGCAGGCGCAGTTGTCGGACGAAGGCGCGAAGGACCTGCCGCTGATCATCAAGGCGGACGTGCAGGGCTCGGCCGAAGTGCTCGCCGATACGCTGTCGAAGCTCTCGGACGCCAAGACGCGCATCAAGATCATTCACTCGGCGGTCGGCGCGATCAACGAAAGCGACGTGCTGCTTGCCACCGCGTCGAATGCCATCATCATCGGCTTCAACGTGCGGCCGGACCGCAACGCCGCCGATGTGGCCGATCGCGAGAAGGTCGACATTCGCCAGCATTCGGTCATTTATCACGTGACCGATGAGATCAAGAAGGCGATGGCCGGCCTGCTTGAGCCGACGTTCAAGGAACAGCGCGTCGGCGTGGCGCAGGTGCGCGAGACCTTCAAGGTTCCCAAGCTCGGCACCATTGCCGGCTGCATGGTCACCGACGGCACCATCACCCGCAAGGGTGAAACCCAGGCCCGCCTGCTCCGCGACGGCGCCATGGTGTGGGAAGGCAAGCTCGCCTCCTTGAAGCGATTCAAGGACGACGTGTCCGAAGTGAAGTCCGGCTTCGAGTGCGGTCTGGGCCTGCAGGGATTCAACGACATCAAGGTTGGCGACGTCATCGAAGTGTTCCAGATGGAACGCGTCCCGCAACCCGCGTAAAGAACGGAGGCCACCATGGCCTTGACCCATCGTGTTGAGCGGATTCAGGAACAGGTCCGCGAAGAAGTCAGTCAGATGCTGGCGACCGAGGTCCGCGATCCAGGCGTGGGCCTCGTCACCATCACCCGCACCAAAGTCACCGGCGATCTCTCGCTGGCGCGCGTCTACTGGACCATCCTCGGCGACGCCAACGATCGCAAGAAGACCCAGCAGGCGCTCGAACGCGCGACCGGGTTCGTCCGCCATTTGCTGGCGGAGCGCCTGTCGCTGCGCCGCTCGCCTGAAGTGAAATTCATCTACGACGAATCGGTCGCCGCGCAGCAGCGCGTGGAAGAGATCATCCAGGAGATCCACGCGACCGACGCCGCGCGCACGCCGGTGACGGACGACGCCGCGCCTCAGGACAAGAAGGACGAGTAAGCAGGTGGCACGACGTGACGACCTGATGGCGTGGATCGACTGCGAAATGACCGGGCTCGATCCCGACCGTCATACGCTGATCGAGATCGCGACCATCATCACCGACTTCGACCTCACGATCATCGACCGCGGGCCCGACCTTGCCATCCGGCAGACACCGTCGGCCCTGAAGAAGATGGACGCGTGGCCGCGGCGCGCGCACACCAAGAGCGGCCTGCTCGATCGCGCCAAGAACGAAGGCGTCTCCCTGGCCGACGCCGAGAAGAAGACGCTCAACTTCATCAGGAAGCACTGCGCCAAGGGCACCGCCCCGCTCTGCGGCAATTCGGTGTGGCAGGACAAGCGCTTCCTCAGCCGCTACATGCCGTCGGTCGAGCGCTACCTGCACTACCGCATCGTCGACGTCAGTTCGATCAAGCTGGTGGCGAAACACTGGTTCCCCGGCCGGCAACAGCCGCCGAAGCAGGAAACGCATCGCGCCCTCGCCGATATCGAAGAATCGATCGCGGAACTGAAGTTCTACAGGTCTCTTCTCGCCGGCAAGTAGTGAGCCCCCAAGACCTCAGCGGAGTCCTGATCGTCGACAAGACGGAGGGGCCAACCTCGCACGACGTGGTGAAGTTCGCGCGGCGCGTGCTTGGGGAATCGCGCATCGGCCACACCGGCACGCTCGATCCAATGGCCACCGGCGTGCTGCCGCTCGTGGTTGGACGAGCGACGCGACTGGCGCAGTTCCTCACCGCCAGCGACAAGACCTATGAGGCGACGATCGCCTTCGGTCGCGCCACGGACACCTACGACGCGTCGGGCACCGTCACACAGACGTCGGACCGCAGGCCATCACGCGACGAGTTGGTCGCGGCGATCGCGCGATTCCAGGGGACCTTCGAGCAAACACCACCGGTGTATTCGGCAAAGAACATCGACGGTGAGCGCTCGTATGACCTCGCCCGCAGGCGGAAGCGCAAGGGAGAGCCGGCTGAAGTACCGGAACAGCAGCGGCCGAAGGCCGTGATCGTAACCGTCAAGCGTCTCGCGGTCGTCGATTTCGGCGGCGAGACGGCGAGTCTCGAGATGCAAGTCTCGGCAGGCTTCTACGTGCGCTCGCTCGTGCACGACCTTGGCGAATCACTCGGCTGCGGCGCAGTGCTCACAGCGCTCAGACGAACGCGCTCGGGAGAGTTCGGCCTCGATCGAGCGGTGCCACTGGCAGACGTCCTCCAGCAACCCCGGGAATCGACGATAGCGCGGTTTGTGCCATTCCGTGAACTTCTGACCGACCTGCCTTCTGTCACGCTCCGCTCGCCGCTGCAGCTCGAGCGCCTGAAGAATGGCGTGGAAATGGGACCAGCGGATCTCGTCGCCCCGTTGGCCGAATTACCCGAAATTGCCCGGTTCATGAGCCCTGACGGCGACCTGGTCGCCTTGGCGAGGCCTGGCAAGGTTCCGGGCAACCTGCACGGCTGGGTCGTCCTGCTGCCCTAGCGCTAAGTCCTTAAGCCCCTAGGCCCTTAGGCCCCTTCTGAGGTAACATCGTTAGGTTCAAGGCGATACAGAAATCGCCATATACGGCAGCGTGGTCGATTCGACATCCATCCCGGAATCGACGACTGGGCTGCGCGTGGAGGTACAGCCAGTGGCACTCACGAAAGACAAGAAGACCGCCCTCATCGGCGACTACAAGACCCACGATAAAGACACCGGCTCACCTGAAGTTCAGGTCGCCATCCTCAGCGAACGCATCAACTACCTCACCGAGCACTTCAAGACGCACGGCAAGGATCATCATTCGCGCCGCGGGCTGCTCAAGCTCGTTGGCCAGCGCCGTCGGCTGCTCGACTACCTGAAGAGCAAGGACGCCGATCGTTACGCTGAGGTGATCAAGCGCCTCGGTATCCGCAAGTAACCGCGTCGCTCAGCAGATAGCAGGCCAGTTATGCACAAGAAAGATCTGACTTTCGGCAACCAGACCATCTCGATCGAAACGGGACGTCTGGCCAAGCAGGCCGATGGCTCGGTGGTCGTCCGCATGGGCGACACGATGGTGCTCGTCACCGCGTGCCATTCGTCCAGCCCGCGTGAAGGAATCGACTTCCTTCCGCTCACCGTGGACTACCGCGAATACACCTACGCCTCGGGCCGCATCCCGGGCGGGTTCTTCAAGCGCGAAGGCAAGGCGACCGAGAAGGAAACGCTCACGAGCCGCTTGATCGATCGTCCGATCCGTCCGCTGTTCCCCGGCGGCTGGGCCTACGAGACGCAGGTCATTGCGTTCGTGCTCTCCGCTGACACCGAGAACGATTCGGACGTGCTCGCGCTGACCGGCGCCGGCGCGGCGCTGGCGTGTTCGGAGATGCCGGTCGAGAAGACCGTGGCCGCGGTTCGCGTCGGCCTGGTCGATGGCCAGTTCATCGTCAATCCGACCTTCCCGCAGCGCAAGCAGAGCAAGCTCGACCTCGTCGTGGCCGGCACCAAGGACGGCATCGTGATGGTCGAAGCGGGCGCCAACGAGGTGACGGAAGAAGAAGCCATCACCGCGCTGGAGACCGCCCACAGCGCCATCAAGCAGCTGGTTGAAGGCATTGACGCGCTCGCCAAGGACGCCGGCCGCACCAAGCTGCCGAAGCCGGAGCAGGCCGTCAACGCCGAGCTCAAGGCCTACGTCGACCAGTCGTACGCCGCCCTCGCCGATGCGATGCGCATCAAGGGCAAGCTGGTGAACTACGCGACGGTGGCGAAGGTCGAGAAGGACATGCTCGCCGGCCTGCCGGAGCAGTTTGCCGGCAACAAGCTCGAAGCCAAGGGCCTGTTCCACGCCATGCAGGAACGCGCGCTGCGTGAAGAAGTGCTCGGCAAGAACATCCGCCAGGACGGCCGCAAGTTCGACGAGATCCGCCAGATCACGATCGAAAACAGCGTGCTGCCCCGCGTCCACGGCTCAACCGTGTTCACGCGCGGCGAGACGCAGGCGCTCGTCACCGCGACGCTCGGCACCGCCGACGACCAGCAGAAGATCGAACAGGTCGATGGCGAGCTGTGGAAGCGCTTCATGCTGCACTACAACTTCCCGCCGTTCTCGGTTGGCGAAGTGAAGCCGATGCGCGGCCCCGGCCGGCGAGAAATCGGCCACGGCGCGCTGGCCGAACGCGCGCTGGCGCCGATGATTCCGGCGGAAACCGACTTCGCCTACACGATCCGCATCGTCTCGGACATCCTCGAGTCGAACGGCAGCTCGTCGATGGCGTCGGTGTGCGGCGGCTCGCTGGCGATGATGGACGCGGGCGTGCCGATCAAGGCGCCGGTTGCCGGCGTGGCGATGGGCCTGATCATGGACGAAGCGACCGGCAAGTACGCGGTCCTCTCGGACATCGCGGGCGCCGAAGATCACTACGGCGACATGGACTTCAAGGTCGCCGGCACCGCCAACGGCATCACGGCGCTGCAGATGGACATCAAGATCAGCGGCGTCTCCGCGCAGGTCATGCGCGACGCCTTGGCGCAGGCCAAGGCGGGCCGCCTCTACATCCTCGACAAGATGCTGGCGTCGCTCGCCACGCACCGCTCGAACATGTCGGCCTACGCGCCGCGCATCATCACCATCAAGATTCCTGTCGACAAGATCCGCGACGTCATCGGGCCCGGTGGCAAGATGATCCGCAGCATCATTGAGAAGACGGGCGTCAAGATCGACGTCGAGGATGACGGTCACGTCAACGTCGCCTCGTCGGATGAAGCCGCCGCCAACAAGGCGATCGGCATGATCCAGGAACTCACCGCCACTGCCGAACTGAACAAGACCTACCTCGGCAAGGTGCAGCGCATCACCGACTTCGGCGCGTTCGTCGAAATCATGGCTGGCACTGACGGCCTCCTGCACGTCTCGGAAATCGCGCACTACCGCGTCAAGGATGTGCGTGACGAGCTGAAGGAAGGCCAGCAGGTGCTGGTGAAGGTGATCAACATCGACCCGACCGGCAAGATCCGCCTGTCGCGCAAGGCGTTGATTACCCCCGAAGAAGGCGGTGCTCCGCCGGCCGGCAGCGAGAACGCTGGTGGCGAAGGCGGCGACAACGCCGGTGCGCCTTCGGGCGACGGCGGCGGCGACCGTCCGCGCGGCGATCGCGGCCCACGGCGTGACCGCGGCCCGCGCCGCTAACACGCTCCAAGGACAGTGAAAGGCCGGGGCGGCAGCTCCGGCCTTTCTTACGTACAATCAGTTCATGCGTTCGATGCTCGCGGCCGTCGCCCTTTCAGCGGCCGTCCTGTCTGCGCAGGAGCCCGCGCAGAACCGTCGCGAATTCACGATCGTCGCGAAGGACCACGTCTTTACCCCGAACAAGCTGGATGTCGCGCAGGACGACCTCGTGAAAATCATCTTGCGATCCGAGGATGTGCCGATCGGATTCGCGATCGACGCCTACCGGATCACCAAGCGCGTCCCTGGCCAGTCCACGATCACGTTTGAATTTCGCGCCGACCAGGCTGGGACGTTCCCGTTCTACTGCAACCTGACACGGGATGCCGGTTGCAAGGACATGCGGGGCGTGCTGACGGTCAGGCAGAAGTAGCTACTGGCTATTTCCTGGGAAACCTATCCGGATTGTCCGTAAACACCGCGTCGACGTTCAGTTTGTAGAGGAAGTGCGTCATCTCCTCGGTGACGTCCCTGAATCCAGACTTGCTTGGATCCGCTGACCTGAACGTATACGGCGTGACGGTCATGCCGAGTTCGTGTGCCCAGCTGACGAACGCGGGATTCTGGAACACGATGTTCTTGGCGGGGCCGAAGCCCTGCACGATCCCCTTCCACGCCTTCAACTGATCGGCCGTGTTGAAACCGTTGTCGCTGCCGAGCAGCAACACGACCGGCACACCAATCTTCATCTGCGCCAGCTTGCGCGCAGAATCCGGCCCGAACGTCTGCAGGATGATCGGCGTCTTTGGATCAGCTTTCGGGCCGCGCAGGTTGTGCTTATCGAGCGCAGCCTCCACGAGCTTTTCGAAGTCGACATTGCGGCCGACGTAGATCTCTGGCGTCTTCAATTCCGGAAACAGACCAGCCTTGCCCTTCACGAGCGCGACGGCTTCATCGAACGTCGGGATCGTCTCTCCGGCAAACTTCTTGTCGAACCAGGATCCGGCGTCGAGGGTCTTGATCTCCGCCAAGGTGAAGTCATTGGCCAGCCAGGCTCGCCGCGTCTGGCCTTCGATCGTCTGCGTGCTGACGCGGGTTGGAAACAGTTTCTCGACGTTGGTCGTGCGCTCAAGGCTCGCATCGTGGAGGCAGATCAACACGCCGTCCTTGGTGACGGCAAGATCCTGCTCGACGTAGTCGGCGCCCATTTCGATCGCCAGCCGGTAAGCGGCCAGCGTGTGCTCGGGGGCGTAGGCAGAGGCGCCTCGATGCGCGACCAGCGTCTTCTTCGCGTACTGTGCGGAACCGGTGACGCTCATGATCAAGGCCCACGCTCCCAGTCCGACGACCCACGTTCCAGCTCTCAGGCGCATATCCAACCTCTCCGCAGCGTAGCATGCCGCAAGTCGCGGCGTGCGCGCATGCAAGGCCGTGTAAACTCGGCGTGGCATGTTTGCCGCCTACATCCGGAAAGCAGGTTCTCGTGGATAGACGCACGTTCATCAAGGCCACCGGATTGCCGGTTGGGGCATCGGCGCTCGGTCTCGGCACCTCGATCGGCGCGGCCGCGCAGGCGACTCCTCGGGCACCCGTGGTCGTCGTTGGCGGCGGGGCCTTTGGCGCCTGGACGGCACTGCACTTGCGCGAGATGGGGCACCGCGTCACCCTCGTCGATGCCTACGGTCCCGGCAACTCGCGCGCCACCTCGGGCGATGAGACCCGGCAGATCCGCTGCGGCTATGGCGACCGCGAACTCTACTCTCGCTCGGCGCTGCGCGCCTTTGCGGCCTGGCGGGCACGCCAGGAGGAGTTTGGCGTGTCGCTGATGATGCAGACCGGGCGCCTGCAGCTGGCCCCGGATTGGACGCCTGGCCTTCGTGCGACGCAAGCGACACTTGGCAAGCTGGGCGTCGCCGTCGATGCGATCACCCACGATGACTTGCGGAAGCGCTATCCGCAGATGAACCCGGAAGGCGTCGGCATCGGCTTGTTGGAGCCCGGCGCGTCCGTGCTTCGCGCCAAGCAGGCCATCCTTGCCGTCGCCGCAGCGTTCAAGCGTAAGGGCGGCACGGTCACCATTGCTCGCGCCACGCCCGGACGCAGCCAGGGACGCAAGCTGCTCGATCTCGACACCGCCGGAGGCGATCGGATTGCGGCCGAACAGTTCGTCTTCGCGTGCGGCCCGTGGTTGCCGCGGCTGTTCCCGGCCTTGCTCGGCAGCAAGATTCAGGTACCTGGCCGAGACGTGCTTTACTTCGGCACGCCTGCAGGCGATACGCGTTTCAGTTTCCCGAACTTCCCTAACTACTCGGAGGATCGCTGCTACGGATTCGCCAACATCGACGAGCGCGGCTTCAAGGTCTGCACGACGACCGGGGCCGCGTCGTTCGATCCCGACACGGACGAGCGCATCGTCACGCCGCACGAAGTGCGACGGGCGCGCGCCTACCTGGCACTGCGATTTCCAGCGCTGAAGGATCAGCCTGTGATCGAGACGCGCGTCTGCCAGCTGGAGAACACGGCAGACGAGCATTTCATCATCGATCGCCACCCTGATTACGACAACGTGCTCATCGCCGGTGGTGGATCAGGGCACGGCTTCAAGCACGGACCAGTAATCGGTGAATACATCGCCAAGCGGGCGATCGGTGAACCAACCGACGCGGCGTTCGATCAGATGGTTCGTTTGTCACGAACCTCGGCACGGTGATGGCGTGGTGAGCGGTATCGAACACCTTCAGGCCGCGGCCGAGCGCAAGATGGTCATATCGCTCTGCTGGCTGCTGCTGTTACCGCCGGCGTATTACCTGATGCTCGACATCGCCAATGGCGCAGGCGCCGGCCGACTGTTGGTGCGCACGATTCCGGCCATGGCTCCGGCCGTCGGTCTGCTGGTCTTGCGTCGTGCGTCGACGCTGGAAACTCAGCGCCTGGCCTTCTTCTGGTTCGGCGTCGTCTTCGCCTGCACCATGGTAGCCAGCACTGCGTTGCGGTCAGACAGCGAAGCGGTGCCTCTGCGCGGCCGACTTCTCGCCCCGACGCTGATGTACATGCTGCTGCCGAACACGCCGTTTCGCCAGATTGCTCCGCCGCTCGGCTTGTCCGTCGCGATCGCGGTCATTCGATTGGCCCGCCTCGATGTGCCGATGGTTGATCTTGCCAGCGATCTGCTGATCGTTGCGGCGCTCAATATCGGCGGTGCGCTGCTCGTGCTGCGCCGCGTCACATTGGAAGAGACACTCGCGAATACCTGGCAGAAGGAGATTGCCGCACGTCAAGCTGCGGCTTCGGCGACCGCCGACCTGACGCAATTGCAGGAATTGATCCCGATCTGCGCATACTGCAAGAACATCCGCACCGAAGCCAGCGCGTGGCAGCAAATCGTGAGCTATTTCCGCGCCCGCGCGGGACTCAGCTTCACGCACGGCATTTGCCCAGACTGCCGGCGCCAACATTTTCCAGACATTGGCCGCGGGCAAAGCCCGATCGACTCGGGCCCGCCGCAGCCGGCACCGGAAGACCGTCGCTAGGCGACTTGCTGCTCGCGAGCGAAATCGCGCGCGGCAGCGATCCGCTCTCGAATCGGCGGATGCGAATAGAACAACCAGCGCACCAGCGTCGATGGATATTCCTCCGCCAGATTCTGCTGTGACAGCCGCTTCATCGCGGTGACGAACGCGTCCACGTTGCGCGTGGTGGTCAAGGCGTAGCGGTCAGCGGCCCGCTCCTGTGCCCGGGACATCGCGTTGGCCAGGGGCAGGCTGATGAACGACCAGATGCCGCCAATCAGCAATAGCATCGGGATCGCGGCGGGATCGGCAAGGCCCCGCAGTTCAAGCGGCCCTTCGAGCGCGCGGAGGGCGATATCCGCCACATAGAAACCGGCGGTCAGGCTTGCCGCCTGCAACGCAATACCGCGCCATAAATCCCGGTGCACGTGGTGCGCCAGTTCGTGCGCGAGAATCACTTCGATTTCGTCTTCGGAATAGTCGGACAGGAGCGTGTCCGACAACAGAATGCGGCGCGTCTTGCCCATGCCGGCAAGGGCCGCGTTCGCTTTGTTGGTGTGGCCGCTCAGCACCCACTCGGAGACGCCGACGACGTCGGTCCGCGCCTTGGTCGCAAGCGCGAGCAAGCGCGCGACCAGGGCGGGACGCTCGAGCGGCTTGAACTTGTAGAAGATCGGCAGCAGCACCACGGGCGCGAGCCGCGCGAGGCCGATCATCGCGACCGCAAACACCCCTGCGGAGACCCACCACCACGAACGCTCCCAGCTGCGAAGCGCGGCGTAGACGACAGACATGCCGGCGATCGCAAGCACCACCCCGAGGACCACGCCCTTGGCCTGGTCGGCGAGCCAGTGTCCCAGGGTCTGCTTGGACAGACCGTAACGATGTTCGAGTTGGTAACCCTGGTAGAACGCGAACGGCAGTTCGAGGCCTTGCAGCAGCAGGAACACCATCGTCGTCACTACGGCAACGGTCAGGGGTTCCTCGATCCCAGGCACCCACTGCGAGACGGCCGCGGCAAGCTCGCGCATGCGGTGCCCGCCGCCAAACGACAATCCCAAAAGAGCAACGCCGGCAACCGCCGTCCCCATAAGGTCGGCGCGCCGGCGTAAGCGATGGTAAACGGTGGACTTGTCTTCGTTCACTGGACAGTAGCCAGATGCCAGTATCCAGTATCCAGAAAATTCTTGCGACCGAATTTCTGGCTACCGGCTACTGGCTACCGGCTACTAGGTGCTCTTCTTCCCCTTCACGCCGTTGAGGTGAACGCCGCCGTTGGTCGTGTTCAGGCTCACCTTGGCGCCTCCGCCGTTCATGGTGCCGTTCAGCCGCCGCTTACGCTCGTAGTCGTTCGAGCCTTCGTCGCCGTCCCTGGTGATGTCCAAGTCTTCAACGTTGACGCCGCCATTGACGCAGCGGGCGGCAATGGTCGCCTTGCTGTCGGCAGTGATGCCGAGCGTCACGCCGCCGTTGACAGTCTCGAGCTCGATCGAATCCGACGCCTCGAGCGCGGCACCCAGGTCAATCTCGACGCCGCCGTTCACAGCAGAGGCCTCGATGACGCTGGCGTCGAGATTCTCACCCTTGATACCACCGTTGGTGGTCTTGGCGTGAATCTCATTGGCCAGGCCGGACAGCCGGACCCCGCCGTTCACGGTGCGAAGGTCGATGACCACACCCTTCGGCACCTTGATGGTCCATTCAATCTGATGGCCGGAGAAACCGTTGAGGCGCGGCGGGCGGGATTCAACGCGAACGGTTGAGTCGCCGACTTCCTCGCGAATCTCGAGCTTGGCGAGCAGTTCCTTGGCGGCCTCGTCCGACCGGCCCTTGGCCGTCTTCCGGCCCTCGACCACGACCTCGGCGCCGTCGGCCGGCTCGGCGCTAATGCGCCCGTTCACGTTGATCAGCTCAAAGCGGCCGGCTGGGCCGACCTTGTAGCTGCGGGTCCAGGTCTCTTCGGCCTTCCCACCGGCGATATCAAACGAAAAATCGCCGCTAGCCGTGGTCTTGATGTCACAGGCGGCCGTCGCCAGCCCAAATGCCAGGGTTGCCGCAAGAACGGAGAGTTTGCGCATACTGGTCACAGACGAATTGGAGGCGCCAAGGGTTCCAAAGATCACTGGTGCCAAGGGCGGGTTGGCTGACCGGGTTCCAAGGTAGATTTTAGGGATGTCCCGATTGCCGTTTTTCTTCCTGGTTTGCGCGCTCGCCATCCTCCCAGTCGTGGGGCCCTCAGGGCAGGCCGCCGATGAGACCGCCCGCATCAATGCCTGGTTCGAAGCCAAGTTCAAGGAACAGCTCGCCCTCAGCCCCATCCAGCAGACGTTCATGGGCCAGAAGGCGAACGGGATCGACGACATGTCGATCGCGGCCCAGGACAAGCAATTGGCGTGGCAGCGCGCAGCGGCGGCTGAAATGCGCAAGTCGTTCGATTACGCGAAGCTGACGCCTGAGGCGCAGATGTCGTACGACATCTGGCTGTATCAGCTCGAGCAGGCGGAGGCGGCCGCGAAGTTCCGCACCAACGCCTACATCTTCGACCAGATGACGGCGATCCACTCGTTCTTCCCTCAGTTACTCGTCGCCTTCCACCGCGTCGACGATGTGTCCGACATGGAGGGCTACATCAACCGCATCGGCGAGACCGGTCGCGCGCTTCGGCAATTGATCGAGATCTCGAAGCAAAACGCCACGACCGGTGTTCGTCCTCCCCGCTTCGCCTACGACTTCGTGATTGATGAATCCACGAAGATCATCAGCGGCCAGCCCTTCTCCGAGACCGGCCCTGACAGCGCCGTGTGGGCGGATGCCAAGGCCAAGATCGCCGCGCTGCAGAAGAAGGGCGCCATCGATGATGCGCGCGCGAAAGCCTTGCTGGCGCAGGTGAGAACCGCGCTGACCGGCGCGTTCAAGGGGGGATACGAAACGCTGATTGCGTGGCAGCGTGAAGACAAGGGCATGGCGCCGGAAAAGGCCGCCGGCGTGCACGCGCTGCCAAACGGCGCGGCGTACTACAACGAGCGCCTCGCCAACATGACCACCACCAACATGACGGCGGACCAGATTCACGCCACCGGCCTCGCCGAGGTCGCGCGCTTGCGCGCCGAGATGGAAGCGATCCGCGTCGAAGTCGGCTTCAAGGGCGCCCGGCAGGCGTTCTTCGCCGAGCTGCGCGACAGCAAGGACAACCCGCGCTACTACTACCCCAACACCGACGAGGGCCGCGAAGGCTACCTCAAGGACGCGACCGCGGCGATCGACAAGATCAAGGCGGTGCTGCCGAAGTATTTCGGCCTGCTGCCGAAAGCAGACCTTGTCGTCAAGCGCGTTGAACCGTTCCGCGAGCAGGCGGGGGCGGCGCAGCACTACTTCCCGAGCACGCCCGATGGATCGCGGCCCGGTGTCTACTACGCGCATCTCCTCGACATGAAGGCGATGCCGAAGCATGAACTCGAGGTCATCGCCTACCACGAGGGCTTGCCCGGCCATCACATGCAGATCGCCATTGCCCAGGAGCTGGGCAACGTGCCGACGTTCCGCCGCCAGGCCGGCTTCGGTGCGTATCAGGAAGGATGGGGCCTCTACTCAGAATGGCTGGCGCGCGAAATGCCAGGCACCTACCAGGACCCGTACTCGCGCTTTGGCCGCCTCGGCTCCGAGATCTGGCGCGCCATCCGTCTTGTCGTCGACAGCGGCATGCACTCGAAGGGCTGGTCGGAAGAACAGGCCGTGCAGTACTTCCTCGCCAACTCGGCAACCACCGAGGCGCAGGCGCGCTCAGAGATTCGCCGCTACCTCGTCATGCCTGGCCAGGCCACCAGCTACAAGATCGGCATGTTGAAGATCCAAGAATTGCGAAAGAAGGCTGAAACCGCGCTCGGACCGAAGTTCGATATTCGCGGCTTCCACGACACGGTTCTCGGCGGCGGCGCGTTACCGCTGACGCTGCTCGAGAAACGTGTCGATCAGTGGATCGCTGAGAAGAAGTAGCTAGTTCATCTGGATGGAGATGAGCTTGGACACTCCAGGCTCCTCCATCGTCACGCCGTAGAGCTTGTCGGCAATTTCCATCGTCTTGCGGCTGTGCGTGATGACGATGAACTGGGTCTTGTCCATCATCGAGCGCAGCATCTCGACGAAGCGGCCGATGTTGGCATCGTCCAGCGGTGCGTCGATTTCGTCGAGCAGACAGAACGGGCTCGGCCGGTACTTGAACATGCCGAACATCAGCGCAATCGCCGTCAGGGCCTTTTCGCCGCCTGACAGCAGCATCACGCTCTGCAGGCGCTTGCCCGGCGGCTGCGCCACGATGTCGATGCCGCTTTCGAGCGGATCGTTTTCGTCGAGCAGGAGGATGCCGGCCTTGCCACCACCGAACAACGTGGTGAACATGCCCTGGAAGTTCTCGTTGATCGCCGTGAACGCTTCCTTGAAGCGCGCATGCGTGGTCTCGTCGATCTTGCTGATCGCTTCGTTGGTCTGGGCGATCGAATCGACAAGGTCCTTCTGCTGCGTGGTCAGGAACAGGTGACGCTCCTCTAGCTCCTTCGACTGCTCGATCGCCATCATGTTGACCGGCCCCATGCGCTCGATCTTCTCGCGCAACTCCGCAATCGCCTCTTCGGCGGTCATGGCCGGCGGTTCGGTTGATTCCACCGGCTGCGCCAGTTCCAGGCCTTCTTCCGGCGCGATCCCGTCTTCGATTTCGTCCGGATCGACGGCCTCGGCGGCGCGGATCGCGCGCACGTCGGGCTGCACCTGGCCGGCCGCTTCCATCGCGGTCACTTCATCGCGGATCTCGTCGAGGCTGGCGTTCACGGAATCAATCGCCTGCTGGGCGAGGTGCGTGAGGTCGGACTCGGCGGTAGCACGCTGGACGTCCACTTCGGCCGCCAGGGCGCGCAGCGCATCGACGGCGCGACGCGCATCGCGAATCACGGCTTCCTGATTCTCGGACTGGAGCTTGATCGTGACGGCGAGTTCGTCGGCGACGATCATCTCCTGCCGCAAGCCCTCGAGCTTGGCGACGTCCTCGTCCATCAGGCGCTGTCCGTCGACAATCGCGTTCAGCAGGCGCTCGCGCTGTTCGCGCATCAGCGCCATGTCGCGGGTTGCTGATTCCACGCGCCGTTCGAGATCAGCGGCCAGTTCTTCGAGCCGGGCAACTTCAGCCACCGCTGCCGAACTGCGCTCAACCAGGGCCGCGTGCTGGGCGCGAGCCTCCGCGGCCTTCGCGCTCAAGGCCTCCGCCGTGTCGCGCGCATCGCCGAGACGGCGCTGGGTTTCAGCCAGGGTCAGCTCGGACTCGCCCTTCTCTTCGTTGAGCCGGTTGATCGACTCTCGGGCTTCGTCCTGCCGGGCATCGAGGCCGGCGATCTCTTCCTTGGCGCGGTTGATTTCAGACTGCACCAGGTCGGCGCGCTGCTGCACGCGCGATTCGTCGTCGGTCGCTCGCTCGGCCTGCGCCTGCACACCGACGATCGACTTTTCCTGGCGATGAATTTCGTCGTTGAGTCCGGCGATTGCGGCCGTGGCGTGCGCCATCGCCTGCTCGAAGCCGGCGGTCTCACCGATCAGGCGCTCGAGCTCCGAGCGCGATTCCGCGATCTTCTCGCGCAGTTCCTTGATCTCGCGCTTGGTCGCGAGAATGCCACGCGATTCGGCTTTGTCGCCGCCCGTGACGACGTGACGGCCACGGAACACGTCGCCTTCGAGCGTCACCACCGGGAAGTCAACGGTCGGGGCAATGCGCGACGCCGCTTCGAAAGAATCCGCGATCAGCGCTCCGCCCATCACCGACGTGATGGCCTGCGGGAAGGGGCCGCCGATCTTCACGACCGACGACAGCATCACCGAACCCGAAGGTGCGCTGTATTCCTGCGTCCCGGTGCCGCTGTCGGAAGTCATCGTGACGGGCACGGGAACCGAGACTGGGACCGGAGCCGGCGCCGGCGAACCACCGCCAAACATCGAGCGGAAAAATGACGACGTCTCCTGCACGTCGGCCTGTAGCGGTGGAGCCGGCAGCGCCGCCGGTTCGGGATGCGAGACCACCGTCACCGATCCGTCCGGACGGCCCACGATGAAGCCGCAGCGACCGGCGTCCTCCTGCCGGATCAACTTCAAGCCGGCGGAGACGTGTTCGAGACGCTCGACCAGGATGTGCTGCAGCAAGTCGCCGAGGCACGCTTCGACAGCGCGCTCGTAGCGCGGTTCGACTTCAATGAAGTCTGCAACCGCTCCCATCTGGCCGACCTTGCCGTTGGCATTGACGAGCACCATCCGCGCCGCATCGGCAAACCCGCTGCGATGCGTGTCGATCTCTTCGAGCGAGCGCAGGCGCGCCGACATGCCGGCCAGATCCTGCTCGCGCGTACGGACTTCGCGCGACCGCCATTCGTGCTCGACGCGCGCGCTCGACAGTTCAGACTCGCGCGCGGCTTTCGCCATGCGCGCCGAGTCCAGGCTTTCCTGGGCGCGATGCAGCGCTTCGGCGGCAGACATGCGCTGCGCGCGGGCGCGCTCGAGTTCGGCACCCAGTTCGCGCGCTTCAAGCTCCAGCCGTGACTGCGCATCGACGGCACGCTCACGCTGGGCTGCGGCTGAATCGTGCGCGGCGGTGAGCGCCGTGATGGTGTTCAGGATCGCGTAGACATCCGAGCGGGCCTTCTCGACATCCTGCTCGAGCGCCTCGATCGCCATCCACGACCGCGTGTATTCCTCTGCCGCAGCCGCCGCAAGGGCCGCCGCTTCCTCGCGCGCGCTGGCCGCTTCGACCGCGGCCTGGCGACGGCCTTCAAGCGCCATCCGTTCGGGCTCACGGCGCGCCTCGAGTTGCTGACGCTCCGCTTCGAGCTCTTCGGCGCGCTTGAGCAGCATTTCCGCCTGCTGCGTATCAAGGGCGATCTGCTGCTGACGGCGATTGATCTCGAGTTCGTGCGCGTGCACCGCTTCGCGCGCCTGGGTGGCCGCGGAGTCGGCAGCAGCCAGTTCGATGCGAATGCGTCCGAGATCGTTTTCGACCTCAGCGAGGCGGGCCGATGCCGCAGCTTCGCTCTCGCGAGCTTCCTTCAGGCGCGTCCGTGCCGCTTCGATCGCTTCCGACAGGCTGCGATACCGGCGGGCAAACAACACTTTTTCCCAGCGGCGCATTTCGTCGCGCAGCCGCGTGTAGCGGCGCGCCTTGGCGGCCTGGCGCTTCAGTGACCCGCGCTGCTTGTCGATTTCAAAAATGATGTCTTCGAGGCGCGTCAGGTTCTGCTGCGCCGCCTCGAGCTTCAACTCGGCGGCGCGGCGACGGGCCTTGTACTTGGTGATGCCGGCGGCTTCCTCGATCAGCTGACGGCGAACGGTCGGCCGCGAGCTGAGGATCATGCCGATATTTCC
>JAYQOO010000042.1:11129-29219 GCA_038144855.1 Acidimicrobiia bacterium | reverse complement strand
ATGTGTTTAAGAGACTGGCTGCAGCTCGCGCGTTCGTACACCGAGCAGATGCTCGCGCCGGAGCGGGACCAGGCCGCCACCAAGGATGCCATCAAGGAAATTGAAATCTTCCTGCAGCGCTTCCCGAACAGCAAACTGATGCCGGATGCGCGCAAGATGGAGCGCGAAGCGAAGGATCGGCTCAGCGAGGCGAATTACCGCGTCGGCTTCTACTACTTCCGGGTGCGCTGGTATCCCGGCGCGATCGACCGCTTCAAGGATCTGTTGGCGGTCGATCCCAACTACACCAACCGCGACGCCGTGTACTTCCACCTTGGTGAGTCGATCATCAGGTCGAATCCCACGGCCGCGGAAAAGAAGGCCGAGGCGCTCCCGTACTTCGAACGGCTGATCAAGGAGTTCGAGAAGTCGGAGTTCCTGATCGAGGCGCAGAAGCGGGTCGCGGAGCTGAAGCCACAGAGCTAGTCCCCGGCAGCCGTGCTGCCGATAACTGAACGCTAGAGCGCTCCCCTAGGAAAGCAGGCCTCCATGCGTAGTTGCGTTATCAGCGCCGCCCTGTGTCTGGCGGCGAATTCGGCGTTTGCACAGTCCCGGGACGTCACCGGCCCGTGGACCCTGACACCCAACATGGTGCTGTGCACGGATCTGCCCGTCACTGCCCTGCCGCCGTCCGGGTCGGTGATCAAGGGGGTGCACAACGTCGACCCCCGCCTCGCCGCCGGCCACAAGGGCACGCCGCTGGTGATCCCCCGCACGGCCGACGACGGCCTCGCGTCAGGTCAGCGCTACATCACCACCCGGCCGCTCGGCAAAATACCCAGGGAAGCCCGCGAAGGCGGCGCCTTCGGTGATCTGCGCATCACCGGCGCGGTGACCATCAAGGCGACCGACGACCTCAATGCGATGGCCGAGGTCGACTTTGCGTGCGAGCCGATCGAACCTGGCGATCGGCTGGAGCCGCACGTCGAACTCAGCCTGCCCGCCTCCGCCGCGTCTCCCGACGTCGCGCCTGACTTCACCGATCGCGCGAAGGTGCTGTTTGGTGCGGATGGGCGGTCTTTGGTCGGTCACGGCACCATCACGTCGATCGATCGAGGCACCCTGCACGGCGTCGTACCCGGGGCGCGCTTTGCCATCTATCGTGACCGGAAGAATGGCATGCCGCTGGTGTATTTGGGCGAAGCGGTCGTGCTGATGACCGCGGAGCAGGCGTCGAAAGTGATGATTACCCGGGCGATCGACGGGATCGAGACCGACGACGTGGCCGTGCCGCGACGCCAGTAGCCCTCAGGAGATCTTCTTCTCTCGCGCCGTTTTCGCGGCCTCGAAGTCGGTGACTTTCGCACTGCGGCTGATCATCGCGCGCTGGAATCCCTGGTAGTAATCCACAGCGGAGACCACCGCGGTGATCAGCACGACCCACATGGCCGCCTGCCCCAGGATCAACAACGACGGCCAGCGTTCCCAGCCCAGGATCAGCAACAGGATCGCCGTCACCTGAGACGCCATCTTGAGCTTTCCGAGACTCGAGGCCGGCATCGACAGGCGGCGCGAGTAGGCGAGGTTCCTGAGTCCGGTGACGGCAATTTCACGGCCGATGATGACGGCCACCATCCAGGACTGCACCAGGTCGAGTTGCACCAGCGAAATCAGCGTCGCAGAGATGAGCAGCTTGTCCGCGAGCGGATCGAGGATCTGGCCGAGGGTCGTGACCTGCTTACGGCGGCGGGCCAGGTAGCCGTCCAGCCAATCCGTCAACGAGGCGATGCCGAACAGGGCCGCGGCGACCAGCTCGACGGGCAACCCAAGGACGAGCCGCCCCTCAAACGAGGTCAGCAGAACCGACACCAGCACCGGCACGATGAAAATGCGCGCGACGGTAAGGGTGTTCGGCAGGTTCATGTTGCCCACCGTCATTCTACGCCTTCGGTCGTGTAAAATTGAAGTTTGTCATGAAGGCCATATTGCTTGCCGGGGGCAAAGGAACGCGTTTGCGCCCGCTCACGATTCACACCCCCAAGCCGGTTGTTCCGATCTTCGACCGTGCCTTCCTCCACTATCAAATCGAGCTGCTCAAACAGGTGCCGGAGATTGACGAAGTCATTCTCAGCCTGAACTACCAGCCGCGCCGCATCGAAGAGGTGTTTGGCGACGGCACGGGCACGGGTGTCCGCGTGCGCTACGTGGTGGAACCGCAGCCGCTCGGTACCGGTGGGGCCATTCGCTACGCCGCGCAGGGCGTCGACGACACGCTGATCGTCTTCAACGGCGACGTCATGACCGGCATCGACATCAAGGCGGTTGTCGCCATGCATCGCGAGCGCCGGGCCAAGGCCACGATCGTCCTGACGCCGGTCGACACCCCGAGCGCCTACGGCCTGGTTGAAACCGAATCCGACGGCAGCGTGCGACGCTTCCTCGAGAAGCCGAACCCAGACGAGATCACCTGCAACACGATCAATGCCGGGATGTACGTGCTCGAACCGGACACGTTCGATCGCATCCCCAAGGATGTCTCCTACTCGATCGAGCGCGCCTACTTCCCGTCGCTGATCGAGCAGAAAGAGACCTTTGTCGCCTACGTGGACCGCGGCTACTGGATCGACATCGGGACGCCGGAGAAGTACGTCCAGGTGCACCACGACATGTTCGACGGCAAGTTCGCCGGCGGCCTGTTCGCCGGCGCCGATCGCAGCCAGCCGCTGATCTCGCCGGAAGCGCGCATCGAAGAGAACGTCACGATCATCGCACCGTGCTTCATCGACGCCGGCGCGCACATCAAGAGCGGCGCGACGATCGGGGCGTATTCGGTGGTCGGACGCGGCGCGCTGATCGAAGAGTCTGCCGACCTGCAGGACACGATCATCTGGCCGAATTCGCGAGTCGGGCAAAACGCCGTGGTGCACGGGCCGATCGTCGGCCGCAACTGTCACATTGGCCGCGACTCGGTCCTCAAGGGCCGCACGCTCCTGGGTGACAAGTCTCAGCTCACCGACTTCACGAGCATCGGATCATGATCAACACCGCAGTCTTCAAGGCCTACGACGTCCGGGGCCTCTACCCCTCCGAGATCACCGAGGAGCTGTTCCACCAGTTGGGCCGCGCCTTCGTGGCCTACCTTGGCCCAGGCAAGTACGCCGTGACGCGCGACATGCGGACGTCGTCGCCGTCGCTGACCGAGGCGTTCATTGCCGGCGCGGTGAAGCAAGGCGGTCACATCGTCAACTACGGCCTGGTCGGCACCGACCAGATGTACTACGCGGTTGCGGCTGACGGCCTCGATGGTGGCGCGCAGATCACGGCGTCGCACAATCCAGGCGAGTACAACGGCTGCAAGATGGTGCGCAAGGAAGCCTTCCCCTTGAGCGGCGAAGCCGGCATCAAGGAAATGAAGGAGATAATCCTGGCGAACGCGATCCCTGCCCCGCCGTCGACGCCGGGCACGGTCGAGTACGCCGACATCATGCCGCGCTACGTCCAGCACGTGATGTCGTTCGTGGACGAGTTCGAGATCAAGCCGTTCAACGTCGTGCTCGACGCCGGTAGCGGTGTCGCGGGCATCGTCGCGCCGCGGTTGTTCGATCGCCTGCCCTGCAAGACCACGAGACTGTGTTTCGAGGTCGACGGCACGTTTCCCAACCACGAAGCGAATCCGCTGATCGAGGAAAACCGGCAGGACATCACGGCCGAGGTGATCAGGCAGAAGGCTGACATCGGCATCGCCTGGGATGGCGACGCCGATCGGTGTTTCTTCCTGGATGGCACCGGTGAGTTCATCGCCGGCGACTTCATCACCGCCCTGCTTGCCGAGGCGTTCCTGTTGAAGTCGCCAGGCGAAACGATCATCTACGATGTCCGCGCCAGCTACGCCGTCAAGGATATCGTCGCGCAATACGGCGGCAAGGCGCTGATGAATCGCGTCGGGCACGCCTTCATCAAGCGCCGCATGCGCGAAGAGAACGGCATATTCGGCGGCGAGGTCACCGGGCACTATTACTTCCGCGACAACTTCTACGCCGACAACGGCTTCATCCCGGCCCTGATGATCCTTGACCTGATGTCACGGAAGGGCCTGTCGCTACGCGACCTGCTCAAGCCGCTGCGCGAGAAGTACTTCATCTCGGGAGAGATCAACACCAAGGTCGCCAACATGGACATCGCGGCGAAGAAAATCGAGGAGCTGCGGAAGATCTACACGGACGGCAATCCCTACGACCTCGACGGCATTTCGGCCGAGTATCCTGACTGGCATTTCAACGTGCGCCAGTCGAATACCGAGCCCCTGCTGCGCTTGAACCTGGAAGGCCTGACGCCGGAGATCATGGAAAAGCGCCGCGACGAGGTGCTCGGCATCATTCGTTCCTGACGCCCGCGAGGGGGCGAGCCTTTCGGCCCGCCCTCTGCTAGAATCCAATGCGCTGGGCGGGAGTAGTTCAGCGGTAGAACGCGAGCTTCCCAAGCTCGATGTCGCGGGTTCGATCCCCGTCTCCCGCTCCATTCATCCTCAACAGGCCCCCACGTGATGCGCACCTGCCTCCTCGTACTCCTCGTTGGCGTCACCGCGGCGTGCCGCCAGGCCGACCCGGCGCCGCCACCGATCGATCGCCTCGCGGTGCGCACGCAGCTTGAGGCCGAACTCAGGCCGGTCAGGTTGGCCAATTGTGAGTTTTAGCGCGTCGGCGACGCGCACGATGGCGGCTACGTGATCTGCCAGAACCTTCTTCCAGGCGCGCAAGCGATCTATTCCTACGGCATTTCGGCGTCAGACCAGTGGGGGTGCGCGCTGTCCAGCCGGATGGCGCTGCCCGTCCACCAGTACGACTGCTTCAACACCACGCGTCCAGCCTGCGGCGGCGCGTCACCCGTGTTCCACGAAGAGTGCGTGGGCCCGGCGCGCGAGACGCGAGAGGGACGGCTGTTCGACACCATCGAGGCACAGATGACGCGCAACGGCGACGCCGGCAAGCGCGTGGTCATGAAGATGGACGTTGAGGGTTCCGAGTGGCAGTCGTTCCTCGCCACGCCCGACAGCGTCCTGGCATCGATCGATCAGTTGAGCGTTGAGTTTCACGGCGTCGAAGAGCCTGACTATGTCGAAGTGGTCAAGCGGCTCAAGAAGCACTTTCACGTCGTCAACGTGCACTACAACAACTGGACCTGTCATCCAGACGTGCGGCCGCTGATGGCGCTGGCCTACGAAGTGTTGTTCGTGAACAAGCGGCTCGGTGAGGTCGATACTGCTGGTGTTCCCCAGATTCCCAATCCGCTCGATGCGCCGAACAACTGGGAGCGGGCGGACTGCCGGGCCGCGGCTACTGAATCGAAATCCCCGCGCTGATCGTCCACTGCTGCGTGCGCTTGGCCGACGGCAGAACGTCGGTCGGCGATCGTGAGGCCAGCTTCACGAACCGGATGTCGAAGCCCGCACCAAGGTGCGGCTTCATGAACCATTTTGCGCCCCCGCCGAAATTCAGCGCCGAGTTCCACGCCTCCGGGACGACGATTTCCGGCGTGGTACCGATCGCGTCGGCGCGGCTCCTCACCTTCGTTCGCCCGAGGCCGGCACTCACGTAGCTCCAGCCCAGCCGGCGTCCGAAATTGATCGAGACCTGCGGGATGAGGTTGGTGACGCTGGTCCGCACGATCTGAGACACCGTCACTGTTTGCGAGGCGCCGCTGCCGGACACCACTTCCGTCTTCGCGGTTGCTTTGGCGGCCGACAGCGTCGTTCCGATGCCGAAGGTGAACCGCCCAAGCTTGACGGGATAGATCGTCAGCCCGCCACTGACGCCGAAGGTACGGCCCGGATACATCGTGCTGGTTCCCAGATCCGGGACCCACCCTTCGGCCTGTGGAATGCCGACGGTGGCCGCGTGGACGTCGACGGCAAACCACGGCAGCCGCGGCGCGTTCTGCGCCCCTGCCGGCACGGACGCCAGCAGGACGCAGAGTGCGGCGACGAGGCGTGTCATCAGTACCCTGACGCCTTCGCGGTCGCCGGCGCTTCCCCCCGCGATTCCTTGACGATGCGTACACCGGCGCTGGCGCCGATGCGCGTCGCGCCCGCGGCGACCATGGCCTTCATCTGCTCCAGGTCGCGGACGCCGCCTGAGGCCTTGACGCCCATCTCGTCGCCGACGATGCGGCGCATGAGCGCGATATCTGCAGCGGTGGCGCCGCCAGGACCGAAGCCGGTCGAGGTCTTCACGAAGTCCGCGCCTGCCGCCTTCGACAGCGTGCAGGCGGTGATCTTCTCGTCGTCCGTCAGCAGGGCGGTCTCAATGATGACCTTGCTGCCGGCCCCGCCGGCCTGGCACGCCGACACGACGCCGCGAATGTCGTCGGTGACCAGGCGCACATCGCCGGACTTCAGCGCACCGACGTTGATCACCATGTCGATCTCGTTGGCGCCGTCAAAAATCGCGCGGCGCGCTTCGAACTGCTTGACGTCAGGCGTCGTCGCGCCGAGCGGAAAACCCACCACCGAGCACACGCCGACCGAGGTGCCTCGCAAGTGTTTCGACGCCAGCGCCACCCAGGTGGGATTGACGCACACGGTGGCAAATTTCCACTCCGCCGCTTCGCGACAGAGTTGTTCGATTTCCTTGGCCGTCGCATCCGGCTTCAGGAGCGTGTGATCGATGTAGCCCGATACGCCGCTGGCGCCGCCTTCGGCGGCGTGCAAGCCCAGTCGTGTCGCCCCCGCATCGATGACGTGCTGGACGCGGTCCGGGCAACAGTCGAAGGTGAACCCATGGCACTGGCAGCGTTGCGGCGCCACGGCGCCGGCCTTGGCCAGTTCTTCCAGGATCAGTTCAATCACGCGCCGATAGTCGGTCACTTCGCGGTCTCCAGTGCGCGAATCTTTGCGAGCCGCCGCACATAACGGGCCTCACCGATCGGCGTTGCCATCCACGTCTCGACAATGGCCTTCGCCTCATCGGCCGAAATCAGGCTCGCGCCGAGCGCCAGGACATTGGCGCCGTTATGTTCACGCGAATACCGAGCAAGCGTCTTGTCGGCGCACATGGCCGCCCGGGCGCCGGGAATCTTGTTGGCCGCAATGGTCGAGCCAATGCCCGCCCCGTCGATGACGATCGCGGCGTCGACTTCCCTTCTGGCGACGAGCCTGGCGACTTGCGCGGCGATGTCCGGGTAGTCCACCGGCTCAGGACCATCGGTCCCAATGTCGAGCACGTTGATGCCGCGTGTTCGAAGGTGGTCGCGTAGCGTTGCCTTGAGCGCGACGCCTGAATGGTCACTGCCAATCGCCATCGACTTGATGTCGGCAACCGGCGCCAATCCGTCGAGGCTCGGCTCAGCCACCTGGCTCAGCACCGAAATGCGGCGAGCCTTGAGCGTGTCGGCGGCCAGCGGGGTGACGTGCCCTCCGGGCTTGAGCACGACGCTCGAGCCGACCTCTAAATGTCGGGCATCTGCCTCAGTGATGATGTCGAACGTTTTCATTCCCGTCAGAAGCTATTATTTCCCACATGCCGACGACCGCCACCCCTACCGTCCTGATCGATCAAGAGGAACTGGCTGCCCGTATCAACGCCCTCGCCCAGAAGATCCGGGCCGACCTCCCGAGCGGTCAACTGCACTTTCTGTGCGTCCTGAAAGGCGCATTCCTGTTCCTTGGCGACCTTGTGCGTGCCACGTCAGGCCAGGTCAGTATCGACTTCCTGGCCTGCTCCAGCTACGGCGCAGCGACGTCGTCTTCCGGCGAGGTGCGCCTCACGAAGGATCTCGATGCCAGCATCGAGGGCCGTGACGTCATTATCGTCGAGGACATCGTCGATACGGGCCTCACCTTGCACTATCTGCAGGAGATTTTGCAGGCGCGCGGGCCGCGCTCGCTGCGCACCGCCTGCCTGCTCAGCAAGCCAAGCCGCCGGAAGATCGACGTCAAGGTCGACTACATCGGCTTCACGATCGAGGACAAGTTCGTGGTCGGTTATGGCCTCGATTACGCCGAGCAGTATCGCAACCTGCCGTACATCGGCGTGCTGGAATAACGCGCCACGCGCGGCTTCGGCCGCTACTGGGCCACCGCGTTTCGCACCAGGTCCGCAGCCTTGCGCGCCGCGGCGATGACGGCCGTTTCATCCATCGTCAGGACCTTGCGGTCACGCATCAGGACGCGGCCGTTGACGATCGTGGTTTCCACATCGTCACCGCGTGACGCGTAGACGATTTGCGACACCGGGTCGAACACCGGCTGCTGGCGGGCCTTCGCCAGGCTCACGATGATGATGTCGGCGAGTTTGCCGGCCTCGATCGAGCCCAGGTGCTCACGCCGGCCGAGCGCGGCCGCGCCACCAAGCGTCGCCATCTCGAGCGCGTCCGCGGCGCTGATCGCGGTCGGATCCATGGTCACCAGCTTCTGCTGAAACGCCGCCTGGCGCATCGCTTCGAACATGTCGAGATCGTTGTTGCTGGCCGCGCCGTCCGTGCCGATGCCGGTGCTGACGCCGGCGGCGCGGTACTTCATCACCGGTGCGGTGCCGCTCGACAGCTTCATGTTGCTTTCGGGATTGTTCGAGACGCCGACACCACGCTTCTTCAGCAGTGCGATTTCCTCGTCATTGATCCAGACCGCGTGCGCGGCCAGCGTGGTCGGCGCCCAGAAATTCAGGCTGTCGAGGATGGCGACCGGGCGCATCTTGTGACGGTCTTGCGAGAGGCCATTCTCCGCTGACGTCTCGGCGAGGTGAATCTGGATTGGAATCATCAGCCGCTTGGCCATCGCGCTCACGGCCGACAGCGTCTTGGCGTCGAGCGTATAGACCGCGTGTGGGGCAATCGACGGCGTGATCAGCTCGTCATGATCGAACTGCCTGGCAAACGCTTCCGTCCGCGCGAGGGCGTCGGCCGGCGTCTTGGCATCCGGCACCGGAAACTCGATGACCGTCTGGCCGAGCACACCGCGCATGCCGGCGGCCTTGGTGACCTTGGCCACTTCCTCCTCGAAGTAATACATGTCGGCAAACGTGGTCGTGCCCGACTGGATCATTTCGAGCAGGGCCAGATTGGTGCCGATCCGCACGAACTCGGGTGACACCGTCTTGGCCTCGGCCGGGAAGATGTACTTCTGCAGCCAGTCCATGAGATTCAGGTCGTTGCCGAGCCCGCGGAACATGACCATGGCGGCGTGGGTGTGCGTGTTGATCAGCCCAGGCATCACCACCTTGCCCAACGCGTCGATCGTCTGTGCCGCCGTGTAGCGGCCGGCAATGGCGGCAGGCGTGTCGACCGCCACGATGTCCCTGCCGCTGATGGCCACCGCTCCCGGGTTCAGCACGCGGCGGCTGCCATCCACGGTGATCACGATGCCGTTGGTAATCACCATTGTGACTGCGGTTCGCTGTTGAGCGGCCAACGGCACGACGAGAATCGTTGCGGCGACAATGGCCAACAGGCGTGAGTGCATGGCTGAAATTGTACGTGAATCAGCAATTGCGTGTAAGCTTTCCCTCACCGTGCTGCAGCTTGTGACCCACCCGCTCGTGCACGAATGCCTTGCCGAGTTGCGCGACGTGCGGACCGCGCCGGAGCGCTTTCGTTCCCTGACCAATCGCATCAGCGTGCTGCTGGGCGCCGAGGCCTTGCGCGACGTGCCCACGGTGGACGGCACCGTGGAGACCCCGCTTGGCCCGTCGCCAAGCCGACGCATTGCCGCCGACGTCGTGATGGCGCCAGTCCTTCGCGCCGGTCTGGGGATGCTGCCGGGCATGCTCGAACTTGTGCCCAATGCCCGCGTTGGGCACCTGGGATTGCAGCGTGACGAGCGCACCGCGGTGGCGTCGCAGTACTACGCCAAGCTGCCGAAGAACATCGAAGACAGCTACGTCCTGCTCATCGACCCGATGCTGGCCACGGGCGGCAGCGCCGTCGCGGCGCTGGATGTCCTCACCAGGGCCGGCGCGCGTCACCTGCGCCTGGTGTGCATCGTGGCCGCCCCTGAGGGCGTCGCCGCAGTTGAGCAGGCCTACCCGTCGGTGCCGATTTTCAGCCCGATCGTGGACCGCGAGCTGAATGCGCACAAGTTCATCGTGCCTGGGCTGGGCGACTTCGGCGATCGCCTGTTCGGCACGGTGTAATCGTTCAGTTGGTGCTATAATCTCTGGTCTGGGCGCGCGCTTGGCTCAGCGGTAGAGCACTCGCTTCACACGCGAGGGGTCGGTGGTTCGAATCCACCAGCGCGCACCACTTCTCACACCATTGCCTACGCCCTTGCGGCCAGTCATCACGGCTTGCCTCCTCTTCGGCGTCACGCTCCTCCTCTACGGCTATCGACTCACGACTGCACCGGTGACCGCACCGGAGGCGACGATCCTCCGTGCGGCAAGCGCGGGATCCGCCCCGGTGTTCTTCCACGTCGCCGACGACCAGTGGCTGCAGCCGATCGCCGTGTATCTGACGGCCGGTGTTCAGTTGGTGGGCGGTGGCGATGCCTCCGCGCGCCTGGCCAGCACGATCGCCGGCGCCCTCAACGTGGCGTTGCTGTTTGTGGTGACGCGGCTGATGGTCTCGCGAACGGCAATCGCACTTGCGGCTGCTGTTTTGCTGATGGTGACGCCCGCCTACTGGTGGCAGGCCCAGCTCGGCACCGACGCGCTGCTCCCGGTGACGTTCGTCTTGCTGTGGATGCTGGCGATGCTGCGCTTCCTGCAGACGGACTCGCGCCTGATGCTTGCCCTCGCGGGCCTTGCGCTGGGTGCCGGGGTGTATGCGCATCCGGTGGCTCCGCTGACGATGGCCGGCCTGTGGACGATCAGCGCAGCGTCAACCTTCGCCACGAGACGGCTGACCATCGGCAGCGCGCTCATCTACGGCGCCAGCTTCGCCGCCGCCCTGCTGCCGGCCGGCGTGTGGTTTGCCTCACACCCTGAAACCTATGCCGACACGTTCGGCCGGTGGGCCATCCTCAAGGCGCACGCACGCTATCCGCTCGATGGGCTGCGGGCGCAAATCAACTGGAACACCCTCAGTAATCGAGCGTCCATCTTCTGGGGCCTGCTGGACCCGTCATTCCTGTTCTTCGCCGCTCCTGGCCGTGCCGCCGCGCCACTGCTGCTGTGCTCGCTGATCCTGGTCCCGCTCGGCGCCATCCGCGCGGCGCGCCTGGCGCAGCCAGCTCATCGCGTATTGCTGTTTGCCGTGGCACTCTGGCCGCCCATGGTCGCGGCCACCTTCGGCCTCCGCCAGGATCTGGCCATGGTGGCGATGTTGCCGGCGGCGGCGGCGATCGTGGCTGCCATGGGCCTGGAGTCGCTCACCGAGCGTCATCGCGCCGTTGCCTGGACGGTGGCCGCACTGGCGGCAGCCTCGGTCTATCAGCTCGCCTCGTTGATCTGATTACTGCTTCTCGAGAATGGTCAGCGGGGACTGGCCGAAGAGCGACATCGGTGACGCCACCACCTCCCACCCCGCATGCGACGTGAGTGTCGCTGACTCGACGACCGCCAGCGCGCCGGTGGGCAACGCCGCAATCTCTTCCAACCGGCCGCTGAAATAGCGCGTGCGCGCCAACCACTCCGGGTGCCCGCTCGACGTGGCATAGAAGCGCCATTTGGCGCTCGCGTCGTACAGCGGGGCCGTGACGGCCAGCGCAGGCGGCTGGCGGCGTTCGAGCAAGTCGATCAGCACGCGTGCGGTGTCGCGAAACGCGGTTGGATCGATCACCGCCGCCGCGCGCGCGCGATAACCACTGAAGTAGTCGTCGACAAATCCGGTGAACTGAACCGGAACGGCGACCAGCGCGATCACAACCAGCGCCTGCTGGAGGCGCGTTCGACTCTTCAGGCCATCAAGGGCGAGCACGGCCAGTAACACGCCGAACGGCAGCATCGTGATCGCGCGCTGTATCGCGAAGGGCTCCCCTTTGAGCGCCGCCGGCATCGGGGCGAGCAGCAGTCCGCCAAGCAGGATCCGCTCAGCCACACCGAGTCGATTGACGGTACGAAGCAACGCCATCACCAGCAGCGCGCCCACGCCCAGTGGCCAGACGCCAATCGCGCCGGTCGAGACGAGTCGCGATGATCCACCGGCAATGAACAGGAACGACGGATCAAAATAGCTCCAGTACGCCGCCATGGTTGTCTTGACCGCACCGGTGATGTCCGTTCCGGTCGCGACCGCCGACAGCAGCGACCGCCTGGTCTCGCCCGCCTGGTACTGCGCGAGCAGGTTGCCGGGCATCTCGGGATGCAGGAAGATCCACGGCAGCCACGCCAGCAGTGGAACGCAGAAGGCCACCGTCAGCGGCGCGATCAAGTCGGATCGACGCAACTCGTTCCGGAGAACCACTGCGGTGACCGCGAGGTAGACCGGCATAACGAGCCACGACGACACGTACGAGAAACAGCCAGCGCCCAGGACGAGACCAGCCGCAACGGCCGAACGTGACGTCGGCGACGCTCGCAGGTGTCCCAGCGCCAGGAGCCAGCCCAGCGTGAACGGCACCGGCAACAGGTAATCAAGGGCCATTCGGCTGAGGATGAAGTGGGCCGGCGTCATCGCCAGGAGCGCCGCCGCGGCCAAGGCCGTGGTTCGCGTGCCAGACCATTTCCGTGCGACCAGGAAGATCAACACGAGATTGAGCACGCCAACCAGGGCGATCGGAAGCCGGATGGACCACTCGCTGAGTGGCGCGAGCGTCAGGACGGACGCGATCGCATAGAAGCCAACCGGGTGATACCAGGTTGTGCCCCATGCGAGGGTTGGTTGGTCGCCGAGCGGATCCTCCAGGCTGATGAACAGCGGCAGCCGGTTGCCGTTCAGGTCGCGCCCGCTCGTGGCCAGGCTGTAGGCATGGTTGGCGAAGTGGGTTTCATCCAGGTTGAGGTACGCCGGTGAATCGCCGAGTCGATACGTCTGCAGGATGGCGACGGCAACAATCGCGACACCGCCAGCCGCGGCCCACAGCCACCTCGTCATTGGCGGGCGTAGATGTGGAAGGACTCTTCGCCCGATGGCTCTCGCACGACGGCCACCTGCGTCCATCCAGGCGCGTGCGCCAGGGCCAGGCACCCCGCGTCGCCGACCGCACATGCTGCGCGCGCGCCGGTCGGAGCGTCCGCAGGCGCGCTTTCGAACGCCAGGAGTTGTCGACCGCGTTCGGTGGCGGGCGCATAGAACGACCAATACCGATTCGCAAACGGGATGTGAGTGCTGAAATAGACAGGACCTGTTCCGGCAGCCACTTCGCGGACCGCATCGCGCACGTTGCCGCCAAACCATTTGCTGGCTTGCGAAGGATAGCTCTCACGGTAATCGCGATAGAATCCGGCGAATTGGACCGGGATTGAGAGCAGCAGCAGCACCGACGCGATACGCCATCCCCCACCTCGCTGCAGCCAGTGCCACGCACCGTAAGCCGCCATCACGGCGCCAAACGGAATAACGAACATGATGCGATTCATCTCGACAGCACCAGACAGGACGCTGGCGAGCGGGGCCGTCAGCAAGCCGATCACCGCCACACGCTGCGCGTCGTCCGTGGTCACAAGCGCCCGCCAAACCCCTGCGAGCATCAGAGCCGCGAAGGCGAGCGGAAAGAGGCCCGCAGTACGCGTGGAGTTCACGAGGCTCGAGTCACCCGAGAGGAACAGGAAGTCCGGGCTCAGAAACTGCCAGCCCAGCGCCAGCCACCGCTGCGGTCCAGTCGGCGTGCCTGGCGCCAGCACCGGCGCCGCTACGGTTGGCGTGCCGTGGCCATACAGTCGATAGGCCTCGACCACCTGCGCGTATCGCTCGGGATGTGTCACATACCAAATGGCCATGGGTACGAGCACCGCGGCGACCACCAGCGCAACCGGTACCGCCACTGCCTTCCCCTCTCGGCGGACGCCGATCCACAGCGCAACCGCGATGTAGATCGGGGCCATCACGACACAGGCAAGGTAGCTGTACATACTGAGGGCTGCCGCCGCGCAGGCGGCCAGCAGCGCGCGTCGCGAACCGGACCGCAGGTAGATGGCCAGCGCGAGTAACCACCCCAGCACGAACGGGATCGACGCAAACGGACTAAGGACCATCCGCGCACGAATGAAGTGGATGGGCGTCAACGCGAGCAACGCACCCGCCAGTACGCCGAACCACAAGTGCCCCGTCAGTTTCCAGCCCGCCAGAACCATCAGCGCGACATTGAGCAGGCCGATCAGCACGACGGCGGATTTGACGCTCTCCTGCGTGAACGGCAGCACTTGCAGGACGGCGGCCGTGAAGTAGATCAGCACCGGATCGCGGCCGGCGGGAAATTCGGGCTCGGTAAAAAACACTGGAAGCGTGCGGCCTGCCAGATCGTGCCCGGTCTCGGCAATCGATCGCGCCTGCAACGAAAACTGCAACTCGTCGTGCATCAGGTACGGCGGCGACTGCGCGAGGCCGCGGGTGTAGATCACTCCGGCGGCGACAACGAGCAGCGCCGCCGCGACGATGGCCATGGCCGGCTTGGTGCTGGTCACTGGTTGGACGGCGCCGCCGCGTACTTGTCGATCAGGCGATAGAGCGCGCGCCGGCTGATGCCCAGCCGCCGGGCCGCGAGCGACTTGGATAGGTCCCCTTCGGTCAGCAGGTGCCCTTCGCCCACCAGGGAGGGCCGCTCGATCACGCTGCGGAGTTCGCGCACGCCCGCGACCTCTTCGAGGAGCTGACGGATGGGTTCGTGGTCGTCGAGCAACAACAACGGTCGAGGTTGAGTGGATGGCCCCAGAGGCATAAGGTTCGCGAATCCGAGCGGATTCCTGCCCCTTAATCTTAATATCGGTTCCCCGGAACGGGTTCGCAAGCCACCGTGCAAGGACAGGCCCCGAGGTTGCCGCAGGAAGATCGGGATCGCGCCAACGGCTACCGTGGCGCCAACTCGTACCTACAGAAGCCGGTGGACAATCGTCGTTCGTCGACGCACTGCGACCGCTCGGGCTGTACTTGTTACTGCTGAACGAGCCGCCGCCGATCCGTCCAGCCGGCGCCTAGCTTTTCTTCAGTTCGTCGATCAGCGCTTGAATCGCCTTGGCGTAGGCGGCATCGGCGTCGGCGTATCTCGACATGTAGTCCTTCTCAGACATCTTGTCTTCGCGCCAGTTGCCGTCGAAGCGAATGCTCTTCGCGGCAAGGTCGTGGGAGTCCGCCGGGCCCTGTTTCTGGTCGGGCTTGGACTTCAGGCCATCCGGCCCGAGATCGGTAACGGTGTTCCGCGATTCGAGGATCGACGCGCTGTTGAGGTCCAGGTAGACGTCGCGGTAGTTCTTGTTGATGAGCTTTTCGTTAAGCACAGCGGGCGCGGCGGTCTTGGCCCACACCACCATCATCATTTGCCCCGGGAACATCAGCGCGCCAACGAACTCTTCCTTGGAGTCGGGCATGCGCGCAGCCACGCTTTCGAGTTTCTTCGAGGCCAGCAACTGCGCAAGTTCCTTTGCGGGAGCGGAAGACTTGGGTTCCTGTGCGGCGGCGGTGGCCGCAAACGCGGTGCACAGGGTCAGGGCGATCAGGACGGCGCGCGGGGTGCTGAAATTCATGCTCCCATTTATCACATCAGTCCCCGCCTTAGCCATAGGGCGAACCGGGGGCTGATCAATGGCATACCGTCTTTACCCGATAAACAGGGACTCTTCTTCGTCGACCGAAGGACGGGGGGCGGACCGCCGGCGTGACGCCTCGCGCAGGCCCTGGAAAGCATCAATGACCGCCTTGGCGCCCGCCATGATGGCCATCCCCTGCCTGGCAGGACCGGTCACAAACTCCTGGGCGGCGGCGAGCGTCTCGTCGACGCGATACACCAGTTCACCAAAGACCCGGTCCAGCCGCTCGGCCTGCTTCGCGGCCAGCGTTGCCGCGCGCGCCGCCTCGCTCGACAGCGCCGTGAGATTCGCAACCAGCGGTTTGATCTCCTGGTCCAGCTGCACCGCGAGTTGATCGACGCGTTTGGCCAGGCGGATGCCGGCGAAGATGGCCCCGATCTGGACCACCGCCATCACGAGCACCGAGAGCGCGATGATGCCGAGCAGGAACTCGCCGGTTGCACTCACACCTGGTCTCCGCGCTCGCGCGCCTGCTGGAACGCCTCGCGACCGCGTTCGACGGCCGCGGCGAGATTCTCGCGATTGTTGCGGTAGTAGTCGCGGCCCTGGTCCATGGCTTCCTTCGCCTTGGCCTTGCCTTCACGTGCCTTCTGTCCGAGATACTCGCGCGTCTCTTCGCCCGACGCCGGCGCAAACAACAGCGCGACCGCCGCGCCGGTCAGCGCGCCGATGACGAACGCCACCATCAAGCTGCCTGAAGAATTGTCTTTGGACATCAGAAGACGCTCACTTTCACGTTCAAGTACTTCTTGGGATCTTTCCGGATATCGGCCAGCAACGCGCGCGCCTCACCGATCGTTTGATTCATGTTCTCATATAACGCTTTGTCGCGCAGCAGTTGGCCTGCCGTGCCCTCGCCGCTGTTGAGGCCTTGCAGAACCGTGTCGAGGCGGGAAGACATCGAGTCGAGCCGCTTGTAGAGCGCGTCATCGGTCAGGAGCTTCCCGGCTGTGCCTTCGCCGTTGTTCAGCTTGGCGGTCATCGCTTCGAGGTTTGCCGTGGTCTTCGTAATGTTGTTCGACAACGCCGGGTCGGTCATCAGCTTGCCGAGGCTGCCTTCGCCGTTGCGGACGCTGGCGGTCAGCGCGTTGAGGTTGGCGACCGCGGCATTCATCTCGGCGTACATCTTGTCGTCGTTGAGCATCTTGCCAACGGTGCCTTTGCCCACCGACACAGATGTCGCCACGCGCTCGGCGGCGGCGATCAGGGCATCGAACTCGCGGTACACGGAGTCGTTCGTGAACAACTGGCCGACCGTGCCACGTCCTTTGCGGATGTCTTCGACCAGCAGGCGCGCTTCGGTGAGGGTGTTACCCGCCTGCGACGTCACCTCCGCGATGGTGCCTTCCGCCACGCCGACCTTGATGTAGCCCCATTCCGGAATCGGCGTGCCGCCCAGGCCTGACGAAATGTCGACCGCGCCTTCGCCGAGCAGGGTCAGCGTGCCAAGCACAGCCGTTGACCGGTCCGTCACGAGGGGCTGGTAGTCGTACTTCACGTTGAACCAGACCTCAACACCCTCACCCGACAGGATGACCTGGTCGACGGTGCCGACCTGAACGCCGGCCACGCGCACCGGGGAGCCAGTCATCAGTCCGGCCACGTTGTCGAACTTCACCTTCAGGGTGTAGTTCTGCCAGAAGAATCCGGCGCCGCCGCCGACGGCAAAGATCAGCAGCCCGGACATCACGATGGCGAACACCGAGATGAATCCGAACTTGAGTTCCGCCCAGGCGAGTGAACGTGTGCGTGGCATGTGCTCTATGTCCTCTTCTGCGAACTACGCAAGAAACGTTTGCAAATACGGGTCACGCGAGTGGCGCAAGTCTGCGGCGGATCCTTCAAACGCCACCCGTCCCTCACGAATCATCACGAAGTCGGCCTGTTCGATCTTCTCCTCGGCCGCTTCACGCAACGTCACTTCCCCATTGGACGCGCGCGTGGCTGCGTGGGTCGCAATGTAGAAGGCGTCTCGAAGCTGGTGCGTGACCAGGATCGACGTGACGCGCTCGATGTCGCGAAGCTTGACGATCTCGGCATCCACGCTGAGACAGGTCATCGGGTCAAGGCCGGTGGTCGGCTCGTCATACAACAGCAGCGTCGGCCGTGCCGCGAGCGCTCGCGCAATGGCCACGCGACGGCGCTGGCCGCCCGACAACGCGGACGGGAGTTTGTCGATGTGCTCTGCAAGACCGACGAAGCCGAGGACTTCCTCTACGCGGGCGCGGACGGCATCCATCGGCTGATTGCCGCTCTCGTAGAGCTTGAAGCCGACGTTTTCGCCAACGGTCAGCGAGTCAAACAGCGCACCTTCCTGGAACACCATGCCCATGTAGTTGCGCACGCCCATCAACTGCGTCTCGCTCATCTCGTCGATGCGCTGCCCGAGAACCCAGATCGTCCCGGAGTCGGGCTTCAGCAATCCGAGCATCAACTTCAAGATCGTCGACTTGCCCGCACCGCTCGCACCCAGGAAGATCTTGGTGTGCCCCTGCAGGAC
>JAYQOO010000042.1:0-11119 GCA_038144855.1 Acidimicrobiia bacterium | reverse complement strand
CGCAGGATAACCTTGTCGTCGAACGACAGGTTGACCTTGTCGAACAACACGACCGGCGCATGCGGTTCGATCAGTTCGGCAGGTACGCCGGTCGCCGTGGTGGTCGCGTTGCCCATTAGAACAGGATCGAGATCAATAACCGTGTCAGGAAGAAGTCGACGATCAACACCACGACCGATGCGGCGACCACGGCGTTGGTGGTCGACCGCCCGACGCCTTGCGTGCCTCCGGAAGTCTTCAGCCCGACGTGACAGCCAATCGTCACGATGACGAAGCCGAGGAAGAACGGCTTGATGAGGCCCATCCAGACGTCCTGGATGTAGAGGCCCATCACGACCGAGTTCCAATACACGCCCGACGGCACGCGCAACTGCGTCAGGGCAATCAGCCAGCCGCCCAGCAGGCCGACCGTGTTGGCCACGACCGTGAGGATCGGGCACATGATGAACCCGGCAAGCACGCGTGGCACCACCAGTTTGCGCACCGGATCGGTGCCAAGGGCGCGCAGCGCGCTGATCTGTTCGGTCACGACCATCGAGCCGAGTTCGGCGGCAATGCCGGAGCCGACGCGGCCCGACAGCATCAAGGCGGTCAGCACCGGCCCCAGCTCCTTGATCATCGACGCGCTGATCAAGCGGCCAACGAACGGGCGCGCGCCAAACTGGTCGAGCGTCATGCCGGACTGGAGTCCGAGCACGGCGCCGGTGAAGAAACCGGTCAGCAGCACGACGGTGAGCGACCCCAAGCCGATCGTCTCGATCTGCTCCATCAGGTCGCGGAAGTAGAACGGCCGCGTCACGGCGGCCTGGGCGGTCGCCAGGCACAGCCGGACGTAGTCCTGCAGCTCCTGGAGGCCCTTCTTGGTGGCTTCGATCAGCCAGATGCGCAAATTGTTCATCGAGGCTCCGCCGGGCCGAGGCCCAGGTCACGGGTCCTGAGCGTCCGAATCTGATCGCGGAGCGATGCGGCTTTCTCAAAATCCAGGTTTGCGGCGGCTGCCTTCATCTGCTGATCGAGAGTCTGAATGTGAGCGTCAAGTTCGGCATGCGAACGGAACGCCTGGCGCACCTCACGGGGATCGGTGGCCGACGAGTAATCCCGATCGTACACGTTGTTCAGCGGATCGTCGATTGCCTTGATGATGCTGGTCGGGGTGATGCCGTGCTCCGCGTTGTACGCGGCCTGGCGCGTCCGGCGGCGTTCCGTCTCGTTGATCGCGGCTCGCATGGAGTCGGTCATCTTGTCGGCATACATGATGACGCGGCCGTTGACGTTACGCGCCGCGCGGCCGGAGGTCTGGATGAGCGCCCCGCCTGACCGCAGGAATCCCTCTTTGTCCGCGTCGAGAATCGCCACGAGTGAGACTTCCGGCAGGTCCAGGCCTTCGCGCAGGAGGTTGATGCCGACCAGGACGTCGAACACGCCGCGGCGCAGGTCACGCAGGATCTCGACGCGTTCCAGGGTGTCGATGTCCGAATGCAGGTAGCGCACCTTGACGCCCAATTCCTGGTAATAGGTCGTCAGGTCCTCGGCCATGCGCTTGGTGAGCGTCGTGACCAGGACGCGCTCCTTCTTGTCCGCGCGGTCACGGATCTCCTTGAGCAGATCGTCGACCTGCCCCTTGACCGGGCGGATCTCGATGGGCGGATCCATCAGCCCGGTCGGCCGGATCACCTGCTCGACGAAGACACCGCCGGACTTTTGCAGCTCGTACGGCCCAGGGGTCGCCGAGACGTAGACCAACTGGCCAACGCGCGCCTCCCACTCGTCAAAGTTCAACGGCCGGTTGTCGAGCGCCGACGGCAGCCGGAACCCGTAATCCACGAGCACTTCCTTCCGCGAGCGGTCGCCGTGATACATGCCGCGCACCTGCGGGACCGTCTGGTGACTCTCGTCGATCACGACCAGCGCATCGGCGGGCAGGTAATCGAGCAGCGTCGGTGGTGGCTGGCCGGCGAGCCGCTGGGTCAGGTGCCGCGAATAGTTCTCGATCCCGTGGCAGTAGCCGATCTCCTTGATCATCTCGAGATCGAACATCGTCCGCTGATGCAGCCGCTGGGCTTCGAGCACCTTGCCGTCACGCTCGAGCTCGCTGCGCCTGACTTCGAGCTCTTCCTTGATCGTGGCGACGGCCTCCTTGAGCCGTTCGCGGCCGGTCACGAAGTGCGACTTGGGATACACCGCCGTGCGCTCGTGCCGCTTCAGCGCCTTGCCGGTGATCGGATCGATGGCCGTAAGCTCGTCGATCTCGTCACCGAACAGCCCGATGCGGAGCCCGAACTCTTCGTATGAGGGATAGACCTCGATGATGTCGCCGCGCACGCGGAACGTGCCGCGCCCGAAATCGTGGTCGTTCCGCTCGTACTGGATCTCGACCAGCTTGCGGAGGATCTGGTCGCGGTCGATGCGCTGCCCTCTTTCGAGCGGCAGCACGAGCCCGTAGTACGCCTCGGGCGAACCGAGGCCGTAAATGCACGACACGCTGGCGACGATGATCACGTCGCGACGTTCGAACAGCGAGCGGGTCGCCGACAGGCGCATGCGGTCGATCTCGTCGTTGACGATCGATTCCTTCTCGATGTAGGTGTCGCTCGACGGCACGTACGCTTCCGGCTGGTAGTAGTCGTAGTAGCTGACGAAGTATTCGACGGCGTTGTCGGGAAAAAACCGCCGGAACTCCTGGAAGAGCTGCGCCGCGAGCGTCTTGTTGTGCGCCATGACCAGCGTGGGCCGGTTCACGCGTGAGATCACCTGCGCCATGCTGTAGGTCTTGCCCGATCCCGTGACGCCGAGCAGCACCTGATGCTTGTCGCCGCGGTTCAGGCCTTCAACCAACTCGGGTACGGCATGAACCTGGTCGCCGCGGAGCTCGAAATCTGATGCGAGGTGGAAGTGATCGGAGACGGACGGCATGACTGGTGTGCGCGGTAGCACACCATCGTACATCACAGACCGGCGGGCCTGAAGACCGTCTACGACGCTGGCGTGTAAGGGGCGAAGTAGCCTTTTCGCGACCGGACGCGCAAGTCACCTCGCTTGAGCTTGATGTCGACCTTGCGCCACTTCCCGTCCCGCGCCGCGTTCGACGACAGGTAGCCAAGGTGATACTGCCCTTTGACCTCGGCCAGCACCTTTTCGTAGGCGCTCTCGACTTCCTTCATGGCCATCGGGAAGAACGCCTGGCCCCCGGTTGTTTCCACCAATTGCCGCAGCGTCATCTGCAGCTGGGCACGGGCCGACCCGGTGTTTTCAACCAGGCCGATCGCGTACACGGTCACGTTCGACGCCTTGAGCAACGTCATCGTTTCCGACATCGACAGCGCCGAGCGGGAGTCGGCGCCGTCGGTATACATCACCATGACTTTGCGGCCGTCCTGCCGGTCTGCGCCGTCGAGGTAGGTCCCCAGCGCGTCATAGAGCGCCGTCCAGCCGTCCGGCTTGCGTTGGCGAATGCGCTCGACCAGCCGCGGGAAGTCCCGCTGCGGGTATCGCGTGATGCGCACCTGGGTATCGAAGTCCACCAGCGTGATGTCTTGTGCCTCGGGCAGCATGTTGAGGAACTTGATCGCCGCGCCCTGGGCCAGCTTGATGTCGTTCTGCATGCTGCCGCTGGCGTCGACCATGAGGCCGAGGTGCATTGGCGGCGCATTGTCGCCGTCACCCTGGGCAAAGTAACCGAGGGACTGCGCCTTGCCGTCCTCGAGGACCTCGAAATCCTCCCTGGTCAGGCCGGTCACGACCGCGCCCTTGCGGTCGGTCACCGTGACCGAGAAGGTGGTGAGGTCAACGCCGGAGCGAAACACCTGCTGGGCGTCGAGCACCACCGCGCCCCACAGCAGGACCGAAAGCAGCACGCGCGTCACAGCGCCGCATCCTATCCCATCTCCGCCACGGCGGACGCCAGCCGGGGCTCCCGGGCGAAGGCGGAATATAATTGGCGCATAGTGCGTTGTCTTGCGGTCTGTCACACGGAGCTGGTGATCCGGCTTCTTGAGGCAGTCCTGACTCCGTCCGCGGAGCTCGAGGTTCTCGTCGAAGGCCGGGCGCTCGCCCGCAAGTTCGAATCCTCGGAACTGCCGGTGTCGGTCGATGAAGTCGATCGCATCGACAGTTACGTCAAGCTCGGTGTCAATCCCGTCATGCCCGTGTTCGTCGAGGACAACGGGCGCCGCGGCCTGCGGAAGATCCTCGAGGCCGTGCGCAGCGCCGGCGGCACGCTGATTTATGTGCTGGGCACGAGCCTCGCGGACGTTCGCAAGGCCGAGACCCTGCGCGACGATTTCCCGGAAGTCACCACCATCACGCTGGCCGAACTCCTCGGCGCCCCACTTCTTACCGAGCTCGGCCGTTCGGTGACCCGGCAGCGCGTCCAGCAGTACCAACGCTACATGGACGACGCCGATCGGGTGCTGATCCTGACGCACAACGAACCTGATCCGGACGCGATGGCCAGCGGCCTCGCCCTGCGCACCATCCTGCGCCGGACGCGCCAGACGGCGGTCATCGGGTGCCTGCAGCCGGTCACCCGTCCGGAAAACCTGCGCATGGTGAAGCTGCTCGACTTGAAGATCGAGACGGTGACGCCCGACCAGTTCAAGGAATTCGACAAGATCGCGTTGGTCGACGTGCAGCCGCACTACTTTCCCGGCATCCTGCCGCACGCCGATCTTGTCATCGATCACCATCCCGAGCAGCCCGGCTACAACGCGATCTTCAAGGACATCCGCCCGGACTACGGCTCAACGTCGACGATCCTGACGGAGCATCTTCGTGCCGTGGACATGGACATCTCCGAACGGACCGCCACGGCGATCCTCTACGCGATCAAGTCGGACACGCTGTTCTTCAATCGGCACGCCAATCGTGCGGACATCGATGCGTTCTCGTACCTGTATCCCCTCGCCGACGCGTCCGCGATTCGCAAGATGGAGGGTGCCGAAATCACGGCGGAGCGTCTTGATTACCTGATCAAGGCGTGGCAGCAGGGCCGCATGATGGAGCACGTGTTCTGCGCGTTCCTAGGCGAACCGCCGCGTGAGGACTTCATTCCCTACGTCGCCGACTTCTACCTGCAGCTGGAGAACGTGCAGTGGACCGTGATCTGCGGCGTCGTGAACGACCAGTTCGTGGTGTCGGTCCGCAACCTGGGTTACTCGCGCAACGCCGGCGATTTCGTCCGCCGCTGGTTCAACGACATCGGCAGCGCCGGTGGGCATCGCACCATGGCCAAGGCGGTCGTCTCGCTCGATGCATTCCAGAAGAAGTTCGGCACCAACGAAGGCAGCCGCATCAATCAGCGCATGCTGGAGCTGGTGCTCGAGTTCCTGCATGAGACGAAGGAGAAGTAGCAAGTAGCAGGTATCAAGAGGCAAGAGGCGTTCTTCCGGCTACTTGCTACTTGCTACTTGCATCTGGCTCCTCCCATGTGCGGCCTGGCGGGCTTTGTCAACCTCGACGGCGCGCCGGCGGACCACGCGGTCCTCAACGCGATGATGCGCCTGGTCGCGCATCGCGGCCCTGACGATCGCGGCGCGCAGTTGTTCTCCCTCCGCGGCCACGACGCACCGGATAGCGGGTTCGGGTTCCAGCGCCTCGCGATTCTCGACCTTTCGCAACAGGGCCATCAACCCATGGCCAACGCTGACGGCAGCGTCATCCTGGTCTACAACGGCGAGGTCTACAACGCCTTCGATTACACACCACTGCTCGAGGCAGCAGGCTATCGCTTCCGCAGCCGCTCCGATGCTGAAGTGTTGCTCTATCTCTACGAGCACGTCGGACTCGACGGCATGCTCGAGCGGCTGAACGGGATGTTCGCGCTCGCTATTGCCGACCTGCGTCACCGCCAGGTGCACCTGGTGCGCGATCACTTCGGGATCAAGCCCCTTTACTGGACTCAGCTTGGCGAAAGCGTGCTGTTTGCGTCAGAGGCCAAGGCGTTCCTCGCGCATCCAGCCTTCACGCCGGAGGTGGCCGGCGCGTTCGTCGATGAGCAACTTGCCTTCCGCTACGTCGCTGGCGACGCCACGCTGATGAAAGGCGTGAAACAACTGCGCCCCGGCCATCGGCTGACCATTGCTGGCGGGGGCGTCGCGACACAGCGCTACTGGTCCATTCCCGACGTGCCGGTTGAGCCGCCAAGGCGTACTGACGCCGTTGACGAGCTGTACGCGTTGCTGCACACCAGCGTGCGGTCGCAACTGGTTGGCGACGTCCCGGTGGGCTGCCAGTTGTCCGGTGGTGTGGACTCGTCGCTCGTCACGGCATTCGCGCGTCGTGAAGGTGCGGCACCGAACGTCTTCTCGGTCGTCTTCGACGACCCAAAGTTCTCGGAAGCGCCATGGATCGAGGCTGCGGCGTCGATCACCGGGGCCGAGTCGCACGCCGGGTTGTTCACGGCCGAGTCGTTCCTCGATCCACTTGAGGATGCGACGTGGCACATGGATCAGCCCATCAGCGTCCCGAACTCGCTTGGCATCTGGCAGCTGGCACGGCATGCCCGGCCTCACGCGACCGTCTTGCTGAGCGGCGAAGGCGCCGACGAGGTGTTCGCCGGCTACTCCCGCTTCCAGAACGCGTCGCAGCTGACCGCAGACGCCTTCGTGCAGACGACGCTGTTCCAGCGTCCGTCCAAGCTCGCCCGGTTGCGTCCGGAGTCGAATTTGCCGGCGGTGATCGAGCGACGCGCGGCCCTGTTTGGCGAAGGCCAGGGAGATCCGCTCGGCCGGTGCGTGAAGTACGAAATGCAGACCTTTCTGGTCGACGTGCTGATGCGTCAGGACAAGATGACGATGGCGCACGCCGTCGAGAATCGGGTGCCGTTTCTCGACCGGCGCGTGGTTGAGTTCGCGCGCACATTGGGGGCTGAGTCCCTCGTCGGACCAGGCGGGGCGAAGGCCATCGTCAAGGCGGTGGCGCGCCGCTTCTTCAGCGACGGTTTTGTAGACCGCCCGAAAGCGGCCTTCAATCTTCCGCTCTCCCAGTATTTCAGGAGCGCGCGCTTCACCGCGTTGATGGAGGACCAGGTGCTGCCAGGCCTTCGGCAGCGGAGCCTGGTCAGCGAACCTGCGGTGCGCGCCTTGTGGAAACGCGCGCTGGCGGCGCCGGCGGTCACCGAGGTGTTCTGGATCCCGGTGGCGCTGGAACTATGGGCGCAGCAGTTTCTAGATGGCCGGCGGGTCCGAACACCCGCCACGACCGCTTAAGCGAGCGCCTGTTCGAGATCGGCGATCAGGTCGCTTGCGTCTTCAAGACCGATCGAGATCCGGATCATCCCCTTCGAGACTCCGGCCTTGACCAGTTCCTCGTCCGTCAGGCCGTACTGGGAGGTCAGGATCGGCAGGCTGCAAATGCTCTCGACACCACCGAGGCTGGCGGCGCGCTTGATGACCTTCAGGCGGTCGAACGCGCGGAACGCGCCTTCCCTGCCACCCTTCACATCGATCGTGACCATGCCGCCGAAGCCGCTCATTTGGCCCTTCGCGATCGCGTGATCCGGATGTGACGGGAGGCCTGGATAATAGACCCGCTCGATGCCGGCGTGTCCGTCGAGGAACTGCGCCACGGCCATCGCGTTGGCATTGTGCTGCGCTACGCGCAGAGGCATGGTCTTCATGCCACGTCCGAGCGCGAACGCCGGTTGCGGATCCATGATGCCGCCGAGCAACCGCCGCATCTTGGCCAGTGGCGCGATCACCGCTGTCGAGCCCGACAGCACGCCACCGGTCACGTCGCTGTGTCCATTCAGGTACTTGGTCGCGCTTTGCATCGACAGGTCGATGCCCATGGCCAGCACCGGCTGATTAATCGGGCTCGCAAACGTGTTGTCGATGCCAGACAGGACGCCGGCCTTCTTGCAGGCTGCCGCCACGGTCCGGATATCGATGCACCGCAGCGTCGGGTTGATCGGTGACTCGAACCACACCAGCTTCGTCGCCGGCCCAATCACCTTCAGCGGGTCGCTCATCTCCTCGATCGACACGAAGCGATGCGCGATGCCGAACTTCGACATCAGGTCTTCGAGAATGTGAAACGTGCCGCCGTAGATGGCCGAACAGCAGATGACTTCGTCGCCGGCCTTCAGCAACGTGATGAACGCGGTGGCAATGGCCGCCATGCCACTGCTGAACAGGAGCGACTGCTCTGCGCCATCGACGGCCGCGACCTTCTGCTCGACCGCGACAACCGTCGGGTTCTCGTAGCGGGAATACAGGTAGCCGTCGAGCTTGCCGGCCTGGTAGCGTTCGACGTCGGCCACCGAGTCGAACACGAACGTGCTCGTCTCATAGATGGGCGTCGTCAGCGATGGCGTCTTGCCGGTATCGACACCTTCACCGGCGTGAATCAGCTTGGTGGCTTGCTTCATGAGTAGCCAGTATCCAGTAGCCAGTAGCCAGTAGCCAGAAAAAAAAACACCAGGCCCTCTGGCTACCGGCTACTGGCTACTGACTACTTCCGATTCGCTCCCCAGACGCCCCGAGGAACGGTTCGATGAACTGGCGGTAGGTGTCTTCGTAGCCACGTTCCATCAGCTCTTCAAGCGGCTGCATGCGGTCTGAGTGTTCGTCATACGCACCGCCCAGATCGAGCGGCTGGATCGGGTTGTGCGATGGCCTGATGACGTAGACGCCGTGGAACCGGTGATGCAGGTGGCGCACCGCATCCGACAACGCAGCGGCCTCCGAGGACGCGATCTGCTCACCCACCCGACCAAAGCCGTCCAGACGCTGGGGGCGCAGTTCGTGGGGGCCTGGTGACTCCGGGGTGGCGGCCACGATCATGACCTGTTCCGCGCCGGCCGCGGCGGCCTCTTCGAGCAGTCGGCCAAGAGACGCGGAGCGATCGGTGAGGCGATGGGTTTCACCGCGCCAATAGGAGTCGGGCGCAAAGCGCAGGAGTCGCGGATCGCACACGCCCGGCAAGCTCAGCGCCGCCGCGAGCACATCGGCGAGGAATCCCTGCGTGCCGCTGCCAAGATCCTGCGCTTCGGCGCGCCGCTGGGACGCGACGCCTCCTGGTGGCGGGAACAGCATCTTGCGATACGGATCGCGGACCAGTCCAAACACCATGTCGCGATTGGCGTCGAGGTCGTGAACGACGAGCAGCAACTCCCGGAAGCCGGGCTGCCCAAGGTTTTCGGCAAGAAGTTCTGAATAGCGCCTGCTGAGATCATCGGCTTCCGGCGTCTTGATCGCCGCGCCACCCTTGAGCAGCCGCCAGACCGCGTCGGTCGCCTGTTCGATGGCGTGACGCACCTCGACTGGGGCCCCCAGCAGCGACCAGAGCCGGCTGCCGGCCGAGCGGCGATGCAGGGGCGATCGCCACCACGCCAGCCACGCGCCGCCACCGAGCACCATCAGCGCCAGCGTCGAGAACAGCGCCGCAAAGCGCGGCACCCACGTCGGCAATGCTGACGGGATAAACGCCTGCCCAATCCAATAGACGAAGCCGTCGACGAACGTCGCCCCGGCCTCGAGCCCCGCCATCCCCAGCAACAGCGCGAACGGATACACGATGAGGCCCAGCATTAGCACCGCGGCTGGAATCGCCAGGACGAACAGCAGAGCCAGCATGAGCCAGCGCAGCACGGTAAACGGCCAGCGCCACTGGTAGAGGCCCGCGACGCGTTCGGAACGCCAGAAGCCACCGGCCTCCCAGAGCTGCGAGCCGCCGTCGACAGCGGCGAGGACGGCGCCGAGCGCGCCAATGCCACGGCCGCCAACCAAGTCGATCTTTACGCCCGCTTCCTGGAGGGCGCGCAGCGCACCGGCGTGATACGCGCCGTCAGCCCCCGTGCCGGTGAACAGCAGCGCGGTTCGTCGCTCGGGAGAATATGAATCGCGGGGCTCGGTCACAGTCTGTGTGGTCTGTGCCTTGGGCGGTGCTACTCGTCGTGGATGGTGACGAGCTTGAGAATCTCGAAGCGGCGCGTCGAGCCGTTCGGCGTCGAAACGGAGACTTCGTCGCCCTCCTCCTTATTCAGGATGGCGCGGCCGATCGGCGACGACGTCGAGATCAACCCCTTGTCGGCGTCGGAATCCTCGGGCATCACGAGCTGGTAGACCATCTCCTGGTCTTTCTCGCGAATCGTCACGGTCGATCCGAAGCCGGCTTTTCCGTGGGGAATGCGGTCCAGGTTCATCAGCGCAATTTCGCTCATGCGGCGCTTGAGCATGGCGATGCGGGCGTTGACGTAGGTCTGGCGTTCCTTCGCGGCCTGGTACTCGGCGTTCTCGCGCAGGTCGCCCAGTTCGCGGGCGCGCTGGATCTCCTTCGGGAGTTCCATGTGCAACTCGCGTTCGAGGGCGTTGACCTCTTCTTCAAATCTCTTGAGAAGCTTTTCCTTCATCGCTCAAACACGAAAGTTTAGCATACTGATGGCGCCGCGTCCGACAAGCATGATCACGAGTCGTCAGCATCCGATCGTCAAGGAGTTTCGCGCGCTCGCTCGCAGCGCGGGGCCGCTCATGCTGCTCGACGGTTGGCACCTGCTCGCCGAGGCGGCCGCCGCGCGCGTCGCGGTGAAGACAATCGCGCTCTGCGGTTCTCCTACTGCCAGGGAGCAGTCCCTGATTGACGCACTGCGGCGCACCGGCACCCAGGTGGTCGAAGTGTCAGGCAGCGTGCTCAACGCCGTGTCGCCGGTGAATGCGCCGACCGGGGTCGTGGCAAGCGCGCTCATCCCTGAGGTTACCTCGGCCGACGTGCTGTCTCCCGCTCCGGCGCTCGTTCTCGCGGCGGCGGGCCTGCAGGATCCCGGCAACGCTGGTGCCATCATCCGCTCGGCTGCAGCGGCCGGAGCGACCGGAGTCGTGCTTGATGAACTCTCCGCCGACCCCTGGGGCTGGAAGGCACTGCGCGCATCGATGGGCGCCGCGTTCCACCTTCCCGTCGTGCGCAGCCGCGCGTTGAGCGGCCTGGTCGCTGAATGGCGCCGGTCAGGCGTGCGCCTGGTCGCCACCGTGCCGCGCGCCGGCCTGTCGATGTACGACGTCGATTTCACGCTGCCGACGGCCGTACTGCTGGGGGGCGAAGGCCCTGGCCTTCCACAAGACTTGACCGATGCGGCCGACCTGAAAGTGAGCATTCCCATGCACGGCGCGATCGAGTCGCTCAACGC
>JAYQOO010000041.1:4576-29661 GCA_038144855.1 Acidimicrobiia bacterium | reverse complement strand
TCCGGCCCCCACCTCTTGGTTTTTTCCCCCGGGGCCCCCGGTTTGGGGGGGCGCGACGCCAGCGGCGGAAGCGTCTTGCTGAATGGTGACATTTCGGTACTCAGCTTTCATGCCACCAAGGTGTTCACGACGTTTGAGGGCGGCGCCATCGTGTGCCGCGACGCCGCCACCAAGCGCCACGTCGACAACCTCAAGAATTTTGGCATCGTGGACGAAGTCACGGTCGCGGCGCCGGGCATCAACGGAAAGATGAGCGAGGTCAACGCGGCGTTTGGCCTGTTGCAGCTACGGCACATCGATCGGGCATTGGCATTGCGACAAGAGGTAGATGCTCTCTATCGACAGCGTCTGGAGGGCGTTTCCGGATTGCGGTGTCTCACTGAGGCCGGTGAAACGCGCGCCAATTTCGCCTATTTCCCGATCTTGGTCGGAGACGACTATCCCCTCAGCCGAGACGCATTGTTTCAGAAGTTTCGCGACGAGCAGATCTATGTCCGCCGATACTTCTACCCGCTGATCTCAGAGTTTCCGATGTACCAGGGGCTGCCTTCGGCGCGCCCAGGCAATCTGCCAGTTGCCACCCGCGCGGCGCAGCAGATCCTGTGTCTACCGATCTTTCCCGCCCTAGAGCGGGCACAGATCGATCGGATTGTGTCGTTGTTGACGAAATAGCCATGGACAACGCTGTCATCGTAGGGTCGTCTGGTCATGCGCGGGTGGTGGTCGATGCCCTCCGACTTGAAGGCAAGATCAACGTGGTTGGTCTGCTGGATCGGTTCCGCGCTGTAGGGGAGCAGGCATTCGGCTTGCCGATCCTGGGGCGCGAAGATGACCTTCCTCGGCTGACCCCTCTTCATGGTCTTAAGGGGACGATCATTGCGATCGGTGACAATGCCGTCCGAGCCAGGGTCGCAGCGCGGGTCCGAGAGCTTGCGCCCGCCCTGTCGTTCTTCGCCGCGATTCATCCTAGTGCGTCGATTGCCAGCGACGTCGTCGTCGGCGAGGGCACTGTAGTCATGGCCGGCGCGGTCGTGAATCCTGGGTCGTCGATCGGCAGGTTCTGCATCTTGAACACCAACAGTTCCCTGGATCACGATTCGACCCTGGGCGACTTCGCGAGTCTCGCTCCCGGAGCGACGACTGGCGGCACCTGCAGCATTGGCGGCTACGCGGCGATCGGTATTCGGGCGGTTCTGACGCATGGCATTCACATCGGCGAACACGCGGTGGTCGGCGCGGGCTCTGTCGTCATGAGATCGATTGACCCCTTGGTCGTGGCGTATGGATCGCCGGCCAGAGTCATCCGGGCGCGCCAGCCCGGTGACCCATACCTGTGACGCGTTGCATGAAGGGCTCGTCGTGAACGTTCGCCTGCGACCGATTACCGCTGACGATTTGGAATCCGTGCGCCTGTTGCGCAACGCCAACCGTCATGCGTTCTTCGACGACCGCGAGATCTCGATTGACGATCAGCGCCGATGGTTCGAGCGGCTGCCGGAACGCCCGGTCCGCTTCCTGGTGATTGAGCTGGAGCACCGCGTGATCGGTACGATCAGCGTGGCCAACACCGGTGCCGGCAAGGAGATCGGCAACCTGGTGCTGGATCCCCAGTATCGTGGGCGCGGAATCATGGGCTGGGCCGTGGCACAACTGACCGCGGAACCCGGGCTGTACCTGGCCGAGATCAAGGTGGACAACGCCGCGTCGCAGAAGGTGTTCGCCGCTGCCGGCTTCGCCCCCGACTTCATCCGCGTTCGCAAGCATGTGGAGTAGCGGCAAGCAGGAATGAGATGAGCGCACCTCGCATATATCTGTCGCCACCGCACGTGTTCGGCAGCGAGCAGGAACTGGTGGCCGAGACATTTGCCTCGAATTGGGTTGCGCCCGCTGGCCCCCACATCGGCGCGTTTGAATCCGAATTTGCCACCGCCGTCTGCCAGCCGTACGCCGTGGCGCTCTCCTCCGGAACCGCTGGATTGCACCTGGCACTGAAAGTCCTCGGAGTGGGACCAGGCGACGAAGTGCTGTGTTCGTCCCTCACCTTCAGCGCCTCGGCCAATCCCATCACCTACGAGCAGGGCATCCCGGTCTTTGTGGACTGTGACCAGTCGTGGACGATGGATCCGAATCTGCTTGAGGATGCTCTCCGCCGGGCGAACGCTGCCGGCCGCCTGCCGAAGGCTGCGGTCGTGGTGGACCTGTATGGAGAATGCGCCGACTACGACGCGATCGGTGCGATTTGCGCCCGCTACGGCGTGCCGGTAGTCGAGGATGCCGCCGAGGCACTGGGCTCAACCTACAACGGCCGACCGTCCGGCGTCTTCGGCCGTGTGGGCGTGTTTTCGTTCAACGGCAACAAGATCATCACGAGTGCCGGCGGTGGATATCTGGTGTCGGAAGACGGGAAACTGGCCGATCGCGTTCGCTTTCTGGCGACCCAGGCGCGAGACGACGCCCCGCACTACCAGCATTCGTCGATCGGCTACAACTATCGGCTGAGCAATGTGCTGGCGGCGATCGGGCGCGGACAGTTGCGCTCGCTCGGCGAGAGGGTGGAGGCTCGTCGCCGCATCTTTCAGTCTTATCGTGAGGAGTTGTCGGGGTTGCCTGGTCTGTCGTTCATGCCGGAAGGCGCGCACAGTCGCAGCAATCGCTGGCTGACCTGTGTGTTGATCGACCCAGCGGCGTTCAGAGCGACGCGCGAGGATCTGCGACTAGCCCTGGAAGCGCAGAACATCGAATCGCGGCCGACCTGGAAGCCGATGCACCTCCAGCCGGTATTTTCTGGCTGTCGGATGTACGGCGGCGCGGTGTCGGAACTGATCTTCGAGCGCGGGTTGTGTCTGCCCAGCGGGTCGAGTCTGACCGAGCAGGATCAGCAGCGAGTGGTCGCCACCATTCGGGGCGTGAGCCGCTAACGCCGGCATGGTGTTCCTCGGCAAGTTCCTGCCGCTACAAACCCGGACCGTGCGGAAAATGCTCGGGCAGATCGTCGTTCACGCTGGCGAATGGGCGTGACTCCACCCAGGGTGTTGCTGGTCACCGGCGCCTACGCGCCGGAGTTCAGCGCCGGAGGGCTTCAATCGCGCGCAGCAGCACGAGCGTTGCGAGGCCTGGTGCAGTTTCGTGTGCTGACTACTGCCACCGATCCGACGTTGCCTCGTCGTGCGGTGGTCGACGGGATCGAGGTGACGCGCGTCCTGGTGCGCATCGGCAGCAGAGTCTCGAACCTCCTGGCTTCTCTGAGGATGGCCGCCGAGTTGTTCCGTGTGCTGCCGCATGTGGATCTCGTCCACGTGCAAGGCTTTTCCTCCAAGAACATCCTGGTGACAGCCATGGCCAAGCTGTTTGGCCGGCCGGTCATTATGCACCTGCAGACCGCCATGCACGATGAACCGGCGACCGTGCGGGCGCAGGGCGCTGCCTCGTGGTGGGCGTTTCGTTCAGCCAATCAATATCTCAGTGTCAGTCCCGGCCTCACTGCCCGGTACCACGAAGCGGGCCTGCCGGCGGTGAGGATTCGCGACGTCCCGAATGGTGTCGACACTGCGCGCTTCACACCAGCCTCGGCGGCCGAGCGGCGCAGCCTGCGACGGAGGCTGCGCCTGCCCGAGGATCGTCCGATCGTGCTGTTCGTAGGCGTGATGATGGCGGACAAGCAGCCCCATATCCTGCTCGACGCCTGGCTGACCATGCGACGCAGGACCGCCACAGCGTCGTCGATCGTCTTCGTCGGTGCCAGCGATCCCAAGCTGTACGAGCTGGCGGATCGCCTGGCTGAGCGCGTCCGCGCCGATGCTGACGCGTCCGGCTTTGGCGCGGACGTGCTGTTCGTGCCGCCGACGCCGGACATTGAGGACTACTTTCGGGCGGCCGACATTTTCGTGCTGCCTTCAGTGCGCGAAGGCCTGCCGATCGTGTTGCTGGAAGCGATGGCCTGCGGACTGGCCGTGGTCGCGTCGCGCCTTCCGGGCTCGACCGACACCATGATCGAGTCGGGTCTCAGTGGTGTGCTCGTGCCGCCGGGAGATGTCGCCGGCTTTGCCACGGCGCTCGAGCAGTTGTTGTCGGACCCCGAACAAGCGACCCGCGTCGGCGCGGCCGCACGTGGCGCCGTCGAGGCACGATATGCGATTGAGGGTGTTGCCCGACAGTGGAACGAGGCGTACCTATCGCTCCTCGCATCCCGGTCTGCACAATAGAATGAACTGTTGGGCATGACGCACCGCCACGACATCATCTGCATCTCGTCGATCGACTGGGACTTTATCTGGCAGGGCCACCAGGAGATCATGTCGCGCCTCGCGGCGGACGGTCATCGCATCCTGTACATCGAGAACACGGGCGTGCGCCCGGCTCGCATTCGCGACGCCGGCCGCATTCGGGCGCGCCTGCAGAACTGGTGGCGCGGCACTAAAGGGTTTCGCGAGCTCCGACCAAACCTGTTCGTGCTATCGCCGTTGATTCTGCCATTGCCGTACTCGCGCGTGGCGCGCTGGATCAATCGTCAGATCCTGATGCGCAGCCTGACGCGGTGGATGAAAGCGACGCAATTCTCCAGGCCCGTGGTCTGGACGTTCCTGCCGACGCCGCTGGCGCTTGACCTGATTCGACAGCTCGAGCCCGTGGCCACGGTCTACCACTGCGTCGACGAGTTCAGCGCCAGTTCAGCCGATGCCCGCCGTATCCTCGCCAGCGAGGATGCGCTGTTTGCGTCCGCCGACCTGGTGTTCGTGACATCAGAGAAGCTGCGCGTCCGCGCCTCTCGGCACAGCCAGAGGGTCCATCTGTTCCCATCCGGCGTGAGCATTGAAGCGTTCACGCTGGCGGAGACGCCGGCGCTGCCAGCGGAGATGCGCGATCTGCCTCGTCCCATTGTCGGCTACGTTGGCGGGTTGCATCAGTGGGTCGACCAATCGCTGATCGCGGCCGCAGCGGCGCAGATGCCCGAGGCAAGCTTCGTGCTGGTGGGGCCCGAACAGGTCGATGTGACCACGCTGCAGCAACAACCGAACATTCACCTGCTCGGCCAGCGGCCGCACTCGGAACTGGCGTCCTACCTTTCAGCGTTCGACGTCACGCTGGTGCCCTATCGCATCGCCGAGTACACCGCCAACGTCTACCCAGCGAAGATGAACGAATACCTCGCGATGGGGAAGCCGGTCATTGCGACCGACCTGGCGGAGGTGCGGCGCTTCAACCAGGATCATGGCGACGTCATTCGCATTGTCGGCAGCGCCGACGAGATGGTGGCGGCGGTTCGTGAACTGGCACAGGAAGCGGCCCCCGGCGTGGTGGCGCAGCGCAAGGCCGTCGCGCAGGCGAATGGCTGGCACCGCCGCATCGCCGCCATGCTGTCGTTGATTGACGCCGCGGTGGTGGCGCGCGAGCGCGAAGCCACCGGTTGGGAAGGCCGCCTGCGTCGTCTGTATGCGCGAGCCCGGCGACGCACCATCGAAGCGATGGCCGCCGTCGTCGTGGCCTATCTGTTGCTGTTCCAGACACCGTTCGTCTGGTGGGTGGCATCACCCCTCAAGTTGTCATCACCACCGGTGCTGGCGGACGCGATCGTGGTGTTTGCGGGCGGCGTCGGGGAATCAGGAAAAGCCGGCGGCGGCTTCCAGGAGCGCGCCACGCAGGCGGTGGCGCTCTACAAGGCCGGCCACGCGCCGCGCATCATCATTTCGTCCGGCTACGTCTTCACGTTGCATGAAGCGGAAGTGATGAAGACGGTCGCCGTGAACAGCGGTGTTCCCGCCGACGCGATCCTGCTCGAAGAGCGGGCGGCCACGACCTACGAGAACGTGACGTTCACGAACCGGATCCTTGAAGAGCACGGCTGGCGCCGGATCCTGCTGGTCAGTTCGCCGTACCACATGCGGCGCGCGTTGCTGACCTGGCGCAAGACCGCGCCGGACGTCACCGTGACGCCCACGCCGGTTCCGCAAAGCGAGTTCTACGCCTCGTCATGGGGCGCGTCGTTCGATCAGATTCGCGGCGTCGTGCACGAATACGCCGCGATTGTTTCGTATTGGTGGCGCGGGCGGCTCTGAGATGTGCGGCATCGTTGGTGAACTGAGAATTGATGGCGGCCAGGTCGACCCGACCGCGTTGACGCGGATGACCGAGGCGATCGTCCATCGCGGACCCGATCACGGCGCGGTTTACTGCGGGTCCGGCAATACCGCCGGCCTTGGCTTCCGCCGCCTGAGCATCATCGACCTGCGTGAAGTGTCCAACCAACCGATTCCGAACGAAGACGGGTCGGTGCAGTTGGTCTTCAACGGCGAGATCTACAACTTCAAGGAGATCCGGGCCGGGCTGGTGGCGCGCGGGCACCAGTTCCGCAGCAGCGGCGATGCCGAGGTCATTGCGCACCTGTTCGAAGAAAAGGGTGAACGGGCCATCGACGACCTCGACGGCATGTTCGCGCTGGGCATCTGGAACGAGCGCACCCGTGAGCTGACACTCGCGCGCGATCGGGTTGGCAAGAAGCCGTTGTATGTCTACCGCGATGCGCATCGCGTGGCGTTTGCGTCGGAGATCAAGGCGCTGTTGCGCCACCCGGGCGTGTCGGCCGAGATCGACGCCGAAGCGCTCCCGTACTACCTGCTGTACGGCTACGTGCCGCATCCGCAGACCTTCTATCGCGGCATTACGCAAGTCGAGCCTGGGACCGTACTCACGTTCCAGCCTGACGGGACGATGCGGGAGCGACGCTATTGGCAACTGACGTTCCCGGACGAGGCCTCGCGACCCGCGCCGCCGACGTTTGAAGCCGCCGCTGCGCGGGTGCGGGAACTGGTCACCGCGGCCGTCGAGCGCCGGCTGATGAGCGACGTGCCGCTCGGCGCGTTTCTCAGCGGCGGCGTCGACTCCACGATCGTCGTGGCGCTGATGAGCCGCGCGCTGCAGGAGCCGGTTCGGACCTTCAGTATCGGCTTCGAAGGCGATGCGGCCTTTGATGAAACGTCGATCGCCCGCGACACCGCGGCGCGCGTCAATGCCGCGCACACCGAGTTTCGCGTGAAGCCGTCGGCGATTGATCTGCTCGATACGCTCGTTTACCACCACGACGGTCCGTTCGGCGACTCGTCGGCGATCCCGACGTACCTGGTGTCCAAGCTGACGCGCGAACACGTCACCGTGGTCCTGACGGGCGATGGCGGCGACGAGGCGTTTGCCGGTTACCTGCGCTTTGGCGCCGCGCTGGCGGCGGACCGGTTGCCGCAATGGCTCGGCCCTCTCGCCGGCGCGGCCGCCGGACTGCTGCCGTCACCAGCCAACGAGCGTCACCTCGTGGCGCGCGCCAAGCGGTTTGCGCGCTACATGTCGTTGCCGCTGCAAGACCGGCTCGCGGCGTGGATGGGCGTGTTCAACGACGACCTGCTCGATGTGCTCGGCGACCAGTTCGCCGGCGCCACCATCGACCGACAGCGGCACCTCCGCAGCCTGGGCGGCATCAACGGCGCATCGCCGCTGAACCAACTCTTGGCGGCGAATTTCCACAGCTACCTGCATGACGACCTCCTGGTGAAGGCCGATCGGATGTCCATGGCCAATTCACTCGAGGCGCGCGCGCCGTTTCTGGACCGCACCCTGCTCGAGTACGTGGCGGCGTTGCCCGACAGTTATAAACTGCGGGGACGCACGACGAAGGCGGTTCTCAGGGCGGCCTTCGCCGACCTCATTCCCATGCCGGTCCAGCAGGCACCCAAACGCGGATTCGGCGTCCCCCTCGACGCATGGTTCCGCGGCGAGCTGCGCGACTACGTCCGCGACACGCTGCTGGCGCCGTCAGCGCGGTCCGCGGCGTACCTGTCGCGGCCGTTCGTGCAGAAACTGGTGGACTCGCACCTGGCCGGCCGGGCCAACCACGGGCACCGGCTATGGACCCTGCTCACGTTCGAACGCTGGCTCGCACTACTGCCTGAGTGGAGAACCGCGTGACGCATCTCGCGGTGCCGTACTTGCTCGGTATGGTCCTGTCCGTCGCGCTGGTGCCCGTCAGCCGCGTGCTCGCCATTCGCCTGGGCATCGTCGCGCACCCACGCAACGACCGTTGGCACCGCACGGTCATTCCCCTGCTCGGCGGCATGGCGATCGGCCTGGCCACGCTGTTCGGCTCGCTGCTGTCCGGTATAGCCGGCGAGACCATGGTGCCGCTGCTCGCCTGCATGGCCATCTTTGCCGTGGGCCTGGTCGACGACGTGATGGCGCTGAAGCCGTTTACGAAGCTAATCGGCCAGATTGCCATGGCGGCGGCGGTGGTGTACTTCGACTACCGGCTGTACTGGTTTGACTCACGCCTAATCGACAGCGTGCTGACCATGGTGTGGCTTGTCGGGTTGACGAACGCGTTCAACCTGCTCGACAACATGGACGGGCTCTGCGCCGGCATTGCGCTGGTCGTGGCGGTGATGCTGATCGTGGGTCTCGAGACCGGCGCGTCGGCAGAGTATGCCCGCCCCGAAATCGAGTTCCTGGCGGTCATGGCGGGCGCCGTCACCGGATTCCTGGTCTACAACTTTCCACCGGCGTCGATCTTCATGGGCGATAGCGGAGCACTGATGCTGGGCTTCGGCCTCGCGATGTTGACGCTGAGCAACGAAGGCGTGCGCGGCAGCCGCTCCGACGTCATTGCGGCGATTGCCGGTCCGGTGTTCGTGTTGATGATCCCGATCTTCGACACCACGCTGGTCACCGTGTTGCGGCTCTTGGCGGGCCGATCGCCGGCCGTCGGCGGCCGCGACCACTCGTCGCATCGCCTGGTGGCCATGGGGCTCTCGGAGCGATCAGCAGTGCTGGTGTTGTGGCTGCTGGCCGCTCTGGGCGGGGGCATCGGAATTGTGCTGCGCAGTACGCGCGACGAGGTCTCGCTCACGGTCGGCGCGGTGTTCGTCCTGGTGATGTGCGTGTTCGCGTTCTTCCTGGCGCGCGTCCGGGTCTACGACGAGGCGCACGTGCCGGCCGGTGCTTCAGGGTTTACGCTGATTACCAGTGACTTGCCGTACAAGCGTCGCGTGTTCGAAGTGCTGGTCGACGTGACGCTGGCCGGCGTGGCGTACTACCTCGCCAACCGGCTGCAGTTCGATCGCGAAGGTTTCGCGGGCAACGCCGAGAATTTCTACGGCTCGCTGCCAATCGTGCTGACGGCCCAACTCGTCGGCTTCATGCTGGTGGGCGTGTACCGCGGCACGTGGGATCACTTCAAGCGGAAGGACCGGGTCACGTTCCTGAAAGGTGTGGCGCTTGGTACGGCTCTGGCCCAGCTCGCCGTCCTCGGCCTCTACGGCTATTACAGCTACTCGATCAGCATTCTGCTGATTTATGCCTCCCTGCTCGGCGGCCTCATGGTGGTGGTGCGTACCATCACCAGCAAGATCGAAGACGCGTTCGAGTAGGCGACGGAAGGCACAGACGACGCAGAGTCGTCGCGACTCAACCCCAGACAACTGAATTGCCGGAACAGGAGCAGGGCGGAGCCCTGCTCAGGCGCGCTCGTCGAAGATGCCGGGCAGGCCGGGACCGCCGGCGGCGACGGCGCCGCGGCTTTCGCCGCTCGGCCACGGGCTGACCCAAAAGGCGTAGAGGCGGCCTTCATCGACCCAGAAGCGCAGTCGCACCGGACGTCCGGCGAGCTGTTCGATTCCGGCGCCGTTCCAGGAGACGCCGGCGCGCGTCTGATCGCCACGAACCGGCACGCAATTGTCGCGGCTGAATGGCCCGATCACCTGGCCGTCGGCACCGAGGGCTTCGACGCGCAGCTCGCCGCGCACGTCGGCGTTCACGAACAGGTGCTTGCCGTGGAACGAGATGGTCCGGGTCGTCAAATGTCCGCCCGGGAGGGCGCTGCGCGACAACGGCCGCGGCCGCCGGTCGTCGCGGCGCCAGTCCATGGAGGCAAAGCCATCTCGTCGCATCGTCGCCAGGCCGGTCGAGCAGACGCCGGGACGGTTGGTGCCGGGCTCGCCCTGCCGCCCGCTCAGATAAAAGTGCAGCTTGTCGCCGACAATCAGGCAACAGCCGCCGGCACTCTGCATGTTGGCCCAGTTCCAACTGCCAGGCGTTTCGGAGACCGGCACCAGCGGGGCGCGGTTGTCGCGCGTCCAGTGAAAGCCGTCGCGGCTGAAGCCGGCCACCACTTCGTTCACCTTCTCGCGCGTGTCGTACTCACCGCGCCACACCGAAAACAACCCCAACATCACGCTTTCATAGCCGACGCAGTCCAGGTTGTAGAGCTCGGCCGCCGTGGTGATGCCGGGGCTGATCGGATCCAGCGCATCCGCGCCGACCCAGATCACCGGGTCGCGCGCCGTCCACGAACCGGCGCCGAAGTTGGCGGTCTCCCAGTACATCCGGTGGCGATTCGGCCGGCGGGTCACCGGATCATCGGCGCCGCGCAGGCTGAAGACCCACACCTTGCGGAACGGATTGTAGAAGAAGGTCGAGCGATCGAACGCCGGGCCGGTTGTCCCGAGCTTGGTCCAATGCACGCCGTCCGGCGACGCCCACAGCAGGATCGCGCCGTCGTACCAGAACGACATCTTGTAGCGCTGCGCCGGGTCAGTGGCGGCGTGATCGATCCAGACGGTGCTGGAATCTCGCGTCTCCGCGCTGGTGACGTTGCTGCCCTTGACGACGTCGAACACGGGCCGCTGCCAGGTGACGCCGTCGGTCGACGTGGCGAGGCAGGTGTAGACGCCGTAACCGCCCATGTACCACATCTTGAATATGCGCTCGACCGGGTCGAAGAACACGCCGTCGCTGAAGACCATGGCCGACGGATTGATCTTCTGGTTGGTCCGCTCCGCCATGGGATCGCGCATTTCCCATTCGGTCGAGGGCGTGAGCACCGGGTTGTTCGGATGGTATTCCGCAGAATGCCACGTCCTCACCATGGACGTGTCGTCGATCAGGAAGTCATCGACAAACAACTGACGGCCGACGTCGATCGGAATGACCGCCGGCGGATCCTGCAGGTATGGCGGGCGGACGGGATGCGCGTCGAGATAGCGGCGTCGCGGCGGCCACGGGGTGCCGAGCGTGATCCCGTTGTAGAGCACTTCAGGTGCCGCGGCGGTCGGCCGCGATCGCGCCAGCGGCGCGACCATCGCACTCGAAAGGACGCTGCGGATGAAGGTGCGTCTGGAGAGCAAAGGGTGGATGTACTATAGCGTACGGTGCCGCACCGCTTCCCGCACGCCGTGCTTGCGACGCTGCTCGCGGTGTTCGCGGCCGGCATTTCGATCAGTCCCTTGGCTCCGCTCGGGATTACGGCGTGGGCCCAGGCCGTCACGCCTGACTGGGCCGCACGTCCCAATCTTCCGATCCATCGCTCGACGATCGCGATCGACGGCGCATCGGCTGTCGAGTTGACGATTGCCTCGGCGGCAGACGCCTCGACGGTCGAGCGGCTGCGCGACGCGTCCGAGCGGACCCTCCGCGTGTTCACGGAATGGTTGGGCCCACTCGCCACGTCGGAGCTGCGCGTGATCGACCTGCCGTGGCCACTCGATGCGCCGGGGGCGTCGTATCCCGGCGTGGCCATGACCCGTAGCCGATGGCTGACGCCGCAGCGCGACATGATCGCCGAGCGCGCGTTGATCGCCGGCCTCGCCCGCCAGTACTGGGCCGCTGACACGACCGCGGCCGATCCGTGGTTCCTCGAAGGCCTGGTGATCTACACCGCGACGCGCGGCATCCATACCGTGCTCGAGGGGCGCAACTTTGCCGCGCCGCGTTTTCTCGGCGGGTTCGTGTCATTCCCGCTGCGCGCGCAACTGTTGTCTCCGAGCCCGCAAGGGCCGCGGCCCACGCTCGAGATGTTTGACGAAGTGCTGGAGCCCGCCGACGCGCCGTGGCGATATGCGTCCACCGGAAAGGGGAGCGCCGCGCGCCGTGCCGCCATGGCCCTGACAACCCTCGAGCGGACCATCGGCTGGCCGGCGATGCAGCAGGCCCTGTACGAATTGCGCGCCCGCGCGAACACCGGCGCGGTGACACCGGAACTGCTGGCCGCGGTCGTCGCCGAACAGCGCGGCGTATCGGCCGACTGGCTGGCGCGTGATGTGATACGCGGCAGCGACACAATCGACTACGCTATCGATGGTGTGGGCGTGGCGTCAGCCAACGGACAGCAGCAGACCATGGTTCGCGTTCGTCGCGTGGGCAGCGGCGTCTTTGCCGCAACCGATCGGCCGCGCGAGGCCGGACCGGCGCGCTCGATTGCCGTGATGGTCCGATATGAAGATGGCAGCGAATCGCGGACGTTCGTCGACGGCCGCGACGCGTCGACCGAGTTGATGTTCGAGAGTGCCGTGCCGGCCTCGATGGTGATGCTCGATCCCGACGGCTTGATGCTGGTCGATGCTGATCGCTCGAATAATGCGCGCTTGCTCAACGACGCCACCGCCAACCGCACCGGCGTCCGCCTGGTTCTGAGCTGGATGCTGTGGCTGCAGAACGTGATGCTGACCTACACGGCGATCGCATGAGCACCCCAGCACCAGGCGCGGCCCGGGCCGCCGGTTACGGCATGTTCGCGATTGTCCGTTCGCCGGGACTCCTCATCGGCGTCCTGTTACTCACCATCGTCAGCGTGATTCCATTCGCGCTGACGGTGCAGTCAGAAGTCCTCGAATCACTGGCCATGCATCCCGGCGCCGCCAACGTGGGCGGATCGGAGGTCGACCCGGAGTGGTGGCTCGAATTCAGGCGTCACGCGACCGGCATGGCGGCGACGTTCACGCCCGCCGTTCTCGGCTTCGCCGCCCCCCTCGACAGTTTCAGCGCCCTTCTCGACGGCTCGCGCAGGCCGCTCGCGCTGATCGGTCCGGTCGTGGTGTCGGCATTGCTGTGGGCGTTCATTTGGGGCGGCGCCATCAATCGCTTTGCGCGCGACGAGCGTTCGCTTCGCGCCTTCGTGGCCGCCGGCGCCCGCCACTTTACGCCGTTGGCGCTGATCACGGTGATTGCCGCCGTCGTGAGCCTGCTGCTGTACGTCACCATCCATCCCTTGCTGCTGGGTTTCCTCTACGACGCGATCGCTCCGCACGTGTCATCTGAGCCCGTCGCCTTCCTGGTTCGTGTGCTGCTGTACGTCATGTTCGGCGCCGTCCTGGTCCTGGCCAACGCGCTGTTCGCGTTTGCGCGAATCGAGATCGTAGCCAACGGTGCCGGCAGCCTGACGGCCGCGATCGCTCACTCGTGGCGCTTCATTCGATCGCATGCGCGACCGACGGCGGCGCTCTACCTGTTGTTCATCCTGCTGCTCATTGCCGCATCGGCGGCCTATGGCGTGGGCGAGCTGTATGGGGGATCGCGCGTTGGCGGCTGGCGGGCCGTCGTGATCGGTCAGGCCTTCATCGGGCTCAGGCTCGCGCTGCGATTGGCGCTTTCTGCCGCGCAGGTGCGGCTGGCAGCTCGCTAACGAATATTCCTGAAGATAAAGAAGGTGTCGGTTCGCGCGTCCGGAGGCGTCTGCCTCAGCCGCTGAATCAGGTCGCGCGCCCGACCTGGGGTCTCAAGATATCCGCCGAACAGCAGCGACACGCTTACCGCCAGCGTGTTGCCGTGCAGTTCGGTCGCGTCGAAATCCTCGCGCCGTGGATTGATCCGGTTGATCTCGGGGTAGCGGGTGTCGGTCCCGAAGTACCAGACGGATAGCGGCTCTGCGTTTCCTTCCCGCCAACGCGCGAGCTCGGGCAGTCCCTGGCCCCAGTCGTAGTTCGAGTCGCTGACCACGCGATACCCATCGCGCATCCCTCCCCAGAGCGGATTGACGTAGCGGAGCGCATCCGGCCACGCCACGGCAGTTTCGAAGGCCATGACCGCCACAAGCCCGATTGCGATGCCGCGCCGCTGCAGCGTGAGCGGGCCCAGGCGCGCCGCCGCCCATGCAATCGCCAGCGCCAGTAGCGGCAGCAGGAATCGAATGCCGGTCTGCACCTGGAAGACGAGCATGGCCAAGACGACGAGCAGAAGCGCAATGCCGACCGAACGCGGGCGTGATGGTGACAACGCGAAGGCGAGCACGAACGCGAACAGCATCGGCAACGCCAGCTTGATACTCAGCAACACCGGCACGAAGTACCAGAGAGCGGTCGTGTCGGCGGTCCCCGCCAGGAACACGGCCTGCCCGGTCTGGTTGTGTGCGAACTGGAAGACCATCGCGTAGGGCGCGTTGGGGAAGATCGGCAGGGATCCGATCCACACCACCAGCGGACGCAGCCAGTGGTCGGGTGGCATTTGGGACAGCGTTCCCGTCAACCAGGTCTGGCCTCCCGTACCGCAATAGAGCGTGGCGAAGACCAGGCCGAGCACGACGATCAACGCGAGATCGATCGCGAGCTGACGACCGCTCGATCGAGATATGCCCGTATGCAACAGCGCCGCTATGGCCACGAAGGGCGACAGCGCCAGCGCGCTGACCTTGGCGGACAACGCGAGTCCAAACCAGAGCGCCGGTACGGCGACACGCCACGCCGAGCGCTGATCGCGCCGTTGGAGGAGTTCGACGACAAATGTCACCGTGCACGCCGCCAGTGCAATGTCGGTGGTCGCCAGGCTCGCATGCGCGAGGAAGTTCGGTTCGAGTGCGACGAACACCACCGCAGCGCGCCCGCCCCACGGGCCACCCAGCAGCCGCCCCAACCGCATCGTTGACGCCAGCAGCAATGCCCAGAACGCCAGCGTGACCGGGCGCGCCAACTGCAGCATCGCACCCAGATCCTGATCGATTGAGAACTGCCGGCCGGCGATGCGCTCTGCGATGTAGACCGGCAATGCCTGGAAGTGCTGTGCGAGGGGCATGGTCCCGGCGGCGAGCAGCGCGCCGAAGTGGCCGTTGCGCCAGTAGTCGATTCCCCCCTGCAGGTAGAACGGTTCGTCGAAGGTGGCGCCCAGGTAACGCGCGGCCGTCCAACACCACGCGCCGGAGGCGGCGATCAGCGCAGCAAGCAGGATCCGATCAATGCGTGTCACGCGTCAGAACCGGTAAATGGCCACGTCGCCGTCGCGAAACACTTCGCGTGCCGGATCAATCGGCGCCAGCGGCGCCCCGTCGAGGCCTCGCATCATTACCTCAGCGGCGCGGTCGCGTTTGATGACGTAGCGAAAGCCTCCCGCGCGAACGGCTTCGTCCCAGGCGCCCGTAAGAATCAGGCGGCTGAGCGCGAGGTCGGCCTGGTCGACGGAGGTCGGGGTACGGGAGACGTAGCCGAACGCCATCGGTTTCTGATGCACGGTTTGATAGTAGAGCGCTTGCGGCCCGTTGGAGGCGAGGTCAATGACGGCGCCGTCCGGCAGAGCGGCCAGCGCCTGCACATACGACGGCAGCGCGGCCTGCGTCACCGGCAGCGGATACGGCAAGTACTCGATGGCGATCACCACGAGCGCGGCGAGAACGCCGGTTCGAACCCGCGTCGACGCCGAGACCCGCGCCGACGCCCAGCCCGCCGCCGCAAGCACCGCGACGGCTAGTTGCACCATCACCATCATGCGCACCGGCACACCGGAGAGGCGCCATGGAGGAAACACCAGCCACAGCACCGCGTACGGCAGCACCAGGGGATTCACGTCATCGTGCCCCATCATCGAAATGCCAGGACCGATCGACAGTTCGTGGCCGCCGATCTTCAGGTTTGGGCCGAGCGCCATGACGCCAAAGAACGCGATCAGAACGATCCAGAAGCCCGCATGTCGGAGGGGCACTTGCGTTCGCTTCCGCCAGCCATAGATCGCGAGCGCAATCACGGACCAGCCCAGGTGCACGCTGGCTTCGGTGACATAGATCGACAGCGGCTGCCATAACGGACGGGCCAGCTCGCGAAAGCGCCAGTAGTAGCCCCACACAAAGGGCGACAGCAAGTCCATCGACAGGTCGCGTGGCGAGTGAGTGCCGAAAAACGGATCCGTCGCGTGGCGGTAGACGAGCGATCCCAGCAGCACACCCGCGGTGGCGAGTGTCGGCGCGATGAATCCAGCCAGCAACGGGGCGGGTGTGGGCTTCAGCAGGAACCACCAGTCCCGATCGGTCCAGCCCCGCCACAGCACTAGGATCCCTCCAGCGATCACGCAGTACGTGAAGTAGTAGAGATCGCACAGCAGCACGAGCAGCAGCGTGAAGGCGGCCATGACCGCCGAGGTCCACGTTCGCCGCTCGCAGAAGCGCAGCCACCACAGCATGAACAGCGGGATCCACTGCAAGGCGGTCAGCTGCAGGTGCCCGTCCGCGTGCATGAAGTGGAAGCTCGAGAAGGTGAAGATCGCTCCGCCGAGCAGGCTGCCGGCGTAGGAGCCGGTCATGGCGCGGCACAGCCAGAATGCCGTCACGCCGCCGCTTACGAACGAAAACACCACGATGCTGTTGTAGGTCTGCACCATCGTCAGCCACGGCAACAGCAGCGTGGCCAGCAATCCATTGAAGGGATTGAGCGTGTGCCCGAGCAGCGTGGTGCCGGACGGCGCATGCAGGAACGTCGTGTACCACGGCAGCGCGTGCAGCTCGCGCAGCGACTTGTCGACCCACCACAGATTCCACACGTTCTGGAAGCCGTCGACGCCGCCGAAGAAAAACCCTTCAGAAAAACGCCCGACGAGGTGGGGATTGAGCGCGACGAACAGCGCCAGATACAACAGCGCCGGTCCAAAGAGCAAGGAAACCGCAGCGGCGCGGCGTGGTGAACTATCCCGCATCGGTCAGGCGTGAATAGCCGGGGCCGCCGGCTGCGAGGTAGCCGCGACTCTGTCCCGCGGGCGATGGGCTCACCCAGAATGCGAACAACTGGGCGCGATCGAGCAGGAAGCGGATCCGGACCGGTATGCCCGCCAGTTCTTTCAGCGACGCGCCGTTCCAGTTGAGGGCCAGGCGCGTGCCGTTGCCGGTGGTTCCATCGCACCGCGCAGCGGAGAATGGCGCAATGACGCGGCCGCCGCGATCCAGGATCTCGGCCTTGATGGACCCGCGGATGTCTGCGTTGACGAACAGGTGGCTGCCGGAAAACTGCACGACACGCGTGGTCAGCGTGCCGCGCGCGTTCGAGACCAGTCGGGCCGCTCCTGCGGGGGCCGCATCGCTCACCGACGCAAACCCGTCACGACGCAGCGTGGCGAGCCCGGTGCTGCAGGTGCCGGGCAGTGCCGTTCCGGCAATGCCGCTGCGTCCGCTCACGTAGAAATGCAGCAGGTCGCCGACAATCACGCACCCGCCACCCGCCGATTGCACGTTGCCCCAGTTCCACGCTCCCGCCTGCTCGGAGACGCCGATGAACGGGTCGCGTCCCTCCCGAGACCAGTGGAAGCCGTCGCGACTGAAGCCGACGCAAATGTCGTTCGGCTTTTCCCGGTCGTCTCGCTCCCCGCGGTACACCGTGAACAGGCCGAGCATCACGCTTTCGTACGCCACGGCATCCAGGTTGTAGAGCTGCGGCTCCGTGCGCAAGTCAGCGCGCTGCAGGTCGCCGGAATCAGATCCGGCCCAGACCACCGGATCGCCGTCCGCCCACGTGGCGGTCGAAAAGTCAGTCGTTTCCACGTAATGCCGGTAGCGGGTCAGGGACCCGGGACGATCGGCCCGGAGGCTGAAGCCCCAGACGCCTCGGAACGGATTGCGGAAGAACGTGCTGCGGTCGCCGCAATGGCCACTGCGGCCCACTTCGCGCCAGCGCACCCCGTCGGCGGACACGTGCAGTCGCAGCGCTTTCAACTCGAGGTCATAAGCGGCCATCTTGAACCGCTCGGCTGCCGGGCCCTCGAGGTCCAGCCACACCGTGCTCGAATCGCGCCCGCCGTTCACCACGATGTTGGTGCCCGGCACCACGCCGAGTGACGGACGCGTCCACGACACGCCATCCTTCGACACGGCCAGCGCGGTGTGCTGCTGATAACCGGCCATGTAATACATCCTGAACAGTTGCTCGCGGGCGTCGAAGAAGACGCCGTCGCTGAACACCATGGCAGTGGGACTCGGATGACCCGTAACCCGCTCGTATGGGTCCCGCAACTCCCACTCACGCTCCGGGCGGAGCACAGGGCTGGCCGGGTGATACGTCGCCGAATGAAACGCGCGGTGCAGTCCTGATTCCTGGATCAGGAAGTCGTCCACGAACAACTGCCGGCCGACGTCGATGTTGATGACCTGCGGAGGGGCGATGAGATACGGCGGCCGCTGCGGGACGGCGTCCCACGTGTGCCGGCGAGGTGGCCACGGCGAGGGCAGCGCAATGCCGTTGTAGAGCGTGGTCTTGGCAGGCTGCGCTTCGACCCGCCGGCCGATCGCCAGGCCGGCCGTGACGCCCGCCAGGAAATCGCGTCGAGTGATCACCGATGTGGCCGGCGTTCGGTGACGAGCCTCGCCAGCAGGGAATGTGGCCACGCCTTCTCCAACGCGCGGACGTTGGCCGCACACACCGCGGCGACTGCGATCGCCGTCAACGGCCAGAACCAAGGCAGGCCCGAACGGATGTACGCCGGTATCGCCGGCTGCAGGAGCAGACACAGCAGGCCGCCGACGGTGATGGTCCACGCCATGCTGGGCCGGTCGAACCGATCGCGCGTGGCCGCGACCATGCGCGCGGCCGAAGACGATGACCACGCGGCGGCGAGCAGAGCAACTGCCGCTGCGCCGGTGCGCCATAACACGCTGTCGGCCACGGCCTTTGACAGCGACGGATAGGAAGGGTCCATCACGGCTGCCGCTCCTCGACGTCCACCGACTGCACGGTGGCGTGGACCTCGTAGCGATCGGTCGCGAGCACAAACGTCGCTCCGGGCACAAGCTTCTGTCCCCGATAACGCCAGCCTTGCGGATCGCGGTCGACGCCGGCTTCGAGCGTCACCAGGTCGCCGTTCACCGACGTCACGCGTGCCGCCCGTTCATCGAGCACATCGTCGCGGTCACCCGTGCGCACCAGCGCCGACGTGCCGGGCACGGCCCTGATTCGCAGCGTGGCGCGGACTGGTGGCGCCGATGGCAGCAATTCCTCGATGGCGAAACTGAAGGTCTGCGTCGGCCCCGGGAGATTGATGGCGACCGGCGGCGTACGGTTTTCGAACCGGGCACCAAATGCGCAGGGGTTGCCGACCAGTTCGTCGTTGCAGCCAAGCGTAATCACCGCGCGCCGCGCACGCGTTTCTGGCGCCGGCGCATACACCGTTGAACCGGCGATCGACAGTCGCCGGAATCCCGGCACGACCGGACCGAGCGCGACGATCTGGTGCTCGGGTTCGCCTTCACCCAGCCGTGCGCCCGGCTTGAGGGACTCCGCAGACTGCACATCGAGGCCGGTGATCCAGCCCACGGCGCGGACGCTCATGGACGCGGCCGCCGGCGGCTTCACGGAAATCGAGCCGTTGGCGCGCGCAACTTCCTGGATGCCGTCGTAGAGGATCAAGTCGTGCGGTCCGGGTGGGATGGCGCCGACGAGCAGGTCTGCTGACGTTGGGCTCTCGAACACGAATGCCAGCGCGTCAGTGCCATCGATGCGCGCGCGCATCAGCGGCGTGAACCCGCTGCCCTTGACCTTGAACTTTGCCAGCAGGTTGCCGCCAACGCTGATCCGTTCTTCGGCCTTGGTGATCGGCGCCTCGGTCACCGAATGAATCTCCGCCGCCGCCGGCCTGAACAGCAGGTAGGTCGCGTACGCGAGAGGAATCAGCAGGAGCAGGACGCTGGCCACGAGGCCATCGACCAGGTTGATGCGCCCGAACAGGCGTCCGCGTTCGTCGATCACAGCGCCGGCCTTTCGCTAACCGTCATGCGTGCCTCACGAGCCGATGCGATCCATTCGCCGACCGCGCACAGGCCAATCGCGCTGAGCCAGGCCAGGTACGGCGTGACCAGTCCGCGCAGCCGTAACAGCGTGCCGACGTTGCCGTTGGTGACGGCAATGACCGCCGCCGTCGGAATGGCAAAGCCGCAAAGCAGCGCGGTCGCCAAAGGGTTCAACCGCCAGCCCGCCGCAATGCCGAACGGCAAGGCCGCGATCAGCAGGTACCACACGATGTGTTCGGGGAGAAACGCCAGTTCACTGCGCGACCGCATCTCCCACGGCCACGGGGTGATGACGAAGCTGGCCACCGCGCGCAACGCGAAGCGCAGCGCTTCGGGGTCGCTGAGTTCGAGTTCCCATCCGGATCCGGTCTGCGGGTTGCGATAGAAGCCGTCGTCCATCAACTTGTAGACGTGGCCTTCGGTGAACACGTGCCCGGCGTGGATCCGTGCCGCCTGCTCGACAGCGGTGACAGCCCGTTCACGCAACGCCGGCGCCGCGGCCACCGCCGTCAGGCCGAGCGCGGTGGCGGCGATCGCGCCCGCAAGCCAATTGCGTGATGCGCCGATGTACCAAAGGACCAATCCAACCACCAGGCCTCCACCCATCAGCGCGACAGCGCCGCGGCGCAGGCCGTCGAGAATCCACAGACTGGAGCAGACGATGACAGCGAGCGGCATGACGATGGGCCAGCGGTAGTCGCGGGCCGCGAGGATCAGTCGCCAGCAGCAGAACACGAACAGGCTGGAGACGAAGAAGTACGAGGATTCTTTCAACAGAGAAACCGACGTGAACAGCAGCGACGGGAGGAACAGAGCGATGGCCAGCCCGAGATACGAAGGCAGCACACCGAACGCCGTGCGCGCCATCCGGAACAGCAGCGCGGCGCCGCTGACCTGCAACAGGCCGTTGACGAGCTTCATGCTGTACGGCGTTGGCCCGAACGCCACCTGGAGCCAGGTCAACAGCGACAAATAGCTGGTCTGGCCGTAGTCATCGGTCGCGACGAAGTAGTCGTAGGTGGTCGAGCCCATCCCGAGCCACAGATCTCGGACCCGGATCGCGCGCGACAGGTAATAGGACTCGTCGCCGGCGAGCGCGCCGACGCTCATGTCGTTGAGCAGTGGAATGCCGCGGATCATCTGCACCGCCACAAGCGCCGCGCGGAGCGCCAGGGCTGTCACGAGCATACCGATGAAGAACGAGCGCTCGGGCGGAGGCAATCCGCGGCTGAGCCGCCACACGAGCAACGGTGCCGCGACTGCGGCGAGGACCAACAATGGTGATGCGGCCAGTGCGATCGCGAGGAGGATCGCCGCCGCCAGCACTAGCCCCGGCGAACGCAGCGGGAGGCTGTTCGATGACATCGACACCGACAGGTATACTATCCCACCATACCCACCTGGCCCATCGCGCTCGCCGTCCTGATTCGGCTCGCCCTCTGGCTGATTGTTCCCGCGTCGCGCTTCGCTTCGGATGAAGACAGCTACTACCAGGTCGCGACGGCGCTGCTGCGCGGGCATCAGGACATCTTCTGGCCGCCCGTCACCGGCTGGCTGATCGCGCTCGTTCGTTTCATCACCCAGACCGAGGCCGTCGCCGTTGTCCGACTGGCGTGGATCGCGATGGACGCGGCGTGCGTGGCGATGGTGTGGGTCATCGGCCGTCGCCTGGGCCGCGCCATCTGGCCCGCGGACCCGGTCATGCCAGGGCGCCTTGCCACCGTCGCCGCGTGTTCGTATGCGATCTATTTGCCGGCCATCGCCTACGCGGAGTTTGCGACCTCGGAGATTCCCGCACTGCTGAGCGTACTGGCCATCGTCGTCTTGATCACGGGCGAACGAGCGACAGTGCCGGTGTTCGCCGTTGCCGGTGCCGTCGCTGGTTTGCTATGCCTGACCCGCCCCAGCCTGTTGCCGCTATTGGGGCTGGTCCCGTTGGCAACTGTGCCGCGCGCGCGTCTGGCGCCGCCGATCGCGTTCGCGCTAATGGGGACGCTGGTGATCGGCGGCTACGTCGCTCGCAACTGGCTGTACGCCGGCGAAGCGCAGATTTCGACCAACAGCGCCTATAACCTGTTCATCGGCAATCGCGACATGTATGCCGAGGATCTCGACCTCTTCAGCCCGCGAGCCACGCCCGAGCAGATTGAGTTCCGCCGCCAGCAGTTCAGCGGGCAGTTGCCGCCGTTTACGCAGACGCCGGCGGAGTCGCAGCGGCTCGCGATCGAATGGATCCGCAGCCACCCCACGCTGTTTGCCAAGCGCGCAGTCGGGCGCCTGGCTCGGGTGTTGGTCCCCAAGACGGACGTGCTCGAGTTGCTGGGCGGGGAAAGCCAGGCGGGCGTGTTCTCACCCCGCTCCCTCGCGCTGCTGACGGCGACGAACCTGCAGTGGACGCTGGTCCTGTTCGGTGGGCTCGTGGGGCTGTTTGCGCTGCGACACGTCAGCCGGGACTGGACGTGGCTGCTGGCGGCCATCGTGGTGGGATCGCTGCTGCTGTGCACGATCGCCATCTCGAAGCCACGCTACTCGTTCGTCTTCGATCCGCTGCTGATTCTCTGCGCGGCGACCTGCTGGCTCGATCGCGGACGCATGCTCGCGCGGCTCACCGCCCGTGACCGAATGGCGATGGCCGCGGTGTTCGCGTTTATCGGCTGGGCGTGGGTGGCGTTTGTGATCTTCGCGGTCTCGTCGCGCAGCGCCCTGTAGCTACTTGATCGATCCGTCCGGGTAGGCCGCCGCCACGGCGGGTCCGGCGATCTCGGCGCCTTTGGCGAAGTACTCGGGATAGTTGCGTGCTATGGCCGCCGCGACCACGTGGTGACCGGCTTCGTTGTAGTGGATGTCCTGCTCGAAGAACAGCCGGTGACCGGCCCGCGAAGCGCGCTCGAAGGGCGTCAACAGGTCGAGGAACTCGATGCCGTTGTCGTGGCTGAAGTCCTTCACGGTCTTGTGAAAATCGCTCTCAACCTTGATCTTGCCGTCACCCATCAGCTTGTAGCGTGACGGGACAGACATCACGACCAGTCGCGAACCGGCGGCCTTGACGCGGCGATCGATCTCCTTCACGAGCAGCGGTGTTTCTCCCAGGAAGTCGGGATTCTCTTCAACGACGCCGCCAACCGTCCATTGCTCCTGCCCGGCGTGCTCGTATGCCCACAACGCGCGCATGCCCACCATGCGGGCGAACCGGGCCACGTAGAGCTTGCGGAGCTGCGCGAACAGCCAGCCGCCGCCGGGGCCGTGAATCTCGGTGGGGAACCCTTGCGCGTCGCGCTTGGAGTCCTGCATGTAGTTATAGTCCTCGCGGACGTCGTTACCGAACACCTGCAGGAACACCACATCAGGCTTCCACTGCTGGACCTGCGTCATCCACTGCACCAGGTAGATGGACGGGCTGTACGACCGCGTGCCGTAGTTGCGGACTTCGCAACGCTCGCGGCCGGCTGACTCCAGCAGGCCGGCGAAGGATTCCGCAAACGGAACCTGGCCGCCTTCGGTGAACGAGTCGCCCATCAAGGCGACGCGGCAGGGCAGTTGGGTGCCCGCCGGCACGACCGGCGTGGCGCGGCTCCCGCGAAACACCCGCCCTTCGGCGTTGTATTCAATCTCGAATCCGCCAAGCTCGCCGGACGGGTGAGCCTGCACGTAGGTGTAGCTCTTGGGGTGCACGTGGTGCAGGATCGGGTCCGGCTCCATCGGCGAGTTCCCGAATCCCATACCGGAGAGCCGCAAGCCGGCTTCGGCAACGAGCAGGGCCACGAACAGCCCCAGCAGGACGGCAATCAGTCTGTAGATGCGCACCGGTCTCTAGGATATCGCCGGTGCCTGCTCCGCGGTAGTCTGCGCGCGCACGCCGAGCTCCCAGTACTCGCGCATGACCAAGGCGACCAGAATGAGCTCTCCGTACAAGAACCACCCGCCGCCAACGAATTGCGCCCACATGTCGCGATTCGCCAGCCGCGAGAGGATGCCGATGGGGACGACGAAGGCTGAAATCAGTACGTAGGAGGCCGCCCACGCGATCAGCCGACCGCGGTGGTCCCGGGTCATGAAACGCACCAGCAGCACCAGCAGCGGGATCGCCAACGCGATCAGGTAGTAGTAGTGCGCGAAGAAGAAGCACGAGCAGATCGTGACGATGATCGAAAACTCCAGCGCGCGCCGCCAGCCCTCCTCGATGCTGCCCTCGGAGTAGCGGGCGTGGCGCTGCAGGCGGAAGTGGGTGACCAGGTAGCCGATCGCCACCATGACGCAGATCGCCAGATAGATGACGTTCGGGGGCAGCCACGGCGCCCGAGCCGAGATGGCGCACAGTCCGTGACGCAGGTTGGTGAGGGTGGTTTCGGTTTCGAACCAGCCGTTGCAGAAGCCGTCGCCGTTGAGCACGCCGCCGGCGTCGAGGTGGAAACCGTAGTCGAAGACCCTGAACACCTGCGCGGCATGAGACGGGACGTTGTTGTTGTAGAACTCCGGCAAACCGAACGCCAGGTGTGTGAGTCCCACGATCGCCGCTGACGTCACCACGAACACCACGACCGCGCGCGCCCACCAGCGGAGCGCGCAATAGCCCAGCAGCATCAGCGGGATGTACTTGAACCACGCGATGTAGGCGAAGGCCGCCGACGCGATGGTCGTCCGGTTGCGCACGAGTTGCAGCAACGCGAACGACATCGCGAGGAAGACCACGACTTCGAATTCGCGCTGAATGAACGCCTGCAGTAGCGGGAAGAACAGGAACGTTGCGGCAAACAGCGGCACGCGGAGATCGCGGCCCGGCGCCAGCGCGCTCAGCGCGCGATGCAGGCAGAGCCAGGCGAGGCCGAGCGCCACGATATAGAGCGGCAGCAGCGCCCACGCGATCTGTTCATAGCTGTCGAGATACGCAATGGGATACAGCGTCAGGTACTGCGCCGGCCCGTGGTAGTAGGTGTCGAGGTGATAGCCCATCGCCCCGGTCATGTCGGGGCTGTCCCACAGCACGGGATTGACGGTCTTGACGTAGGTGCCGGGCAGGGAGGCGTAAAAATCGCCGCGGTTGTTCCAGGCGCCGGCCCAAATGATGGTGGCGATGCGAACAACCACAACGCACACGAGCGCGGCTTTGAGGAATCGTGACGGCAACCGCCACGTATACTACCGCAATGTTTTTGAAAGCCGGTGTGGCCTGCTGCCTGGTCGCTGCCGCACTGAGCGCCGGCGCGCAGGCGCGGGTCGATCGCGCGGCCACACGGTCGACCGAGCGGCTGACGGAGTGGCTTGGGCCGCTCCCGGCACCGCCGGCGTTGGAGTCGTTGCGGTTCTCAACCCC
>JAYQOO010000041.1:0-4566 GCA_038144855.1 Acidimicrobiia bacterium | reverse complement strand
ATGGACGTGGAGTCGCAAGCCGCATTTCAACTTGCGCGCGCGCGGTTTGCGGTCGTCACGGACACGCCGGCCACGAAGCCGTTTCTTGACGGCGTCGCCTGGCATCTGCAGTCCCGCATCGTCGAGGAGTTGTTCGACCTCGAGCATCAGCGGCCCGGTCACCATGCAATCGAATTGCCCCTGTTTGGTGACCACGTGCGCTGGGGAATGCCTTCACTGGTGGTGTCACGCCAGGGGCGAGACGAGCGGGTGGACTCCGGCGTGGCGCACGCGGCGGATGCGGTCGCGACGCTCGAGAACGTGGTCGGCTGGCCTGCGCTGGCGGCGGCGCTCCGAGTGCTGGCGAACACGCCGCCCCCGGTCGATCCGGTCGACATCCAGGCGAATCTCGAGTCCAGCCTTGGTGTGCCGCTGGGCTGGTTCTTTGCTGCGCTCGACCCGGCCGTTCAAGTCAATCATGCGGTGTCATCGGTGACGAGTGCGCCGGCCGAGTGCGGTTCGGACCGCTGCGTGCGTACGACCGTTGATCTGGTGCTTGAGGGCGCCGCGCTGTTTCCGGACGAGGCGAGGGCGGGTGCGTTGAAGCTTGCGGTCCGTCTCGACTTCGGACGGGAGATGGCCTCGACCGTGTGGTGGAACGCGCGCCAGTCCGAGCGGATGACGGTCGAGAGTGCGGTGGCACCTGTTGCCGTGAGGCTGGATCCCGATCGCACGATTCGCCTCGAGACCAACCGGCACGATCAGGAATGGCTGGCCACCCCGGGGCCGGCTCACCGACCGGTGAAGACGCTGGCGGCATGGCTGGTGTGGTTGCAGCACGCCGTCCTGACGTACGCGGTGCTGCTGTAGCCACCGGCCGCGCGGTGCCGTGGCATAATGATTGGTCGTGACTGACAAGAAGCGCGCGCTCATTACCGGCATCACCGGGCAGGACGGCTCGTACCTGGCTGAACTGCTGCTGGACAAAGGCTACGAAGTGTTCGGCGTGGTCCGGCGGTTGAGCGCCCCCAACGTCTGGCGTATCCAGCACCTGCTCGACCGCGTGACGCTGGTGCAGGCCGACCTGCTCGATCAGCTCTCGTTGATCAAGGCGGTCGAACAGTCGGATCCCCACGAGTTCTATAACCTGGCGGCCATGTCGTTCGTGCCCTCATCGTGGGATCAGCCGATGCTGACCGGCGAGTACAACTCGCAGGGTGTGACCCGTGCCCTCGAGGCCATTCGCAACGTCAATCCCAAGGTGCGCTTCTACCAGGCCTCGTCATCGGAAATGTACGGGCGGGTGCGCGAAGTGCCGCAGTCGGAGATGACGCCGTTCTACCCGCGCAGCCCCTACGGCGTGTCGAAGGTGTTCGGACACTACATCACCGTCAACTACCGCGAAAGCTACGGGCTGTTTGCCTGCTCGGGCATTCTCTTCAACCACGAGTCGCCGCGTCGCGGGATCGAGTTCGTGACCCGCAAGGTGACCGACGGCGTGGCGCGGATCAAGCAGGGCCTCACTGACAAGCTGATGCTCGGTAACCGCGACGCCAAGCGCGATTGGGGCTTCTCGGGCGACTACGTGCGCGCCATGTGGATGATGCTCCAGCAGGACGAACCGGACGACTACGTCATTGCCACCGGCGAAACCCACTCGGTGCAGGAACTGGTCGAAGTGGCGTTCGCGCACGTTGGCCTCGACTGGCAGAAACACGTCGGCGTGGACCAGCGCTACATCCGGCCCGCGGAAGTGGATCTGTTGATCGGCGATCCGGCGAAGGCCAAGGCCAAGCTCGGATGGGAGCCGACCGTCGACTTCAAGGGCCTCGTGCACATGATGGTTGACGCGGACGTTGAGCGGATCGCGTCAGGTCAGTTGATCGCCTAGTCGCGCCGCCAGATGGCGACCAGGACGCGGGGACTGCCGGCACCGATTGCGATCCTGCTGGTTGTGCTCGTCCTCGCGCGGGTTGCCGGCGTGACCTGGTCGGCGACCGGCCGCACGCTCGGCGATTTTTACGCGTCGATGCCGGGCGCGCACGTCGAGCAGGTCAATCCCACGCTCTGGAATAGTCCCGACCTCCACGGTGCGTGGGGGTATCACCAGTCGACATATTTCCACGGCCCCACGCAGTACCTGACCCTCTATCCGTTCTCCTATCTCGATTCGTTCACGCAAATCGCTGCCTGGCTGTTGCCGCTCTATGCCGGCGTCCTGGCGTTGACGTTCTGGCTGTTGTGGTTGATCGGGAAGCGCCTTGGCGCCGGTCCAGAGGCATTCGTCCCAATGCTGGCCGCGACGTTCTTGTTCTTCCCGTTGCTGCAGGCCTACCTGCAGCGTGAGTTCGAGGTCGTTCTGGCCTGCCTGCTGACGGCGGCGCTGTGGCAGTTGCTCAACGACCGCAAGGGATGGGCGGCGGCACTCTTCGCCTACGCCGCCTGGTTCAAGTACATCCCGCTATTGTTTGTGGGGTACCTGGGCTGGCGGCGGTGGTGGCGCGCCACGGCCGTGTTTGCGGCCGTCTCGCTCGCGATCGTGATCGCCGCGGAATGGCTGTTTGGCCTGTCGCGCTTCTTCAACAACAACGTGCCGGGGCATGCGCGCCAGTTGTTCGAGCTGTGGGGATTCGGCTTTGAACTCGACCGGACCGGACACCTAGCCGGCAACGGCTTCTGCGGGGGGTGGCACGAGCACGACACGACCTACGCCAATCTCCGTCACGGCCTGTGCTCAATGGCCGCGGCCCACTCGTGGGTCAACCCGCCGGCGATTTACCTGACCCTTTGCATCGCTGTCGCGGCGGCGTATTTGACGTTCGAGCGCCGGCTGGCGCGGGTGGTGCTGCCCGAGGCCACCGAACGCCGACGCCGGGCGATCGAGGTGGCCACTGTCGCCACCATTTGCGCCTGCTTCTTCTTCGCGCACTATTACTACCTGATCCTGCTGATCATTCCCTTCAACGTGCTGCTGGCCATCTACCTTGCTGACGGGGCCATGGGCCGTTTGCTGCTATGGGCAGCGTCGTATGCCCTGGTCGGTGCCTTCGTGGTGCCTGCCGGTCTGCTGAGTCGAATCGCAGGGTTCAACGTGTTCGAGATCTACATGTGGCAGAGTTGGTTTTGGTACGGTGAAATTCTTCTCGTGGGGCTGTTGCTGTTTGAGTATTACCGACTGGGGACGGGCACGATGATCCCGGTGCGGAGCACCCTCTGAGCACCGCGATCTGGGCGGCACTAGCGGCTGCGGCGTTGTTGTGGCCCTCGCGGCTTGCGGGTCCGCTGGATGGCGCGCCGCTCGACGGCCGCCTCGAGGCGTTGGTGATTGGGCTGGCGCTGCCGGCGCTGTTGGCCGTCGATCGCGCGATCCTGCGGCGTTTGATGGTGCGCGGTCTCGTGCTCGTGCTGCTGATCTGGAAGGCGGCGGTGTTCATGGTCGCCACCCCGGACGGTTGGTGCCTCAGGTTCGTCTCGCCGATTCCGATTTTCGTCGACAACGTCACCGTGCCGCACGCCTGGGACGTGCGCGCCGACTGGCGCAGCCCGGTGCCGGCCTGCTCCGCGGTGATGACGCGAGGCTACGCAGAGATCGAGCAGTTTCCGGTCTGGTTCTACAACCTCCCCCCGGCGAACCTTGACTCGCCGTCCACCCCTGAAGAACGGCCACCGCTTGCCAGGCCGGCCCTGCAACTTTCGGGCGCGCTGCAGGTGGCCTCCGAAGGCGAATTCCGTATCGAGAGCGGTGAAGGTATGGCCCTCGCCGCAAACATCGACGGGCAACCCGTCGACGCGTCTCAACTTCGCGACGGCGTGCGCCTCGAGGCCGGCGGTTACCAGATCAACATCGGCGCACAATTGAGCGGCGAGCGGTGGCGGCTCATCCCGTTGTGGAACGGACGTGAAGTCTGGACCGGCGCGGTCGCCACAACGAGCCCGGCGCGAGCGATTGATGGGTGGCTCCGTCCGGTGGGGGCGTGGGTGCAGGCAGGCCTGGTCCTGGCCCTGTTGGCAGCGGCCGCAGCCTATCTGCTGGCACGCGTCGGTGACCTCAACGTGATCATCGCCGTCATTGCAGGCGTCGGCGCTGCGGCGGCATCCTCGATACACGTGGCCGCGATGCGGGTGCTGCCGGCGGTCTTGGGATTGATGGCTGCAGTGAAGGTGCCGCGCCGCCTACGAAACCTGTTCGGGGCGCAACTGCTGATTGCTGTGCCGTTCCTGGTGCTGGTGGCGGCTTACGGCTACAAGGACATCGGCCGGGCCACCTGGTACAGCGTGGGCGATGACTGGTGGATGTTCCAGCGCTTCGCGTACCGCATTTTCCTGCAGGGATTCTGGATCGAAGGTGGAGAGCCGGTGTTCTGGTTCCAGCCGCTGTATCGCTGGATCCTCGGCGCGCTGCACATGGTGTTCGGTGATTCCAGTGTCGGCGAGTTGTTCTGGGATGGAGCCTGCGCTGTTGCTGGCGCCCTGTTTGCCTTCCGCGTCGCGCGCGTGGCCGCCGGCTTCCGTGGGGGACTGGCCGCCGCGGTCCTGACGTTGGCGCTGTTCACCGTTGGTCCGGGCTGGTACTTGTTTGGTCGAGGC
>JAYQOO010000040.1:21023-29841 GCA_038144855.1 Acidimicrobiia bacterium | reverse complement strand
CCATTGGCCTGCCGCTCTCGCTGATCGCGGCGGCGATCCCGGCCCTGGAAGCGAGTCGCGTGCCGCCCACGGCGGCCATGCGCGGGCACGACACGCTCGACACGCGAGTCCGATTCAACCCCACCGCCTTGATCGTCGCCCTGGTCCTGCTCGGGCTGGCGTACGCGCTGGCACAGCTGCCGCCGGTCGGCAGGCGCCCGATCTTCGGCTACCTGTCGTCGTTCATCATCGTGATCGGCTCGGCGTTCCTGGTGCCGGCGATCATGTACGGCCTAGCGCGAATCGGGAGGCTGTTCCTGCGCCGGAGACTGGGTGTCGAAGGCCTGCTCGCGCACGCCAATCTCACGTCGGCCATTCCGCGGCTGTCGATCTCGGTCGCTGCGCTGTCGGTGAGCCTGTCGATGATGGTGGCGATCGCGGTCATGATCGGCAGCTTCCGCGACACCGTGGTGTATTGGGTTGGCCAGACGCTGCAGGCGGATCTCTTCATCGGGCCTGGCCTTCGCCCGACCGTCGGCTCTGAACAAACCGTCTCGGACGACGTGATCCAGGCAATCTCGAAGCATCCGCAGGTCGCGTCGATCGATCGGTTCCGCCAGGTGGATCTCGTCTATGAGGGGAATCTCGCAGTGCTCGGCGCCGGCACATTCGATGTCATTGCCGAGCAGGGGAACCTGTTGTTCAAGAGCCCAGCCAATGGGCGCGATCTTCTGAAACCGGCCATCGGCCAGGACACCGTGATCGTGTCCGAACCGTTCGCCATGCGTTACCGCAAGCGGGATGGCGACACGATCGACATTCCCACACCGCAAGGCTCGCGGCCCTTCCGCATCGCCGCCGTCTACTACGACTACGCCAGCGACCGCGGCGCGGTCATCATGGACCGCGGCACGTTCCGGAAATATTTCGGCGATCTGCAGCCGAGTGCCGTGGCGGCCTATCTGAAAGAGGGCGCGGATCCCGAGCAGGTCCGGGGTGAAATGCTGGCCCTGCTGGACGAGGGCCATCGCGCGTTCATCTACAGCAACCGCACCCTGCGCAACGAGATCCTGGTGGTCTTCGACAGCACGTTCGCGATCACCTATGCCCTCGAAATGATCGCGATCGCCGTGGCGATGCTCGGCGTGGCCGGCACGCTCCTCACCCTGGTGCTCGAACGCCGCCGCGACCTGTCACTGCTGCGGCTCACCGGCGCTGATCGCCGTCAGGTCCGTCGCATGGTGATCATTGAGGCGGCGCTGATCGGCGCCGTCAGCCAGGGCATTGGCCTCGCCGTCGGCTTGGCGCTGTCACTGGTGCTGATCTACGTGATCAACGTGCAGAGCTTTGGCTGGACGATCCAGTTCCACCTGCCGGTGGCGTTCCTGATACAGGCGTCGATCGCCGTGGTGGTGGCGACGGCGATCGCCGGCATCTATCCCGCGCAGCGGGCTGCGCAACTGGTCTTGACCCATGATGAGTAAGCTGGCCCTGCTCCTGGTACTGGCCGCGCAGGTGGTATCGCCGTGGAAGCAGGCCACGGCGGGCTACACGTATGCCTTCCCGCGCGACCACGCCAGTCATCCCGACTACAAGATCGAGTGGTGGTACTACACCGGCAACCTCAGGGCGGCCGATGGCCGGCGCTTCGGCTACCAGGTCACGTTCTTCCGTGTGGGCGTTGATCACACGCCTGCGAATCCGTCGCGGTGGGCCGTGCGCGACCTGTTCATGACGCACCTCGCCGTCAGCGACGCGAAGGGACAGCGCTACCGCTATGCGGAGAAGCTGTCACGCGGCGGGCCGGGGCTGGCGGGCGCGGCAACCGATACGTTCAAGGTATGGAACGACGATTGGTCGGCGGCGCTCGACGGGACCACGCATCGGCTGCGCGCGATCGGCCCTGAGGCCGGCATTGAGTTCACGCTGGGCGAGGGCAAGGCGCCGGCCATTAACGGCATCAACGGGATCAGCCAGAAGGGCTCCCAGCCTGGCAACGCCTCGCACTACTACTCGCTGACCCGCATGCCAACGAGCGGCACGCTGACGATCGACGGCGAGCGCTTCACCGTCACCGGCGAAAGCTGGATGGATCACGAATTCGGCACCAGCTTTCTCGAGCCCGAGCAACGAGGCTGGGACTGGCTGTCGATTCAGCTGTCCGACAATCGCGAGCTGATGCTCTACCAGTTGCGACGCGCGGATGGCTCGCGCGATCCGCGATCGAGCGGCACGCTGGTGGAGGCCAATGGGAAGACGATCCACCTGGGCAACAACGACTTCACCCTGACCCCTGGCCGGCGCTCGTTCACGTCGAAAAACGGCGCGGTGTATCCCACGGAGTGGACGATCGCCGTTGCATCGCAGCAGCTCGAGTTGCAAGTCACCACGCCGTTGCAAGACCAGGAACTGTCGCTGGTCGGGTCCACTGGTGTTGCCTACTGGGAAGGCATGGTCGACATCACCGGCCGGCAGTTGAACAGGCCTGCGGGCCAACAGGACATCCGCGGGGTTGGCTATCTCGAGATGACCGGATACCACGGCAGCCTCGGACGCGTACTGTCCGGACAATGAACATCGCGGTCGTCGGGGCAGGAATCGCAGGGCTGTCCGCTGCGCGCGCAGCGCGGGAACGCGGACACGAGGTGCGCGTGTTTGAGCGCGCGGCACATCCAGGCGGCAGAGTCGCGACCCGCATGGTCCACGCGCTCGAATTGCCGAAGGGGCTCTCCGGAGAGGTGGCCTTCGATCATGGCGCGCAGTACTTCACGGTCCGCGACGATCGGTTTTCGATGCTGGCCGCCGAACTCGAACGCGATCGGGTGATCGCGAAATGGACCGGGCGCATCGTCTCGTTTGATGGCGAAGGTTGGGAGGACGTCGACGGGACGGCCAGCCGCTACGTCGGCACTCCGGGCATGCACGCAATCGGGGCCTGGCTGGCCCGCGATCTCAGCGTCAGCTTCAACCACCGCGTCGACTCGCTCGATCCCCTGCTGACCTCCTATGACCGCGTGATCGTCGCGCTGGCTGCGGACCAGGCGCGTGCGCTTCTACTGGATCTCCCGGCCGTCACGACGAAACCCTGTTGGGCGGTCATGGCCGCCTTCGAAGAACGCGTCCCGGCTCGCTTCGACGCCGCCTTCGTCAGCGGCAGCGCCCTCGCGTGGATCGCGAGGAACAGCTCGAAGCCGAAGCGCAACTGGAAGATCGACACCTGGGTGCTTCACGCATCCACCGCGTGGAGCGAGTCGCACCTCAACGATCGAACCGAGGACGTCGGGGCGTTTTTGATGGAAGCGTTCGAAGACTTGATCCCAGGCGGCCTGCCCCGCGCCTTCCACGCCGCCGTGCACCGCTGGCGATTCGCAACCGTCGATCCGCCGCTGGCCCTCGGCGCCATCGTACGAGACCGCGTGATCGTGTGTGGTGATTGGTGTTCGGGATCCCGGATCGAGGACGCGTTCCTGAGTGGAATCAGCGCCGTCGACCTGTTGGCCAGCTAATCGCCCGGCCAAAGGAACTACTCGTCTTTCGCAGGTTTCTTTTTGTTGCTCTTGGCGGCCTTGCCAACACGACCGCGATCGCCGCCGGTCCATCGCATCTGCACCAGCGTGCCAAACACGCCGACGATGAACCAGGCCCAGGGCAACCAGCGCATCCCGGGTGCGGGATTCAGCGGATACACCACCCAGGGATTGCCGTCGGCCGCCGCCTTGAGCGGGCCGCCGTCGCCCATGATCGCGAGCCCGCCGACCAGCATCGTCCACGCCCCCGCGAAACCAGTGCCGATGATGATCACGTAGCGCTGCAGCCAGGTCGCCACGACCGCGCCGGCAACGGAGAAGAGAATGACGATAGCCGGATGCGGATCGCCCTCAACCTGCGTCCAGATCAGGTTGACGATCAGCGCGCCAATGCCGGCGCCGACCAGGGCGACACCGACGAAATAGGCGGCGAGGAGCACGCCGGCCCCGACGATTCCGCCAACCAACGCCGCCACCAGCATCGGCGTCGTATCCGCGGGTCCGAAGAAGGACGTGGCCGCGAGCACGCCGATGATGAATCCAAACAGTCCGAGTACGACCTTGAAAAGGCGGTAGCCAAAGAAGCAGGCGACAAATCCGCCGGCGAGCAGAAGCGCCGCTGCAGGGACCTGGTAAGCCGCAGGCAACATCGGGGGTGCCCCGATTCTACACTTCTCTGCGGCCGTCGAGGGCCTTGCCGACCGTGAGGTCGTCGGCGTAGTCAAGGTCGCTGCCCACCGGGATACCGGTGGCGATGCGGGTGACACGCAGGCCGAGCGGCTTGAGCAGCCGCGCGAGATAGATGGCCGTCGCTTCGCCTTCAACCGTCGGATTGGTGGCGAGAATGACCTCGTCCACACCGCCGCCGGCAATGCGCGCAAGCAGGCCCTTGATCTTCAGGTCGTCGGGACCGACGCCCTGCAACGGCGAGATCGCCCCCATCAATACGTGATAGACGCCACGAAACCCACCGGTGCGATCAACGACGCTGACGTTCTGCGGCTCCTCGACGACGCAAATCACCCGGTGGTCGCGGCCGTCATCGGCGCAGAGCACACAGGGATCGGAGTCGGTGATGTTGTTGCAGATGGTGCAATAGGTGACGCGATCCTTGACGTCGCGGATGGCCTGGCACAGCCGCTCAGCGTCCTCGCGCGGCGTGCGCAGCACGTGAAACGCCAGGCGCTGCGCGCTCTTCGCGCCGATGCCGGGAAGTTTCTTGAATTGATCGACGAGGTCCTGGAGCGAGCCGGGAAGTGACACTCTGTGAATTCTAGCCTGTTCGCCCGTTCGCCTGGCGGCCTGCTGTTACATCCCGGGGAGTCGAAGGCCGCCGAGCAGGCCGCCCATCTTCTGCTTCAGTGCGTCATCGACCTTGCGGTGCGCGTCGTTGACCGCCGCGACGATCAGGTCCTGCAGCATCGCGACGTCGTCCTTCGACACCACTTCCGGATCGATCACCAGGCGCTGCAGGTGCTTGTGGCCGTTGATCGTCACGGTGACCATGCCGCCGCCGGCGTTGCCCTGCACCGTCAGTTCCGACATCTCCCGCTGCAGGCGCTCTTGCATCTCTTGCGCCTGCTTCATCATGTTCTGGATGTCCATTAGCGTTCTTCGATGGTCGTCTTGTCGACCGGGAATATCTCGAGCACTGCCTGCACGGTGGAGTTGGCCATCGCCTCAGCCTTCGCATCTCCGGACATCGACGTCGGCGGACCAAGCGACGAGGGCGAGGATGCTGAAGCAGGTGACAGCGTCGCAGGCGCAGGCGCGGCTCCCGCGTCCGCCACGGCAATCGTCACCGGCACGGCCTTGCCCGCGACTTTTTCCGCGACCGAGGCCAGCCACGGTTTCTGCTCTTCGCACTGGCTCTTGGCGTTCTTCTGGTTCGGCAGGAACGCGAATACCACCCCGGACGATGACGCGTCGATGCGGAAGGCGGAGGCCACGACCAGGTTGTAGAACGTCGACTTCGACGCCTTCAGCTCGGCGAGAAAGCGATCCTTGAAGCCGCCGTCGTTCTCGGCAGCTGTCGTGCGCGCGGCGCTTTGCGGGCCGGCGGCCGGAGGAGCGGGTGGTTTGGCGGACGCTTTAGGTGCCGGTGAGGAGCTGGGCGCGGCCGGACGAGACACCGCAGGCACCGCGCGCGCCGCAGGCGCCGGCGACGCCATCGACCGCACGCCGCCCCCGCCGCCTGAGAGCAAATCGCTCAGCGGCACCAGCTTGCGAAGGTGCATGAGGCGCAGCAGCGCCATTTCCAGGTTGTAGCGCGGCTGATCCGACACCCGCACTTCCTGTTCGGCCTTGGTCAGCAGGTCGAAGGCGCGGAGCAGATCCTCGCGCGACCACTGGCCGGCCATGGCCGACAGGCGTTCGCGTTCGGTATCGGTGGCCACGTCCGGATCCGACGCCCGCCGCGGATCGACGGACAGGATCAGCAGGTCGCGCGTCGCGCGCGCCAGTTCGCGGCACAGCAGTCGCAGATCGTAGCCGCGTTCGATGGCGCGCTCGACCAGCGCAAATGCGGCCGGGGCGTCTTCGGTCACGACCGCGTCGAGCAGATCGAACACCAGGTCGCGACCGACCAGGCCGAGGACGGTGACGACGTCTTCGACGGCGATGGTGTCGCCGGCAAACGCGCGGACCTGGTCGAAGGCGCTGAGCGAATCGCGCATGCTGCCCTCGCCGGCGCGCGCCAGCAGCAGCAATCCCTCATCTGCAATCTCGATCTTCTCTTCGCCGGCAATGGTGCGCAGGCGATCGGAGACCGTCTTCGCTGAAATGGTCTTGAACTCGTAGACCTGGGATCGCGACAGCACCGTATCGGGAATCTTGTGCTGCTCGGTCGTCGCCATCATGAAGATGACGTGCGGTGGCGGCTCTTCAATCGACTTCAACAGCGCGTTGAAGGAGTTCTGCGACAGCATGTGGACTTCATCGATGATGAAGACCTTGTAGCGGTTGCGGACCGGCGCGATCGACAATCCCTCGACGATCACCTCGCGGACGTTGTCGACACCGGTGTGGGTGGCGGCGTCGATTTCCAGCACGTCGATGTCGCGGCCTTCCGCAATCTCGATGCAGGCATCGCATTCGCCGCACGGCTCAGGGGTCGGCCCCTTGGCGCAGCTCAACCCGCGCGCCAGGATGCGCGCCGTGGTGGTCTTGCCGCAGCCGCGCGGCCCCGACAGCACGAACGACTGCGCGATGCGCTTGCTCTTCAGCGCGTTCTTGAGCGTGCGCGTGACAGCCTGCTGACCGAGGACGTCTTCGAATTTCTGCGGGCGCCACTTGCGCGCCAGTACCTGGTAGGCCATCAACTCTTAACTGTCGACTCTTGACTGATGACTGATGTGTGGAAACGGCCCGGAGGTCCTCAACACATCACGGAAACGACTTAGCGCTGCTGCCTTCCGGCCCTGACGCGATTCGCCGCCCTGAGATTGCCGAGGTTCCGGGCCGAACTCCTAGTTTGACACAACTTCCGGCTACGAAGCCAGCAGCGCCGCCGCGAGCGTTTCGTAGGTATCGACGGCACGATGCAACTCCTCGAGGGAGAGCTGTTCGTGGTCCGTGTGGGCGACGTGAATGGTCCCAGGCCCGATCAGCAGCGGCGTGCCCCAATTGGACAGGAACGGCACGTCGCTGAAATACGAGAACACAGCCGTATCGAATCCGGGCACCGTGTGCATCCGGACGGCCGGCAGTTCGAGGATCTCCGTGATCTCGACGCGGCCGGCAATCGCCGCGTGCAGGACCTCGCGCACCGGAGCGTGGTCGCCGACCGTGCGGAAGAACACTTCGGCCTCCGCGTTGGGCGGGATCACGTTGGGCGCAACGCCGCCGCTGATGAGGCCGACCGTGTAATGAGTGCGGCCCATTTGCGGATCGGACGGCCAGTCCGCCGCGCGCAGCGACACCAGGCAGTCCATCAATTTCTCAATCGCGGATTCGCCAAGTTCCGGGTACCCGGAGTGGGCCGCCTTGCCCTTTGCCGTCAGCTTGACGCGAAAGCACCCGCGGGTCGCGGCGCCGAGGCGCAACTCGGTGGGCTCGCCGTTGATGAGGAAGCGGTTCTTCGACGCGATCTTGTTGGCCGCCTTCGCGCCGTCGCTACCGCGCTCTTCGCCGGCCACAAACACCAGCCCAACCCGCGTCTCGCCCTTGGCGCGGAGCCGTTCCGCTGCCGCGACCTGCGCGGCCAGGATGCCCTTGGCGTCGCACGCGCCGCGGCCGAATAACACGCCATTGTCGACGCGGCTCGGAAAGAACGGCGGCACACAGTCGAAGTGCGTGGAGAAGACAACATCGGGCTCGCCGACGGCGGCAATGACGTTGGTTCGCGGCGTCCCTGCGATCGGTTCGAGCGGCTGCTCGAGCACCGAATAGCCGCGGTCGCGAAGGTAGCCGGCAAGAAACCCCGCCACCTGCCCTTCGTTCCCCGTGGTCGACTCGATATCAATCAGCTGGCGCGCCAGCGACAGGACGTCTACCGGATCCACTGTTCGAGCTCCGTGCGCGCGTCGGTCTTATCGTCGCGGTACTTCACGATCACGGGCGTCGCCAGCGACAACCCCCAGTCCTTGCCGGCCCCGACCGTCACGGCCCGGGCGCCAGGCACCACCACCGCGCCTTCTGGAATGATCAGCGGCTGACCAGGTGCCGGCTTGATGATGGTGCCGTGTACCAGGTCATAGACCGGCGTCGATCCCGTCAGGATCGTGCCCGCCGCAATCACGGCGCGCTGCTTGATCACGGCGCCTTCATAAATGCCGGTGTTGCCGCCGACGAGCACGTCGTCTTCGACGATGACCGGAAGCGCGCCGACGGGCTCGAGCACGCCGCCGATCTGCGCCGCGGCGCTGACGTGAACGCGTGCGCCGATCTGCGCGCACGAGCCCACCAGCGCGTGCGAATCGATCAGCGTGCCTTCACCGATGTAGGCGCCGATGTTCACATACATGGGCGGCACGCAGATCACACCGCGGGCCACATGGGCGCCGCCGCGGATCGCCGAACCACCCGGAACCACGCGTACGTTCTTCGCGGTTGGGAACTGCTGCACCGACTGCGTGTCCTTGTCGGAGAACGGCAGCCCGGCGGACATGTCGACCAGATCGCCGAAACGAAACCCAAGCAGGATGCCTTGCTTGATCCACGTGTTGACCCGCCAGCCGGTTGGCGTGGACGCATCCGGCTCGGCGGAGCGGACGGTGCCCGCTTCAAGGTCGGCTTTCAGCTGGAAGTACGCCTCGCGCGCCTGCGCGCGATCGGCGCCGCCGCCCGCGGCGGCAAGTGCCTCAATGGTGGAC
>JAYQOO010000040.1:0-21013 GCA_038144855.1 Acidimicrobiia bacterium | reverse complement strand
GTGGACTGCAGACTCAATGCCCAGCTCCTTCAACAACGCGCGCATCTTTTCCTGCGAGACCGGCCGCGGCGGCACCATCGGCAGACGGAACGACAGTTCGCACAACCCCATGACCGACATCGCGTACTTGACCGGGCCGGGGTTCGACTCCATGAAGTTTCCGAGCATCATCGGAACCAGGCGCTGATGCTGCGTCCGCGCCGCGGCGTAATCGCCACGCTCGGCGGCTTCCACCATCTTCACCATCTCTGCAGGGATCGAGTTCGACGCCACCGAGATCAGCCCACGGCCGCCGATCGACATCAGCGGCACGGTCAACGCGTCATCGCCCGACAGCACCAGGAAGTCGCTGGGCACGGCCTTCACGACTTCGACCATCTGGGTGATGTTTCCAGACGCTTCCTTGACGCCGATCACCTTCGGAATGGTCGCCAGCTTCGCGCACGTCGTCGCATCGATGTTGCAGCCGGTCCGGCCCGGGACGTTGTAGAGCAGCACCGGCAGGTTGGTGGCCTCGACGATCTTCGAGAAATGCGCGTAGAGGCCTTCTGGCGTCGGCTTGTTGTAGTACGGGGTCACCGACAACAGCCCCTGGACGCCAATGCTCTGCATCTCCCTGGCGACGTGCACGACTTCCTGCGTGTCGTAGCCGCCGGCACCGGCCATCACCGGAACCTTGCCGTTTGCCGCCTCGAGCACTAATTCGACGACGCGACGGCGCTCGGCGGCGCTCAGCGTCGGCGTCTCACCTGTCGTGCCGCACGGCACGAGAAAGTGAATGCCGTTGTCGACCTGGCGCCTGGCCAGCGCCTTGACCGCGCCCTCATCGAGCGCGCCCGATTTCGTAAACGGAGTGATGAGTGCCGTGCCGACGCCAGTAAATGGAGTTCTCATGGTTGTTCCTGTAGTAGGTCTCGAATCGAAAACCAGCCGTGCTTGCCGGCGAGCCACTTCGCCGCCACCAGCGCGCCGCGCGCGAAGACGGCGCGATCGCGAACCGTGTGCGTCAGCTCGATCGTCTCCGATGGCCCATCGAAGCCCACGGTGTGCGTACCGGGTATGTGCCCGGCGCGCGATGACGACACGTCAATCGGCCGCGAGTAGCCGGCCAGTTCCATCCCCTGCTTGATGGTGAGGGCGGTGCCCGATGGCGCATCCTTCTTCATGACGTGGTGCAACTCGTGGAGCCACGCGCCAAACTCCGGATGCTTCGCGAAGTTGCGGCTTGCTTCTTCGACCGCGAGCTGAAAGATGTTCATGCCCAGCGAGAAGTTCGAGGCCGCCAACACGCCGATGCCGGCCTTTGCGGCCACCTCGCGCATCGACGCTTCGTGCGCGTTCCATCCGGTCGTGCCAATGACCACGTTGATCCTGCGGGCCGCCAGCTTCGGCAGATTGCCAGGCACGGCGTCCGGCAGCGTGAAATCAATTGCCACATCCACGTCGCCGAACTGTCCGTCGGCAATCGCCCGCTCACCCGAATGCTCATCGATCACGCCGGCGATCGTGCCGCCGTAAGACGGCGCCAGCGACTCGACGAGTTGGCCCATGCGGCCGTGCCCGAGCAGGAGGATGCGCATTTACGCCGAGACCCCGGCGAAGAACTTGTCGTGCACGCGGCCGAGCGCGGCCGGCAGATCCGCTTCGCGAATCACGAACGTGATGTTCCGGCGCGACGCGGCCTGCGACACCATGCGAAGCGAGACATCGCCCACTGATCCAAGGACCTGAGCCGCCAGCCCCGCATCGTCATGCAGCCCGTCGCCGACGACGCATACGATGGCCATCGCGTCCTCGCGCTCCACTTGGGCAAATCCGGACAGCGCTTCGATGATCGCCGGGAGGCGGCGCTGATCGTCGATCGTGACCGAGACGCTCACCTCCGAGGTGGTAATGACGTCGACCGGCGTCTTGAATCGCTCGAACACCTCGAACAGGCGGCGCAGAAAGCCGTGCGCCATCAACATCCGCGTCGACGTGATGTCGACGACGGTGACGCCCTTCTTCGACGCAACCGCGGTCAGCGGGCGCTCGCTCTTCGGCCGCTCTCCGGTGATCAGCGTTCCGCGCGCGCTGGCGCGATGCGAATTCAGGATGCGCACGGGAATGTTGCGGGCGACGGCGGGCTGAATCGTGGCCGGGTGCAGTACCTTGGCGCCGAAGTAGGCCAGCTCCGATGCTTCGGCGAACGACAGGTGCGGCACCACCTGCGGATTCTTCACTATGCGGGGGGCGGGGGCCAGATTGCCGTCGACGTCGGTCCAGATCTGAATCTCGGAGGCGCCGAGGCAGGCGCCGACAATCGCCGCCGAAAAGTCCGAACCGCCGCGTCCCAGCGTCGTCGTTACCCCTGCGGTCGTCGCGCCGACAAACCCGCCCATGACGGGAATGCGGCCGGCGGCCAATGGTGGATCCGCATGCGTCATCAATGCCGCCGTGGTCTCCTCGAACATCGGCGCTGCCGCGGTGTGTTCGCCATCCGTGACGACGGCCTTGCGCGAGTCGACGAAACTGGCGAGCAGCTTGTGCGACGTGAGTGCAGCGGCGACGACCTGGCTGCTCAGAATCTCGCCGGTTGCGGCCAGGGCATCAAGCCAGCGCGGCGAGACTTCCTGCAGCACCGCAAGCGCGGTGACGATCCGCTCGAGATCGTCGAACTCCCGGTTGAGCGCGTCGACCACCGGCTGGCGCAGTGACGCGTCGGCGATCACCTCCGAGACCTTGATGTGGCGTGCGCGCAGATCCTGGAGGCTGGTCCTCGCGCCCTCAACATCGCCGGAGCCGGCCAGCGCCGCCACGCCAAGCAGCCGGTCGGTCACCCCCGAGAGCGCCGACACCACCACGACCGGGCCACGCGCATCACCACCTTCGGTCTGCGCCTCGGCCTGCCGTTCGGCGCGCACGAGCGCGATCAACCGTTCGATCGCCGGCTGATCGGCGACCGAGGTTCCGCCAAACTTCATCACCTTCATTGCAGGAGTCCCTCAGCGTGCATGAGCTCGGCATTCAGAATGGCCGCGCCGGCAGCGCCGCGAACCGTATTGTGTCCCAATGCCACGAACTTGGCGTGCATCACCGGACACTCGCGAAGACGGCCGACAGTAATGGCCATGCCGCCACCGATCTCGGCGTCGAGACGCGGCTGCGGGCGGTTGGCTTCGGGCATCAGCACGATCGGCGGCTGCGGCGCGCTCGGCAGCCACAGTTCCTGCGGACGGCCGGTGAAGCTGCGCATGGCGTCGGCAATCGCATCGAGCGACGGCTTCTGCTCAAACGCGACCGACACCGTCATGGTGTGGCCATCAATCACCGGCACCCGATTGGTGTGCGCGCTGACCACCGCGTTGTAGGGCACTCGGCCACCGTCCCCGCCAAGGATTTTCAGCGTCTCGGTTTCCATCTTCTCTTCTTCACCGCTGATGAAGGGCACAACGTTGCCGAGAATGTCGAGCGACGGCACTCCTGGATAGCCCGCGCCCGACACCGCCTGCATCGTTGACACCATCACCGAGCGGATGTTGAACGCCCGCAGCGGCGCCAGCGCCATGGCGAGCACGATCGTCGAGCAGTTGGGGTTGGTGACGATGGCGCCGCTCCAGCCTTTCGAGCGGCGCTGTTCGCCGATCAACTTGAGGTGATCGGCATTGACTTCAGGGATCAGCAGCGGCACCAGCGGATCCATGCGGAAGTTGCGCGCGTTGCTGATGACGATGTGCCCCGCCGCCGCGAAGGCGCCCTCGACCTCTCCGGCCACGGAGGCATCAAGGCCCGAGAACACCACCTTGGGCCCGCGTCCGGGAACACAGGCATCCACAATGCGATCGGCGGCGCCGCCCGGGATGGGAGTGCTCAGTTTCCACGGCGCAACGGATTTATAGGCTTTGCCTTCGGACCGCTCGCTGGCGGCCAGCCACGTGCACCGGAACCATGGGTGATTCGCGAGGAGGGACACAAATCGCTGCCCCACCATCCCGGTCGCACCCAACACGCCCACTTCAATCGCGTCCACCGTCGTCTCCTATTGGCCTAGTCGCCTGCAAAAACAAAAAACCCGCCGGGCGGTAATCCGCGGCGGGTAGCTTGTCGACCGTTTCGAAACCTGTTGTGACTGAGGTTCCTACAGACGAACGCCCCCCGCGCCAGGTTTGACACGCTTGAGCATCCGCTTTCGGGTCATAAACACGAGTGACAGTATACAGGTCATTGCCTCGATCGTCGAGCCCGAGGCCCTGGCTACTTCACTTTTGCCGCGTCTGGGAACTTGGAGGCGGCGGCCAATTGTGCCAGCGACAGGACTTTGCCTGGATACAACTGTCCGTCAATCACCCAGGTCGGATAATTCTGCACCCCGGCCGCAGTGCACGATCGCAGTGGCGGCGTGTTGGGGCCGTTCGGACTGCATTCGATGTACGGCAGCCGGCTGACGGACGCACCGAAGAGGCGCTTTTGTTCCTGGCAATGCGTGCACCAAGACGCCCCGAAGAACACCGCGCGAGTGTCGGACAAATGTTCGGCCAGCGCGCGGACAACCGGGTCTTCGGGACCGATTGGCTGGGCCTCCGGAGCGGTGTTCATCGCGTGCACGACAAGGATCGCGAGCGCGGCTAGTACGCCGCGACCGATGCTCAGCCCCAGCCACGATCGACGCTGCATCTCGACCGGACGCTGCCACACGACCAGCGCCAGAGTGGCGCTCATCAAGGCCAGGGACGTCAGGCAATACGGACACGTGGATCGCAGAATCGTGAGCGAGACGACGGTGAGGTAGACGCTGTACCCGAAGCCGAAGAACGCAACCGTCCATGCGTACGACCACTGCGTGTCGACGCGGCGGACAAACGCGATCGCGCCGAGGCTGAGATACGCCAGCAGCCCCCACACGGCGGTTGGGAGGCCGAACAAAGTGGCCCAGCGGCTTGTCAGCACCGTGTCGCAACCACCGCCCGCCGAGCAGCCGGCGACATCGCCACCACTCAACGACGTCCACGACAGATACGCGGTCAGGGCCACGCCGACGACGCTCAGGGCAAGCAGCGGCCAATTGGGCTCGGTCTGCAGCACGGCCGTCGGTGCGTGCGCGCGCTGACGCGATTTTGACGTTTTGCTCATGGGTCTCGCGGGAAGAAAAGCGCTACTTCGTCGCTGCGGTCTGCCCCGGCCAGCGGGTATCGATCGGCTTGGCCGGATCCGCGGTGATCTGGAGATCCGCGCAGTGGCGATAGGCGTAGCCACCGGGCTGGTTGTAGACGTGATCCGCCATGAACTGAATCACTTGCAGAGTGCACTTCTCGCAGTTGATGTTCGGCAGTTGCACCTGCGTTTCCCACGGTGCCATCGGCACCTTCGGACGTTGGGAGGCGGGCTCACCGGGCTTGTTGTAGTGCTGGAACAAGCCATCCGCCAAGACGGGGATCTGCGGCGGGCTCTGGATCTGGCCCCACACTGAATAGAGTCCGCGCTCGGTCCACTTCTCCTGCGCATACGGATCCGGCGGCAGCTCGGTGCGCGAGTTCACGGACAGCGCCACGCGATAGTGCCCGGAGTGGAAGATCGTTTCCTGCACCTTGATCGGCAACATCGAGCCACCGGTCACTTTGGTCACGGCCTTCGTCAGGATCGCGTCGTTCGCGCCAGGCTTGGGATCGCCGCCGCACGGCCCGGCCTTCTGCGGATCGCCAAGCTCGTTGCTGTTGATCCAGGAAGGCGGCGCGAGCAGCTTGAAGTGCGCGCTGGTCGCAGCTGTTGATGCCAGAAGCGCCGCCGTCACAAAAGCAAACGTGAAATGGTGTCTCATGGCGACCATGATAGTGCTATCTGGTTAACAGGGACCGCATCAGCCACATGCCCAGCACCCCTGCGATCATCGATCCCGCGATGGTGAACGTCGCGTTGGTCGCGGCCGCGCCGTAGGCGCCTGATTCCAGGAAACGCGTCGTCTCGTAGTTGAACGCTGAATACGTGGTGAGCCCGCCGAGGAAACCAACAGTGATCGCCATCCGCGCGGTCTCGGACCACGATAATGTCAGCGCGGACTGCATGATCGCGCCCATCAGGAAACAACCGCCGAGGTTCACAAACAACGTTCCGTACGGAAACGCGGGTCCGAATCGTTGCGCCGCCCAGAGGCCAATCAGATAGCGAGCGCCTGAGCCGGCGGCACCGGCAAGGCAGATCCATGCAAAGCGTTCCATCTGGTTACTTCTTGATCATCCGCGCGGCGGTGATTTTGTCGCCAAACTCGAGCCGATCTATTGCATCGAGGCCACGCAGCACGCGACCGAGCGTGGTGAAGTCACCCTCGTTGTGTGGTTGCGGCGTGAAGCCAAGCGTATATCCCGGACGGCCCGTGTCGAGACCGGCAGACGCCCAGCTCAGATTGCCGCGCGTCAATCCGCGACGCGTGACTTCATCTCGGAGCGTCACGTCTTCTCGAATCGGGCGTTGCTGCGCGACGAAGTCCGGCACCAGCCGGCCAAACTCGGTGCCGACGATCTCTCCCGATTCGACCACGCGAATGAAGTATTCGAGACCAAGTGGCGCGTCTCCGGCAAACAGCTCGAGCTCGATCGGTCCGCGCGGCGTCTCGATGATGGCCCTGGGTTTAGCCGCACCGTTGTAGTCCGGCACGATCCACTGCTCGACAAGTCGCTTGTACTCAGCTTCCGCGCGAGCTGGCGGCGCGGGGCGCTGCGGGCGAGGCGCGTCCGCCGGCGGCGGCACAAAGGACTTCAGTGCCGGGGTCGCCGCCAATAACTCATCGAGCTTTGCGCGGGCGGGATCGCCGAGACGACTGAGCGTCTGCACGGCGAGCGATCGCACGGCGACGCTGTGACTGGTCGTCAGCGCCGCCGCCACTTCAATCGCTCTGTCGGGCGCCAGCGACACAAGCGGCGCAAGCGCCGCCTGCCGCAACGCCTCCGGCCGATTCGGCGCCGTTGCAGTCATCAGCTTCGGCACGATTTGAGCGGCGCGTGCTTGAAACCGCCCGAGGCCTTCCACAGCCGAGACCGAGATCCAAGTGTCGTTCGAATCAATTGCGCTCAAGATCGCCGCAACAGAGGCATCATCGTCGTGGCTCGTCAACGCGCGCAGCGACTCAGTGCGCACGCGGCGATCGGAATCCGCCAAGGCGGTTCTCAATCGCGCAGCCAGCGGTGCGCGATCGACCGGCGACCAGTCGAAGCTTGGCGGTGGCGGCGCACCGCCGGCGCGAGAGGCTGCGGTGGGTGCGGGAATCGCAAGGCCGCGGACCGCCCACGCGCGGACGTCCGGGGAAGTGTCGGAACTCAGCTTGAGCAGCGTCGGCACTGCGCCCGGGTCGCGCAGGCGGACCAGCCCCCACGCAGCGCGCCATCGCACCTCTGAATCCGTCGATGCCGTCCAGCGGATCAGCGCCGACAGATCGCTCGGTCCCGTGAAACGTCCGGACGACAAAAGCGCTTCACCGGCAACCAGTGCCTCCGGGGCGCCAACGAGCGCCGACGACAGATAGGCATAGAGCGCCGTCCGCGCCTCGGGCGTGCGGATCTTGCCGAGCGAGCGCGCGGCCTCACGGCGAACCGGCACCGCGTGCTTCGCCGATCGCAGCACGTCCGACAACCATGCCACCGATGCGGCGTCCTTCAACTGGCCGGCTGCGAACACGACCGCCCCGGCGACCTCGGTGTCCGCATCAGCGCGCGCGGCGGTCAGTAACGGCGCCCCTTCGGGTTTGTTGATCCGTCCGACAGCCATTGCCGCGCGGCGCCGGATCTCCGGATGCGCGGACTTCAGCATCCTGGCCAACTCAGCGACGGCGAGCGTTCTGGTGTCCTCGAGGCGCACCAGCGCCGTGATATCGGCGACATCCGCGGGCGACAACGCTCGTCTGGATGGTGCCTGGGCGGCCGCATCGGCGGCGACGACGACCAAGAGGGCAGCGAGGGATCTGGCAATCATTGGTGGCCGCAGGTTACCCCCCGCCAGAGATAATGTGTCGCAGCATGCCGGCCAAGTCGTCCAAGAAGAAGTTCGCGTCCGTGCGCGAGTACATCGCGTCGAAGCCCAAGGAATCCCGCGCCAGCCTCGAGGCGGTGCGCAAGGCCATCCGAAAGGCCCTGCCGAAGGCGGAAGAGGGACTGGCCTATCAGATTCCGGCTTACACATTGAACGGCGTCGGCGCGCTGTATTTCGCCGGCTGGAAGTCGCACTACTCGATCTATCCCGCCAGCGACGCCATGGTCGAAGCACTCGGCAAGGATCTGGCGCGATACGAACGCAGCAAGGGCACCATCAAGTTCCCACTGTCCGAGCCGGTGCCGGTCCGGCTGATCGAGCGGATTGCAAAGTTCCGCGCCAGCCAGCTGGCCACGCGCGATGGCGCGAAGGGCACACGGAAGAGCAAGAGCAGCCGCGCGGGGCAGCTCGAGCGCATTCGCCGTATCTGCGGCACGCTGTCCAGTTCGTTTGAGAAGCCGTCGCACGGCACGCCGTGCTTCTTTGTTGATGAGCGCAAGGGTTGCTTCGCGATGTTCTCGGAGCACTACCGACCGGACGGACGTATGTCGTTGTGGGTCCCGGTCGGAGACGGCCTGCAGCCCCTGATGATCGAGGAGGCGCCCGACGTCTACTTCCATCCGCCGTATGTCGGCGTGAGCGGCTGGGTCGGCATCATCCTCGATGCCATCAAGGACGACGCGCTCGAAAGTCACCTGCGCGAAGCGTGGCGGATCATTGCGGCGAAGCGGAAGAAGAAGGGCACGCGCCGCTGAAGCCTGACTCGACGCCAGGAATGAAGGCGAAGCCGAAATGACTGGCGGAGAGTTAGGGATTCGACGCCGCTTAGCCGAACCCGAAGGGTGAAGGCGCGCCGCTGAAGCCTGACTCGGCGCTAGGAATGAAGGCGAAGCCGAAATGACTGGCGGAGAGTTAGGGATTCGAACCCTAGATAGGATTTCTCCTATACACGCTTTCCAAGCGTGCTCCTTAAACCACTCGGACAACTCTCCGTTCGAGGGGTTACCAGTCTATCAAACTGGATGCGCCCTCCCGACCTGAATCGGGAGGGCGCGAAACTTTACTGCTGCGGCTTGCGGTAGGTGGCAACCGGGGGCAGGTACGATCCCGTGCCCGGCGGCGGCGCGGGCGCGGCCTCGACCTTGTGCTTCAGCGTGCCGATCTTGTCGATCGCCGCGGTGATCTCGTCGCCGGCCACCAACCACAGCTGCGATCCGCGCACCGACGTCCCCATGCCGACGCCACCCGACGTGCCGGCGCCGATGATGTCACCCGGCTGAATCGTAACCAGGGACGAGGCGTATTCGATCACTTCCCAGACCGAGTGGATCATGTCGGACGAGTCGGCCTGCTGGCGCTGGTCGGTGCCCACCACGAGCGTCTGCTTCAACACCGCCATCGGATTGCCGTAAAACTCTTTCGGCACGATGTACGGCCCCATCGGACCGAAGGTGTCCTGGCCTTTCTGGATGAACCAGTCGCTGCCGCTGCTGAACCCGCCTGGCGGCCGGCCACCACGATCCGAAATGTCGATCAGCACCGTGTAGCCGAACACGTGCTCTTCAGCGTTCTTGGCCGAGACGTACCGCGCGCGCTTGCCCATCACCGTGCCCAACTCGACTTCCCAATCAAGTTCGGTGCGGCCATACGGCATGACAATCGTGTCGCCGGTGCCGATGATTGACGACGTCGCTTTCAGCCACAGATACGGCGTGCCGCGATTCGCTTTGCGAGCGGCGACGGCTTTCGCGCGCACGTCGGGCGGGGCGTTCTCCGATATGTGGCTGTAGAAGTTGACGGCGGTCATCATGATCTGCCGCGGGCGCGGGATCGGCGCGAGCGTGGTGACCTCTTTGAGTTCGCGCACATACGCAGGACGCTTGCCCTCGAGCGACTTGGTCTGCACGAGGTCATTGACGATGGCGTAGATGCGACCCTTCAGTCCTTCTTCGTAACCGGCGATCAGGTCGATCATGTCCGACGGCATGGGCCGCGCAGAAAAGCCACGTGTTTTCTGGAGTGCGGCATTCGCCTGGACCAGATCCACGACCAGCGAGTCACGCAGGACCGCGCCAACAGTGGTGACGCCGCCGATCCGGAAAGTTCCGACCTTGAATGGCTCAACGCTGGTGGCTGCGCTTCCCGCTTGCGCAAAGGCGGCAACCGGGCACATCACCAGCAGGGCAAGTAGTGCAACAACTCGTCGCGACATGGCTCCTCCGTTGAGCCGGTATCTTACGGTTTCGCGGAGATGAATGCCTCGGCAATCTTCAGCGCGACTTCGTGCGCTTTTGCGTACGACATGTTCGAAATAACCGAAACCACAATGTCGTTTTTTGGAAGGGTGATCAGCGACGACACTTCGCCGGCGAGCTGATCGCCATCGTGGCCCACCACGCGCGTGTCCTCGACGTTGACCTTTTCCGTCTCGATGTCCCACCCAAGTCCGTAGCCCGTGCCTGCGCCGGAGGCGAGCTGCTGCTCGGCCTGCAGCAACGACACGGTCTCTGGCTTCAACAGTCTGCCGCTAGTGATGCCCATGGCGAAGCGAACCATGTCCGAGGGCGTCGAGAGAAACACGCTCGCACCCGCGTAACAGGTGTAGTCAACATCCCGCATCGGATCGGGACCGTACCGCGGATCGGCGGCGAACCTCGGAAAGTAGAACGACGCCTGCCCTGGTGGATTCGTGGTCGAGTCCGGCACCGTGCTCTCCATGCCGAGTGACTCGAACACGTTCTTGCGCATGAAGTTCAGGAACGGTTCGCCAGCGGCGGCTTCGACCGCCGCGCTCACCACGATCCAGCCAAAGCTCGAGTAGCGATATTGCGTGCCTGGATCGAAGAGCAAGTCGGCGTCGGCGAATTCCCGGAATGCCTCGACCGGGCGATCACAATGCATGCCAAACAGCGGGCCCTCATCGCCACCGTCGTTGCGCATGCCTGATGTATGCGCCATCAACTGCCGTAGCGTGATCGGTTGCTTCTTCTCTGGAAACTCAGGCACGCGCTTCTGGATCGTGTCGTCGAGACTCAGCTTGCCTTGCTCGAGGAGGAGGCCAACACCCGCTGATGTCAGGACCTTCGATGCGGTGCCGATCCGAAGCACGGTCGTCGGAGTGACAGGCGACTTGGTGTCGAGGTTGGCGTATCCAAAGCCTTCGGCCCAGACAATCTCGCCGCCTGATCCAACTGCGACCGAGAATCCTGGGATGTTTTGCTCGGCGAGCGCCGTCCGCACGATCTGTCGCGCGCGTTCCGCGGCCTCACCCCATTGAGACGGCAAGGCACCAGCGGGCACGGACGACACCGTCGCGGCATCAGGATGCAGCGTCGGTGCCGTCGCGCTGTTGAACATGAACAGGCCGAGCACGGCGATCGGGATGACGCCGGCAACAAGCGCAACGGCGATGACGACCTTCTGTGTGCGACCCTTAGCCATCCACTTTATTTTACAAAGTTGATGGCGGGTCGCGTACAAGAAAAAGGGCCGGACGAATCCGACCCTTTCCCTGACAGCCTGCGCACAGCCCGGCTCAAGCCGGAGGCCACGGGACGATCGTTACGGGCACGTCGCAGAAACCATCTTCACCGCGCTGACCTTCATGTAGTGGTCAGCCTTCGGCGGCGCCGGCTTCATCGCTTCAGCTTCAGCGGCGGGCACGTTCACGCCGGTGATGTCGACCTTGTGGCCGACGTGCGGCGCAAGCGTCGCAGCCGATTCGACGATGGTGATCATCTTCGGGCCCTTTTCGGCCGTGTTCTGAATCACGCCGGCGGTCGCCGTCGCGCCTTTCTGCACACAACCCGACATGGTGTGTTCAGCCGGCATTTTCTTCGCAGGTTCCTGCGCCAACACGGTCGCAGACAGCGCAAAGGCGCCGGCCGCAGCGATTGTAAATACGCGGTTCATAACTACCCTCCAGAGAGAACCAAACCCCAAGCCCAGCGCCCTTATTCCACCGGGGCGGGCATCTTACCGCTAAACCTTGCGCGCGGCGCGGATCAGGGCGTCCATATGGTCGAGGTACTTCTCGAACGCCCGTCGGCCCGCGGCGGTGAGCTTGTAGTCGGTGCGCGGTGTGCGGCCGGCGAACGTCTTGGTGCAGGACACGTAGCCGGCCTCTTCGAGCTTGCGCGCGTGCACGCTGAGATTGCCGTCAGTGGCACTGAGCGCTGCTTTCAAGTCCGTGAACGATAACTCGTCGCCAGCCGCCAGGGCGCTGACAATGCCGAGGCGCATCCGATCGTGCAGCAGCCGATCGAGATTGGCGGCTATCTCGCCGCTCTTCGGCTCGAGCTGAATTCGCGGCCGTGTCTCAGGGGGCAGCCTACGCGCTGCGTTCGATTTCGTGGACATATCGTTTCCTCTTAGTCACTTGCTCGCGACTCACCCACCGTAATTCCGGGCGATATAGATCCCGAATCCCACGTGCAGTCCGCCGAAGCCGACGGCCAACCACGCATTGCCCCACTCGGACGGCGAGGCGATGGCCGCGATGCCAAGCGTCATGAAACAGACACCGATCGCGCGCACGACCGGCACGCTGACGATGCCGCCCGTGAGGACGCCCGCACCGTAGAGCAGCAACCACGCCGGCGCCATCGCGGCGAAACTGCGCACCGTCCACAACTCGTAAGTAATCGCCGCTCCGGCAATGAACGGCGCGGCCATCCCCATTGCGAAACGTCTCGCGTTGGCGCCGGTCAGCGGTGCGCCGGCGCCGCGCGCCTTGCGGATCATCGACACCAGGCCGACAATCGCAGCCAGCGCGGCAGCCATGAGCCAGGTCGCCAGCCACAACTCCTCGGTGGGTTGTCCGGCGGCGACCGTAGCGGCGATGAGGGCAATTGCTCCCATGACAACGCCACCCCAGCCTGGAATGGGGGTAAAGGTTGCGCTCCGTTCCATCGCCTGGCGGATGTAGCGGAGGTTATCGGCCGCCCGTCCAGACAATGGTTCCGGCGCGCTCACGTTTCCATCTTACGCGGGCATACTTTGAAATGCAAAGTGGCGGGGTAATGGAGTACTCTTCCCCGCGTCGGTTTTCTATTTTTTCTGGAGGCTTCATGAACGTCAGGCAACCGCTTTCCCGCCGCCGGTTCTTCGGTGGCGTCGCCGCAACTCTCGGCGCCGTGACTCTGCATAACTCTGAGCTGTTCGGCCAGCAGGCGCCCGCCCCGGGCACCGCGGCCACCGCGACCACCCAGCGTTTCGGCGGTTCGGACGCCGACTACGACAAGATGGTGAAGATCGCCAGCAACGAGAACAACTGGGGTCCGCCCGAGCAGGTCATGAAGGCCATGAACGGCGCGTGGAAGTATGCCAACCGTTACGGCTACCCGGACGGCAACGTCGTGGAAGCAATCGCGGCCCATCACGGCGTGAAGCCGGAAAACGTGCTGCTGACCGCCGGTTCAGGTGAAGTGCTCCAGGTCGTCGGCACCACCTACCTGCAGGGCGGCAAGAAGGTTGTCGGCGCCGATCCGTCTTACGGCTCGGTCTACTCGCACGCCACCAACATCAAGGCGGAAGCGATCAAGATCCCGCTGAACAAGGACTACACGCAGAACATCCCGGCCATGATCAAGGCCGCCAACGACAACGCGGCGCAGGTCGGCTTCTTCTATCTCTGCAACCCGAACAACCCGACCGGCGTGATGGTCAGCAAGCAGGACGTCGATGCGGTCGTGAAGGGCCTGCCGAAGAACATGCCGATCCTGATCGACGAGGCGTACCACCACTTCGTGGATGACGCGAGCTACTCGACGGCGACGCCGTACGTGATCGAAGGCCGCCCGGTGATCGTCGCGCGCACCTTCTCGAAGATCGCGGCGCTGGCCGCAATGCGCATTGGCTACGCGATCGCCCCGGCGGAAATGATCCGCCAGATGCGTCCGTACTCGATGCAGAGCGTCAACGCCCTCGCCAAGTGGGGCGCGGTGGCGTCGCTCAAGGACACCGCCGGCCAGGCGGAAGTCCGCAAGAAGATCATCGACATCCGCACCAAGACGGCGCGCGATCTCGAAGCGTACGGCTACCCGGTGATCCCGTCGCAGACCAACTTCTTCATGGTCAGCCTCGAGGGCCGCACGGTGCAGCCGGTGATCAGCGAGTTCCGTGACAAGGGCATCCTCGTCGGCCGCCCGTTCCCGCCGATGCTGAACCACCTGCGCGTCTCGGTCGGCACGCAGGAAGACATGGACAAGTTCCTCAAGGCCTTCAAGGAGATCTTCCCGAAGAAGGCTGCGACCACGATGGCGCGGGGATAGCTGACCATCCGGGAGACGCGGTGGCCCCCACCCACCCCCGGGCGGGCGCACCCGCGCGGGCCCTTCTGCTTTGAGATAATCCCGCCAGCCGATGCAGTTGATCCCGAACGCGTCCGACATTCTCCTCGCGGTGATCGACGCCACGCCGGACGCCATCTTCGTTAAGGATCTCGACGGCCGATACGTGATCGTCAACCAGGCCGCCGCGCGATTCGTGGGACGCACGCCCAACGAGGTCGTCGGCAAGAACGATCTCGAGCTCTATCCGGAAGAGACCGCCCGCCGCTTCATGCAGGATGACCAGGCCGTGCTGGCCACAGCGTCCTGCTGGCCGGAAGCGCGGCCGCCGCGCTGCCGATCCTGCAGGGCGGTCAGGCCGTCGACCTGCTGCTCAGCGACGTCGTCCTTGGCAGCGGCATGAACGGTATCGATCTGGCCGATGCCGCGCGGGCCATCCAGCCCGGGCTGCCCGTGATCTTCATGTCGGGCTTCACGGCCGTACCGGAAGCGCAGCAGCGGATTCAGGAGGGTGGCGCGCCGCTGCTCACCAAGCCATCGACGCTGGTGCAACTCGAGCGCGCGATCAATGCCGCGTGCCCGTCGTAGCCAGCGCAACAGGAACTAGCGGCAGTTGCCGAGAAACTTCGACGATTTGAGCCAGGCGGCGTCGGGGTAGTACGCAAACACCAGCCCGCCGCCTTTGACGCGATCGATCATCTGTCGCGCCACCAATTCGCTCACCGCAGGACAGCCGTGGCTCCGGCCGAGACGGCCGGTGGCTTTCACAAAGCCGTCGCTGACGTATGGAGCCCCGTGCATCACGATCGCCCGGGCGCGGGCCTGGTCGTTGAACCCGTGATCGAGACCATCGAGCCGCAGTGAATAACCGTTCTTACCGACGTAGGCCGTGTCGGTCACAAACAGCCCCAGGCTGGTGCGGTGCGACTCGTGCACGTTCGAGAACTGCGTGGCCATGCCGGCGCCGCTGCCCTGCCCATGCGCAACGAGCTCTTCGTAGAGCAGCTCGCGGGACTTCAGGTCGAACACCCACAGCCGTCGTTCACTCGACGGCCTCGAGTAGTCAATCACGGTCAAGGTGGGCGGATTATGCACCGCGCCAGACTTCACCGCGCAGCTGACTGCGCCAAGCGCCAGGTCGAACACATCCGTGTCGATGGCGCCGATGGCGGACATGTCGAAATCATTTCTGGTCAGACTGAGTGTGGTCGCCGCATCCAGCCCGGCTGGAAGCAACAGTGCAAACACGTATAGCGCGAGGGCACGGGTACTGTTCATTCGCTGCACGTCTAGTTCGATGCGTGGCCGAGCGGGGAGTATCAGGATACCCCGCCGGACGCCGAAATGCAGCTGAACGAAAACTAGTTTTCCGCGGCCCTGTCGTACCCGTAGACGTCGGGCTGGAAGTACAGCCCGCCGTTCTCATCAACCCAGGCGATGAAGTAGGCGATGTACACGGGAATCGTCTGCTTCAACCTGACGTGCTTCTCAACCCCCGATCGCATTGCCGCAAAGATCGCCTCGTCACTCCAGCCGGAGTAGCCCTTGAGGACGTACTTTGCAAGCATCTCGGGCTCCTCGACGCGCACGCAGCCATGACTGAAGGCGCGGCCGGGCTTTGCAAACAGCGAATCCGCAGGCGTGTCGTGCAGGTAGACGTTATGCGGATTCGGAAACAGGAATTTAACGTGTCCCAGCTCGTTGCCGTCGCCAGGGCGCTGGCGGAACGCCAGGCCCTTGAGCGACGCGGGGTTATCCCAGTCCACATCAGAGGCGCTGAGCGTCTCGGTGCCGGACGACGACACGCGCAAGACCTCGATGCCCTGCCTGGCGAGATAACCGGGATCACGCGCCACCGCCGGTGCCGTCTCGTTCTCCGCGATCGTGTCAGGAATGTTCCAATACGGGCTGAACACCACGGTCTCCATATCCTCGCTGAAGATCGGCGTGTTATTCCCTGGCTTCCCTACGACGACGCGGATGTCCAAGACCGGCTTGCCGGACTCGCGCGCGACCAGATGAAAGTACGGAATGTTGACGAGGAAGTGGCGCTCGCCAAGCTCGTCCGGCATCCACCGCCACCGCTGCAGGTTGATCGCCACTTGCTGAATGCGCCAGTCGAGCGGCACGTTCATCGCGGCGAGCGTCTTGTCGTCGACCACGCCGGTGGCAGCGATCGAGTGCAGCTCATGGAATGACTTCACCGCCGCCAGAAGGTCGCGCCCCTCCTTGAGGTGGCCGCTCATCTGCAGCCGCTGGCGCAGCTCACTCTCCGATCGGGCGGTGGGCACCTTCACCCACCCGCCTTTCTCGCGCTGGCCAATGAGATCGTCGAGTGCTTTCTGAAGCGCCGCATATTCAGCGTGCGGCGGGCGTACGGCGTCGACGAACTGTTTGGGATCATCAACCGCCGCCGACAGCGCGGCGACGAGATCCGGCATCGTGCGGCGTGCCTTGAAGTGGGCATCGCCTGACTGGCGGCCGATCGATACGTCTCGGCCGAACGCCAGCAATCCCGCCGTGAGCCGCGCGTCGAACTCGGCAACGGCCTGGAGACGCTGCGGCGACTCCTTCTCGATCCTCTCCACCGCCTGGCTCATTTCGAGCAACGCGGGAGCGCCGTAGTCGGCGGGATCGAATCCGTGCTGGCGCGCGGTGTTCAACAGGGTCAGCGCCTGCGCCGCCTTCTCGGTGGGCCGTCGCTGATTGACCCACGCCGGGACGTGCGCACGCTGTGTGTAGAACGCGCGCAAATCTGTCCACATGGCGGGATCAATGTTGGGAAGCGGCCTGCCCTCCACCACCAGCGTCAGCGCGGGCGTCACTTCGTGAGGGGCGGGTTTACTGGCACAGGCGGCCAGGGCGACGAGAAGCGAGAAGGTCAGAGCACGCACGCCCATCCCTAGAGCAACGCGCATGCCAACAATAGAGGTATCCTCTCGGGATGAATTGGCTCGTCAAGGAAGAACCCGAGAACTACTCCTACACGCAGTTCTCATCCGACAAGACCACGGTGTGGGCCGGCGTGAAGAATCCGGTGGCGCAACGCAACTTGCGCGAGATGAAAAAGGGCGACCGCGTGTTTTTCTACCACACCGGTAAGGACAAGGCGATTGTCGGTACCGCAACCGTCTCGAAGACGGCGTACCCCGATCCGAAAGACAAGACCGGGAAGCTGGTGGTGGTCGAACTGGCCGTTGGGAAAGCGCTGAAGCGTCCGGTCACCTTGTCGGAGATCAAGGCCGACAAGCGCTTCGCCGATATGCCGCTGGTTCGAATTGCGCGACTGTCCGTCCAGCCCGTGAAGGACGAACAGTGGAGCTGGATCGAGGAGATCGGTAAGAGCTAAGGACTCAGGCGCTAGGGCTTGCCGATCGAGTCGAGCACGTCCCAGCGCTCCATGGCGGCCAGCAGTTCCTCGTCGATCTGCGCAACCCGATCGACGGCCTGCTGGATCACCGCGCCACCTTTCTTGTAGAACTCCGAGTCGGCAAGCGACGCCTGGAGCTGCTTCTGCTCTCCTTCCAGGGCGGCGATCCGGCCGGGCAACTCGCCGTATTCACGCTCTTCCTTGAACGAACGCTTCTTCTTGACCGCCGGCTTCTGCGCCGGCTTGTCGGCAGCCGCCCTGACACCGGCTGCCGGTACGACTGCCGCAGACCGCTGCCGCAGGTAGTCCTCGTAGCCGCCCACGTACTCTTCCACCTTGCCGCCGCCTTCGAGCGCGATCGTGCTGGTCACCACGTTGTCGAGAAAGCGGCGGTCGTGACTGACCAGCAACAAGGTGCCCGGCCAGTCGACGAGTTGCTGCTCCAGCAACTCCAGGGTTTCGAGGTCGAGATCGTTGGTGGGCTCATCGAGCACCAGCGTATTTGCCGGACGGGTCAGCAGTCTCGCCAGGAGCAGACGATTGCGCTCGCCGCCAGAGAGCGCTCGAACGGGTGATCGCGCGCGCTCGGGCGAGAACAGAAAGTCCTGCAGATACCCCAGCACGTGACGAGGCAGACCGTTGATCGTGACCGTATCGTTGCCATCACCGATCGTGTCGACGACCGTGCGGTCCGGGTCGAGCTGCTCGCGCTGCTGATCGTAGTAGGCGATCTGCACGTTGGCGCCGCGACGCACCTCGCCCGACGTCGGCGTCAACTCCCCGAGCAGCAACCGCAGCAAGGTTGTCTTGCCGGCGCCATTCGGGCCGATCAGGCCAATGCGATCGCCGCGCATGATGCGCGTCGAGAAATTAGTGACGATCGGTGTGGCGTCGTACGCATATGCCGCGCCCTCGGCCTCGAACACCATCTTGCCGGACGAATCCGCAGCGTCGATCGACAGCTTCACCTGGCCGGCCCGTGAGCGGCGCTCGAGGCGCTCGGCGCGCATCTGCATCAACGCCTTGACGCGGCCCTCGTCGCGCGTTCGTCTCGCCTTGACACCGCGGCGCAGCCACACCTCTTCCTGCGCCATCTTCTTGTCGAACCGCGCGTTCTGCAGTTCTTCGTTGGCGAGCCACTCCTCCTTCTTGCGCTCGAAGGTCGCGTAGTCGCCGGGCCACGACGTCAGCCGGCCGCGATCGAGTTCAACGATGCGCGTGGCCAGGCGTTCGAGGAAGGCGCGATCGTGCGTCACGAACACCACGGCGCCGCGATATTCAACGAGAAACGACTCGAGCCAGGAGATCGCCTCGATGTCGAGATGGTTGGTCGGCTCGTCGAGCAGCAGCAGATCCGGCGCGCCCACCAGCGCGCGCGCCAGGAGGACGCGGCGCTTCCATCCCCCAGACAGCGAATCGACAATCGCGTCCGCGGGCAGCGAGAGGCGCGACATCACCATGTCGGCCTGGTGCTGACGCTGCCACTCATCGTGCTCATCGAGCGCGCCCAGTCCTTCGCCGACAACGGCGGCGACGGTGCGGTCGGCCGAGAGCGGCACATCCTGGCCCAGTCTGGCAATCCTCACGCCGGGTTGGCGCAACACGGTCCCAGAATCCGCGGGAAGATCGCCGGACAGGATCTGTAACAACGTCGACTTGCCCGTGCCATTGCGACCAATGACCGCAACCCGTTCCCCGGGCTCGATTTGGAAAGCGGCGTTGTCGAGGAGCGGAAGATGTCCGAAGGCGATGGACACCTGGTCGAGCGTCACGAGCGGCATGAATCTTCAAGGGTACAACAGGCGAACGGGCGAACAGGCCAACAGCTTTGATATTCTTCGTTGCATGAAATTCGTTGCCCGCCTGACCCTTGCCACCCTGATCGTGTCCATGACCGCCGTCACCGGCGCGCAACAAGCCGGCAATGCGGCGATTGAAGCCGAGACCCTCCAACATTTCCAGGCGCTGCTGAAACTCGACACCAGCAGCCCTCCGGGCAATGAAACCCGCGCGGTCGAATACCTGAAGCAGGTGTTCGACAAGGAAGGCATCCCGAACCAGGTGTTCGCCAAGGTACCGTCGCGCGCCAACCTCGTCGCACGCCTGAAGGGGAACGGCAAGAAGAAGCCGATCCTCATCATGGGCCACACCGATGTCGTCACGGTCGATCCGGCCAAGTGGACCCATCCGCCGTTTGGCGCGGTGCGCGAAGGCGGCTGGGTGTACGGTCGCGGTGCGGTTGACGACAAGGACAACCTGGTTGCCGGCGTGATGCTGATGCTGATGCTGAAGCGTCAGAACGTGCCGCTCGACCGCGACGTGATCCTGCTGGCCGAGGCCGGCGAGGAGGGCGCGCCGGATGTTGGCGCCCAGTTCATGGCTGACAACCACCTCGATGCCATCAACGCGGAGTTCTGCCTGGCCGAAGGCGGCGGCGTTGTCCGGCAGGGCGGACAGATCCGCCAGGCCAACATTGGCACCACCGAGAAGGAACCGCGCTTCGTTGAGATCATCGCTCGCGGGCCCGCCGGTCACGGCTCGGTGCCGTCGCGCAACAACGCGGTCACCAAGCTGTCGGCGGCCGTCGGCAAGATTGCGTCGTGGACGCCGCCGCTGCGCATCAACGAAACCACCGGTGCGTATTTCAAGAAGCTGGCGACCATGGTGCCGGCCGATGTCGCCAAGATGTATCGCGACATCCTGAATCCCGACCCGAAGGTCAACAAGGCCGCGGCTGATTGGCTGCTGGAGAACCAGCCGAATCACTGGTCGATGGTGCACACCTCGCTGGTGCCGACAATTATCGACGGCGGCTTCCGCTACAACGTGATCCCGTCGGAAGCCAAGGCGACGATCGACGTGCGCCTGCACCCGGATGAAGATCAGAACGCGTTCCTGGACCTGGTCCGCAAGGTCGTCAACGATCCCAGCGTCGAAGTGAAGTGGGGACGCGAACGCTATCGCCCGGCCGGCGGCGCCAAAATCGATACGGAAGCGTTCGCCGTCCTCGAAGCGCAGACCAAGAAGCACTACAACACGATGGTCCTGCCGACGATGGGCACCGGCGCGACGGACATGTCGAACCTGCGCGCCAAGGGCATCCAGTGCTACGGCATCGGCCCGGCGCTCGACACCGAAGATGGCGGCAAGGGCTTCGGTGCCCACAGCGACCAGGAGCGCATTCTCGAGAGCGAGCTGCACCGCTTCGTGCGTTTCCAGTACGACGTCGTTCTCGAACTCGCCCGCGCGAAGTAGCCCCGGACGGTGCCTCTGAATCGAGGCTGGTCGTATCGCGAACAGGTCGGGCCCGCACACGCGGGCCTGACCGTGTTGGCGTACCTCGCGACCACCCGCGAGC
>JAYQOO010000039.1:0-30143 GCA_038144855.1 Acidimicrobiia bacterium | reverse complement strand
CCGGTACCATTACCAGCCTCAGCGCGCAGGCCCAGGCGCCCAAACCGGTCCCGGCTGCGCCGGCGGCCGCCAAGAAGGGCTGGGTCGTACCGCGCACACCGGACGGCAAGCCTGACCTTCAGGGCAACTGGACCAACGAGACCCAGACGCCGCTCGAACGCATGGGCGCGGGTGGCGCCACGCTGACCGATCAACAGGCCTCGGCCATCGAAGAGCGGGCGCTGCTGGTCGAAGAGCACCGCGACAAGGCCAGCGACCCGAATCGCCCTGCCCCGCCCAAGGGCGGTGAAGCCGGCCGGCTCGCGGCGCCCGGCCAGCAGTCGTTCATCGAAATCATTTCGGAAGCGGCCGGCGGCGCGGTGGGAGGCTACAACGGCTTCTGGCTCGACCCGGGGCTCAACGTGATCCGCATCGACGGCGTCGCGCGCAGCTCGATCATCGTCGATCCACCGAACGGCCGGCTGCCCGGGCGCACCGAGGCCGGCAAGCAGCGGCTCGCGGAGATTGCCGCAAAGAACAAGCGCTTTGGCGAATTCGATCACCCGGAGATGCGTCCGCTTGCCGACCGCTGCCTGGTGTCATTCGGCTCCAACGCCGGCCCACCGATGCTGCCGAACTACTTCTACAACAACAACTACACCATCGTGCAGACCAAGGATCACGTAATGATCCTCAGCGAAATGGTCAACGACGTGCGCATGATCCGGATGAACGACACGAAGCATGCGCCGGCGCACGTCAAGAAATGGTTCGGTGATTCGATCGGCCGCTGGGAAGGCGACACGCTGGTGGTTGAAACCACCAACTTCCACCCGCTCCAGCTCGAACAGACCAGCATCCTGTGGGCCTATCGCGGCGCGTCCGAGAACCTCAAGGTCACCGAGCGCTTCACGCGCACCGGCCCGGATGAAATCGTCTATCGCTTTACGATGGAGGATCCCGAGACCTTTACGGCGCCCTTTACTGGCGAGCTGCCGTTCAAGCGCATCGACGAAATGATCTACGAGTACGCCTGCCACGAGGGCAACTACGCCATGAGCAACATCCTCTCGGGCGAACGCGCCAAGGAGCGCGAGGCGCAGAAGAAGCAGTAGGCGGACGCAACAGGTATAATCGGAAGCGTGTTGAAGCGGGCGACGCTGATCCTGATCGCGGTGGTGCTGGCCACCGCCGCCCCGCTGCGCGCGTGGTGTGAGGCCGGCTGCCTCGCACCCGTTCACGCCGAAAGCGTCGGCACCCCGTCACACTGCCAGCCGGCGGAACCCGACACCAGCACCACGTCGCTGGCCGGGGTGATCGTCACGGACTGCCCCACCGCCGAATCGGCGCGACCGATCACGTGGCTCAAGCTGGCCATCGCTCCAGCCGTGACACCCGCGCACCCCAGCACGCCGGAACCTCGGCACCTGCGGTTCGCGACCAAGCCGTCGGGCTACCGGGCTGTCGGGCCATCCGGGCCGCTCGCCCTTCGTATCTGATCTCCACGCGGTCGTAGACGGCCGGCCGGCCAGGTGGCCGGAGGCCCCATTTCGTGGAGAACGCATGTCTGTTTCCCGTCGTACGTTTGTCAAAGGATTGGCTGTAGGAGGCGCGTGTCTTGCGACCGCGGACTGGCGTGGCCTGGCGCAGTCGCGAGGGGCCGCCCCTCGGGTGCTGGCCGGCACGTCGTTCGACCTCTCGATCGGCGAAACGCCGATGAATTTCACCGGGGCCCCGCGCATCGCTCAGACCATCAATGGCTCGGTGCCAGGTCCGGTGCTGCGATGGCGTGAAGGGGATACCGTCACGCTGCGCGTCGCGAACCGGTTGCGCGACGAGGACACGTCGATTCACTGGCACGGCATCATCCTGCCCTCGGAGATGGATGGCGTACCGGGGTTGAGCTTCCACGGCATCCGGCCCGGCGAGACGTTCGCCTATCGTTTCGACGTCAGGCAGGCCGGCACATATTGGTATCACTCCCACTCAGGCTTCCAGGAGCAACGCGGCGTCTACGGCGCGCTGGTGATCGAGTCGCCCAATGACCCGATCACATCCGATCGCGAGCACGTGATCGTGCTCTCCGACTGGACGGACGAACGTCCCGAGCGGGTCTTTGCCAAGTTGAAGAAGCAGGGCGACTACTACAACTACAACAAGCGCACGCTTGGCGACCTGTTCAAGGACATCCGGACACGCGGTCTCAGGGCCACCGCTGCGGACCGTCGCGCCTGGGGTGAGATGCGCATGAATCCGACCGACCTGGCGGACGTTGGCGGCGCGACCTACACGCACCTGATGAACGGCGTCACACCCGAAGGCAACTGGACCGGCTTGTTCCGATCCGGGGAGCGCGTGCGGCTGCGGGTGATCAACGGCTCGGCGATGACCTACTTCGACCTGCGCATTCCGGGATTGAAGCTCACGGTCGTCGCCGCCGACGGCCTGCCGGTCCACCCGGTGACGGTCGACGAACTCCGCATTGCCACGGCCGAGACGTTCGACATCATCGTCGAGCCGAGCGGCCAGGACGCGTTCACGATCTTCGCGCAGGCGATGGATCGCACCGCCTACGCCGCCGGCACGCTCGCCGTGCGAGAGGGGCTGCGCGCGCCGGTGCCGGCGCTCGATCCACGTCCCCTGCTGACCATGAACGACATGGGGCACGGCGACCATGCCGGTCACAACATGGCAGGCATGACTGCGCCTGCTCACCCACCATCGGAAGCCGGCAATGCGCTGGTGGACATGCAGGCCACGATGCCGATGTCAAAGCTGGAGGATCCGGGCATTGGCCTGCGCGACAACGGCAGGCGCGTGCTGAGCTACTCGGACCTGGGCAGCACCTTCAAAGATCCCGACGGGCGTGAACCTGGCCGCGAAATCGAGCTGCATCTGACGGGACACATGGAAAAGTTTGCCTGGTCGTTCGACGGCATCAAGTTCTCGGATGCGGAACCGCTGCGGCTGACCTACGGCGAACGCCTGCGCATCGTGCTGGTGAACGACACGATGATGACGCACCCAATTCACCTGCACGGGATGTGGAGTGACCTCGAGAACGACGCCGGCGACTTCATGGTGCGCAAACACACCATCGACATGCCGCCGGGCACGCGCCGCACCTACCGCGTCCGCGCCGATGCGCTCGGACGCTGGGCGTATCACTGTCACCTGCTGTTCCACATGGAAGCCGGGATGTTTCGCGAAGTGCGGGTGGAACAATGACCGGCCAACAGGTCAACAGGCCGACGGGCCCCCAGGGCTGGCTCCTCGCTTTCGTCCTCGTCATCGCTGCTCCGTTCAGCGTGGCGGCACAGGTCGTCGACCACGGTGGACACACCGTGCACGATCGGGCGATCAATTTCCAGGTGCTGTTCGATCAGCTCGAGTGGCAGGTGGTGCACGGCGAGCAGGGTCAGCGCTGGGACAGCCGCTCGTGGATCGGCGGTGACGTCAACCGGATCTGGTTCCGCACCGAGGGTGATTCCGTCGACGGCGAGATCGAGGCCGCCGAGGCGCAACTGCTCTACGGCCGCTCGATCAATCGGTTCTGGGATGTCGTCGCCGGCGTGCGCTTCGATGCCCGGCCGACACCCTCCCACACCTGGCTGGCCGTCGGTGTCCAGGGTCTCGCGCCGCAGTTCATCGACGTGCTGGCGACCCTGTACATCGGCCAGAACGCGCACCTCGGCGCGCGCCTCGAGTTCGAACACGACCTGCACGTCACCCAGCGCATCGTCCTGCAGCCGCTGGTCGAGCTCAGCCTGTCCGGCTCGGAGGATGCGGATCGAGGCATCGGCAAAGGCCTCAGCACCGCTGAGGTGGGCTTCCGCCTGCGCTACGAAATCAAGCGTGAACTGGCGCCATACGCCGGCGTGGTCTGGCACCGAAAGCTGTTCGGAACCGGTGATTTCACGCGGGATTCGGGCGGCGACGCCGGTGGCTGGCACGTAGTGACCGGCGTGCGATTCTGGTTCTAACTCTTAACTCTTAACTGCCGACTGTTGACTGTTGACTGTTGACTGTTGACTGTGAATAGGGGGTATGGGTATCTTATAGGGGCAGGGGGTATACACGTGGGCACGACTGAGAAGACACTGACGATTGCCGGCATGTCATGCGGGGGGTGCGTCAACAGCCTGACGCGGGTGCTGAACACTGTCCCCGACATCGAGCCACTGAGGATTGAAGTCGGCAAGGCGCAATTGCGCATTGATGCCGAGCGCGTGACGTCACAAACCATCAAGGACGCGGTCGCCCGCGCCGGCTTCGAGGTCGTTGCCGAGGTCTAGCCATGTCCGCAGCATCGCAAGGCCTCAAGACCTCAGCACCTCACGACCTTCGAGTCACCCTTCCCGTTGAGGGGATGACCTGTGCGGCGTGCCAGGCGACCGTTCAAAAGGCCCTGACCAAAGCGCCTGGCGTGACCAAGGCCGCCGTGAACCTCATGACCAACGAGGCGACGGTGCATTACGAGCCGGCCGTCACCGATCCGACACGCCTGGTCGCGGCGATCAACGACACCGGTTACGTGTCGCGCCTCCCTGTCGAAGACGCGCCGGTGCTTGACGACTCGGCGGAGCAGTCCGCAAAGGCGGAATACGCATCGATCCTGCGAAAGGCGGTCGTCAGCCTCGTGCTTGGCGCCCTGGCGATGCTCAGCATGCCGCTGATGGCCGATCCACATCAGGCGCACGCTGCGGGGCCATCGTTCCTCGTACTCGTACAGCTGGTGGCGACCGTGTTTGTCATGGTGTGGGCGGGGCGCCACTTCTACGTTGGCGCGTGGAAGAGCCTGGGCCACGGCTCCGCGAACATGAACACCTTGATTGCCATTGGCACCGGGGCCGCGTTCCTCTATTCGCTGGTCGTGACCTTTGCCGGCAACGGCATGCACGTTTACTACGAAGCCGTCATGATCATCATCGCGCTCGTGCTGCTGGGGCACGCCATGGAAGCGCGCGCGAAGCGCAACACCAGTGCGGCCCTCCGGCAATTGGCGCGCCTTCAACCGTCGACAGCCCGCGTGCGCGCCGATGGCCAGGACGCCGACGTCCCGATCTCTCAGGTACGCACCGGCGATCGCGTGATCGTGCGCCCAGGCGAGCGCATTCCCGTCGACGGCGTGATCCTCAGCGGCACCGGCGCGGTCGATGAATCGATGCTGACCGGCGAGTCGATTCCGGTCGACAAGCAGCCAGGCGATCGCGTGATCGGCGCGACGATCAACACCTCCGGCTCGCTTGAAATCGAGGCCACCAGTCTTGGCTCCTCGAGCGTGCTCGCGCGCATCGTCCAGCTGATGAAAGACGCCCAGGGATCGCAGGCGCCGATTCAGCGCCTGGCCGATCGCATCTCGGCGGTCTTCGTGCCGGCCGTGGTGTCGATCGCGGTGCTCACCTTCGCGGCCTGGATGATCGTTCCTGAGGAACCGTCAATCGCCTCCGCCATGACGGCTGCGGTCGCGGTGCTGATCATCGCCTGCCCGTGCGCGATGGGGCTCGCCGTGCCGACGGCGGTCATGGTCGCCAGCGGCCGTGGCGCCGCCGCAGGCGTGCTGATCAAGGGCGGAGAGCCGCTCGAGAAGCTTGCAGGCGTCGATACGGTCGTGTTCGACAAGACCGGCACGCTCACCGAGGGGCGACCAACCGTCGTGGATTCGGTGATCGTGGATGCGGCGAACCGCGACGAAGTAGTCGCGATGATCTCGGCGGTGGAGTCACAGTCGGAGCACCCGCTCGCCAAGGCGATCGTGGCGCATGCGGCGATGGCACCCGGATCCCGGTCGCTCCAGCCCGTCGATAACTTCATGGCCCTCGCCGGCAAGGGCGTTTTCGCCACCATCAACGGCCGCTACGTCATCGTCGGCACGCAGGCGTTGCTCGAAGAGTCCGGCGTCGATACGACACCGATCCGTGATGCGATCGCCCGCTGGACTCAGGACGCTCGCACGGTGGTCCTGGTGTCGATTGACGGCAGGGCCGCGGCCGCTTTCGCGATCGCCGATACGCTTCGCGCGAACGCGCGCACGGTCGTGACCGCGCTCAAGCATCGCGGCCTGCGCGTGGTCATGCTGAGCGGTGATCGCAAGGCGACCGCTGAAGCGATCGCGCGCGAGGCGAATGTTGATGAGGTCATCGCCGAGGTCTTGCCCGACGGCAAGGTTGCCGCGATCAAGGGCCTGCAACAAGCCGGGCATCGCGTGGCAATGATCGGAGACGGCCTGAACGACGCGCCCGCTCTGGCCCAGGCTGACATCGGCATGGCCATGGCGACGGGCACCGATATCGCGGCCGAAGCCGCCTCGGTGACGTTGATGCGCAGCGATCTGGCCAGCGTCGAACATGCGATCGTTCTGGCGCGAAAGACGATGCGCACCATGAAGACGAACCTGTTCTGGGCGTTTATCTACAACGTGATTGGGATCCCGGTCGCCGCCGGTGTGCTCTACCCCGCGTTCGGCATCCTGCTGAGCCCGATCATCGCCAGCGCCGCCATGGCGTTCAGCTCGGTCAGCGTGGTGTCGAACAGTCTGCGATTGAGAGGAGCGAGGTTGTCGTGAAGGTGAAACACGCTGACGGGGTTGAACCGGACATCAAGGACGCGAACCTGAAGCGGCTGCGGCGGATCGAGGGACAGATTCGCGGCCTGCAAAAGATGGTCGAGGAGGATCGCTACTGCCCCGACATCATTACGCAGATCGCATCGGTGCAGGAGGCCCTGCGCGGCGTCGGCCGGCAGTTGCTGCGCAATCACCTGCAGCACTGCGCGACCACCGCGATCAAGAAAGGTCCGGATGAAGCCAACCGGACCTATGACGAGCTCCTGGAGTTGATTACTTCAATAGGTCGATAGCGGTCACAAATCGCGGCTCGATATCGACCGGCACCGAGGTCAGCTTGTCGAGCACGGCCTTGGTCTGCGGGCGGATGTTGCCGAGCGTGTCGATCAACTGCTTCGCCTTCGCGTAGCTGCCCTCGGCCTGCAGGGTCATGATGTCGCGGGTCAGTGCGGTGACGCCGTCGCGGATCTTCGCGGCATCCACGGCAAAGGTGCCGTCGCCGTTGACCGTGAACCCGCCGCTATCGAGCAGGTAGTTCAACTGGATCGCCTGGCCGCGGCCGTGCGCTTCGTTCACGCCAAACCGGAGCGAGCGGAACGCCGACGCCAGGAACGTGGTGTACATCGTGCGCTCGAAGGTCTTGTCGAGCTGTCCCTTGTCGACCAGGAACTGCAACGCGAACAGGCCGGAAATGTCCGCCTTCGCCTCCTCGATCGCGCTGTAGGTCTCCTTCAGTTCCTGCCGAACCGTGGTGGCGCGGCCACCGACGCTGATGTCGTGCGGCCCCAGGCCGTGCATCAATTCGTGCATCAGGATGTGAGTGAAGAACGCTTCGAACGCGACGTTGCCCTGATCGCCGCCCGCGAGTGCCACCTTCGAGATCGGCATCAGGACCTTGTCGAATTTCGCCTGCTGGTTGTTCTTCAGCATGACGCGCTTGCTGCCCTTCTCGCGGATCACCCGCTCATCGTTGGGCAGGTTAAAGGCCGCGGTCTGGACACCACGATTGCCGTCGCCGGCGGAGAACACCGTATTAACGACTGCGATCGGCGCCAGTGCGCCGAGCTTCGGATTGCGATACTTCGGATCGATCGGCAGGTTGTTCTCGATGTCCTGCAGCGACGCAGCGAACTTCTGGAGCTTCTCGGATTCGCCGCGGTCCTTCACCGTGATGAAGGCTTCAAACGCCGCCTTGTAGTTGAACCACTCGTCCTCGTAGACCTCGTACGGTCCGATGGTGGGTTCGATCGTCGCATCGAGCTCCATCCACTTCACGTCACTGTCGTAATAGTCGTTGGACACGAAGGCGGCGGCCCGGGACTCGAGGAACGCCTTCAGCGTCGGCTGTGCAGTTGCGGCCGCGGCAGCGCGCAAGTGCTGCGCGGCAATGGCCAGCTCACCCTGGTATTCGGTGCTGTAGGGCACGGTGATGAACGTCCCGGTCGGCCCACGGCGAATGGTGTGGAAGAAGCCGGTCGCCCTGGTTTTCTCGGCGCCGCTCAGCGAGTTGATCCACTTCTCCACTTCCGCCTTGGTCGCGCCTTCCGGATAGAAGTTGGCTGATGGCGGCTTCTCCGGCGCGCCGGGGATCACGATCTCGTTGTGATCGAGACGCGCCCAGGGGCCTTTGTTGACCAGGAACTCGTGCAGCCGCGCCTTGCCGAGCGGCGTCTCGTCTTTGAGCAACGCATACAGGGTGGACTCGTTGCCGGCCCACACCTGTTCCAGGAACAGCGCGTCCATGACCTGCGCGGCCCTCACCATGTGCGCGAGCGCTTCACGCTCGTTGGGCGGCAATGCCGAGATGTCCGCGGTGAGGTCGGTCGGTGCGAACCTCGCGGATTTCGCCTGCACGTCCGCCACGGCCTTGTCCACCGCCGGCGCTGGCACTGGCGGAGGTGTGGTGGGGGCCTGCGCGCGGCACGCGGCCGCGGCGGCAATGATCGAAGCGAGCCCTGCTGCCATGAATGCTCTTTTCATGAAAACGTCCTATTGGCTCATAGGCCTTCAGTGAACTCCAGAAGACCCGTGGAGCATCGACGGCTCCGCGCCCATGCGGCGGATCACCGTTTCCCACATTTCGTCGGCACTGACCTCGAAAATCACGTCGGGCTGCACCGGAGCCATCAGCCACGCGCCCTGGGCCAGTTCCACGTCCAGTTGACCGGCGCCCCAACCGGCATACCCAACGACCATTCGGACAGACGGGTCCGGGGCCGACTCGAGCGTCTTTCGCACCAGGGCAGGAGATGCCGACAAATACACGCCAGGCTGGACTTCCAGCGCTTCGATATCGAGTTCCGGCTCCGACGTGAGAATCCAGGCGCGCGTCGGCTCGACCGGGCCGCCAGTGTAGAGATGCATCCTGGGGTGAATATCGATCGGCTCATCGGCCGTGACGATCGAGACCGCCGGTTCGTCCATCCGCCGATTGAGCACCAGCCCGAATGCTCCATGCGCGCCGTACTCGGCCAGCAGCACCACGGTCTTCGAGAAGTTCGGGTCGATCATCTGCGGCATCGACACCAGCAGGACTGGCGCGAGCGAGGCATTCGCCATGCCTCGATACTATAGGCTCGGGGAGCCGGGCACAATTGCCGGCGTGGCTCAGCTGCGGCCACCGTCGACCTGCGCCTGCAGCTTCTCACGCACGCCGGCTGGGAACGCCGCGGACTTCCGGACCTTCGTGTCGAAACACACCTCGACCGTCTTCTGCGTCGCGCAGTGTGTCATCGCATCGGCTTCGTGGATGCGCATCTCGTAGGCGTAGCTTTTGTCGCCGACGCGCGTGAAGGCGCCGGTCACGACGATCAGCTGACCGGCCTTCAGCTCGTGATGAAAATCGATCGTCAGCGTCGCAACAACGCAGCCGAGGCCTTGCGATTGGAGACTCGAGAGCGAAATACCGGCCTTGCCGAACATGTGCCAGCCGGCGTCATCGAAGAAGGCGGCATAGTGGCGCACGTTCATGTGGCCGTACACATCACACTGCGCGGGCATGACCACGCCGCGAGTCAGTTCATGCCAGATCACGGTTACCCCTTTTTCTTGAACGCCTCGTAGCGAGCCCTGGTCTCGTCATTGGCCGGATACAGCCCTGGGAGCGGCACGCCGCGATCGATCTCCGTCATGATCCAGCCTTCGAGCCGCTCCTGCTCGACGGACAGCGCTGTCACTTCCTCGACCATGGCCGCCGGGATCACGACCGCCCCATCCTGATCCGCTACGATCACATCGTCCGGAAACACCGCGACGCCGCCGCAGCCAACCGGCTGCTGCCAATCGACAAACGTCAGCCCAGCAACCGATGGCGGGGCGGCAACCCCGGCGCACCACACGGGTAATCCCGTCGCGAGCACCCCGGCGAGGTCGCGGACGACACCGTCACTGACGAGCGCGGTGACGCCTCGCTTGGCCATGCGGCCGCAGAGGATGTCGCCCCAGGAGCCTGCATCCTTACATCCGTTCGCATCGACGACCGCGATGCAGCCGGCCGGCATCGCCTCAATGGCCGCCCTGGTGGATTTGGGGGCGCTCCACGACGCCGGTGTCGCCAGGTCCTCCCTGGCCGGCACGAAGCGCACGGTGAACGCACGCCCCGCCACGCGCGTGCTGCCGGGCGCCAACGGAAACGCACCTCGAATCCAGACGTTGCGAAGACCCTTCTTCAGCAGAACGGTCGTGAGGGTAGCGGTCGTCACTCCGAGCAGCGCGTCCATGGAGAAGAAGTCTATTGCAAGTGCTGGTATCATGCGCGCGGATGGCCGACGAACTCGAAGAACTCAGCGCCAAGAAACTGAAGAAGCTGGAGAAGAACTCCGACACCCGCACCCTGGAACCATGGGAGCGCTACCGCGCCCTGATCGACCTCTACGAAGCGTTCTTCGACATGAACGAGCTGGCGGATCGCAAGACGCGGTTTGCGCTGGTCATGATGGGCGCGTTGAACGCGCTCAACGTCATCCTCGGCACACAGCGCATCTTCATCGATCTGACGACCGGCATCCGCTCGGTGGTGGGCGCCTACTTCATGATCTATGCGGCGCTGTCGCTGTACTTCTTCATCCAGGCGATCGCGACACTGCTGCCGCGCATTTCGATGTTTCCGGGTGCGATGCAGGCTGGGGCGGATGCCCCGCGCGCCGGTCTGCGCTTCATCGGCGACGTCGTCGGCTCGTCGAACGACGCCTACTACCAGCGGTGGATGAATGTGCACGTCGGCGACCTGTGCCGCGAGACGGCGGAACACGTGCAAGTGGTCGGGCGCGTCACCGACGCGAAGTTCAAGGCGCTCGAGCGCGTCTACAACGGCCTCACCGCCATGACCGCGTTGAGCGCGACGATGTTCATCGTGCTGGCGTTCTACTACCTGGCCAGCTAGCCGCCACGGGTGTGGCGGATCACCGTGAAGCCTTCATCCTCGGCCGGCGCCACGAAGTGTGACGCAATCAGGTCAAAGTCGGCATCCGTCGTCCACGGGGTGCCCGGCGGCAGGTGCGCGCTTCGCGCCTTCAACTGCGCGCGGCTGATCGCGTCCGGGGTATCCACGAAGTGCAGTTCGTGATCGGCGCCAGACCGGTCGATGATCTGCCGGAACCAGGCGCGTTGGTTCCTGGTGTTGCCCGGGAAGTCGAGCACCACCGGCACGCCGCGCGCCAGTAACGACACCACGTACGGCGCCAGCACGCGGTTGATGCGGCCCGAGTACTCGAGATAGGTGGCGACGTTGATGACGGCGCCCGGAAACAGGGCGTCGATCCACTCGTCTTGCGAGAACAGGATTGCGCCCTCGCGCTCGGCCAGGTGGCGGGCCAGCGTCGACTTGCCAGCCGCCATCTTGCCGCAGAACAACATCAGCTTGGCCATCAGACCTCTCCGCGATCCCGGCGGCGTGCCCATGCCACCGCCTCTTGGACCGCCGGCGTCAGCGTGCTCCGCGCCGCATTCTTGACGCCAGCGCCCGGCCGCTCGAGCGCGGCCATGCCGCGCTGATCTCCGCGGTTGCCGATGATCACGGCCAGGTTTCTTCGCAGCCGCGACAACGGGACGTAGGTCATGGCGCTGCCCTTGATCAGAGCATGCAGTTCGTCGTCGGACTGCAACCACAGCGCCGACGCCGACTGTCCGTCCCGGCGCGGCCCGTGCCACGCCTGGTCTGTCGAGACCGCCGCCGCCAGGTTCCACGGGCACACCTCTTGGCAGATGTCGCAGCCCCAGGCGTGCTCGCCAATCCATGCGCGCCGGTCTTCGGGGATTCCGGCCTCGGTCTCGATCGTCAGGTACGAGATGCATTTCGTCGCATCGAGTTCGTGGTCGTCGACCAGGGCCCCGGTCGGACAGGCATCGATACACAGGGTGCACGACCCGCACTGGTCCAGCGCCGGCGCGTCCGCCTCGAGATCCAGGCTCGTCGCGATGCCTGACAGGAAGATCCAGGAACCCAGCTCGGGATTGATCACGCAGGCGTTCTTGCCGATCCATCCAATGCCGGCGTGACGCGCGTAGACGCGGTCCTGAACCTGGTGCTTGTCGACGAAGTGCGCGGCCTCGAACGGCGCCTCGGTGCTGGCGCGCATCCACGCCATCAACTCGAAGAGCCGATCTTCGATGACCTTGTGATAATCCAGCCCGCGCGCATAGCGAGCGACCTTGATCGCGTCGGCGGCGGGCGGCTCGTAGCCGTCGGCCTTCACGGCTTCGGTGTTGTAGACCGTGCCCATCACGATTACCGATCGCGCGGCCGGCAGGAACTTGCGGATGTCTCCACGCACCTCGGCCGACCTGGTGAGGTAGTCCATCTCGCCCGCGTAGCCGCGGGCGAGCCATTCGCGAAGAAACCCGAGTTCGGGAAAATCAGCGGCGGGACAGATGCCGCACAAATCGAAGCCCAGCTCGGCAGCGCGCTGCTTGATCGCCGCCGAGCTCAGCATCGGAATGACTAGCTCTTCTTGACGAGCTGTCGCAGCACGTACGGCAGGATGCCGCCGTGCGAGAACGCCACGATCTCTTCCGGCGTATCGATGCGCGCCATCACCGTGAACGACTTCGTCGAGCCGTCCTCGGCCACGGCGTTCACCGTGATCTCAGAACGCGGCTTCAGCGCCGCACCGGCGCCAACCAGGGAGAACGTTTCGCGCCCGGTCAGCCCGTGGGTCGAGGCGTTTTCGCCGGCCTTGAACTGCAGCGGCAACACACCCATGTTCACGAGATTGCTGCGGTGAATGCGCTCGTAGCTTTCGGCAATGACTGCCTTCACGCCGAGCAGCATGGTGCCCTTCGCCGCCCAGTCGCGTGAGGATCCCGATCCGTATTCCTTGCCGGCAATCACGACCAGTGGCACACCGGCCGCCTGGTACTTCATCGCCGCGTCATAGATCGGCATCACCTCGCCACCCGGCAGATACGCGGTCACGCCGCCTTCAATGCCCGGCACCATCAGGTTCTTGATGCGCGTGTTGGCGAACGTGCCGCGCATCATCACTTCGTGGTTGCCGCGGCGCGCGCCGTAGGAGTTGAAATCCTTCGGATCGACGCCGTTGGCCACGAGGTACTTGCCGGCCGGGCTGTTCGCCTTGATGTTGCCGGCGGGCGAAATGTGGTCAGTGGTGATGCTGTCGCCGAGCACGGCCAGCGCGCGCGCATCGCGAAGGTCTTTGAGCGGCGCCGGCGTCATCGACAAGCCTTCAAGGAATGGCGGCTTGCGGACATAGGTCGAGTCGCCCTCCCAGTTGAAGTTGTCGCCGGTCGGCACCGGCAGCTTCTGCCAGCGCGCATCCCCTTCGAACACGCTCGAGTACTGGCGACGGAAAGCATCCGACGTCACCGAGTGCAGCATGGCGGCCTGAATTTCCTGCTCGGTCGGCCACACGTCCTTCAGGTAGACCGGCTTGCCGTCTTTGCCGGTGCCGAGCGGCTCGCTGCTGATATCGATGTTCATCGACCCGGCGAGCGCGTAGGCCACCACGAGGGGCGGTGACGCCAGGTAGTTGGCGCGCACATCCTGCTGAATGCGGCCTTCGAAGTTGCGGTTGCCGCTCAGCACGGACGCGACCACCAGGCCGCGCTCGTTGATCTCGGCTGAAATCTCGTCCGGCAACGGGCCGCTGTTACCGATGCAGGTCGTGCAGCCGTAGCCAACGAGGTTGAAACCCACCTGGTCGAGATAGGTATCGAGACCGGACTTCTTCAAGTAGTCGGTCACCACTTTCGAACCGGGCGCGAGGCTGGTCTTGACCCATGGCTTGCGGGTCAGGCCCTTCTCCACTGCCTTCTTCGCAACCAGACCGGCGCCGATCATCACGCTCGGGTTCGAGGTATTGGTGCAGCTCGTGATGGCCGCAATCACCACCGAACCGTGTTCGAGCTGCGTCTGGGTCGCCACCGCGGTGCCACCACCAACCGCCTTCACGCCTTTCTTCAACTCTTCGAGCGCGGTCGCAAACGACGGCTTGGCGTTCGACAACGACACGCGATCCTGCGGACGACGCGGGCCGGCAAGGCTCGGCACCACCGTCGACAGATCGAGTTCGATCGTCTCGCTGTAGGTCGCTTCCGGCGAGTCGGGCGTGCTGAAGATGCCTTGCGCCTTGGCGTAGGCCTCGACCAGCGCGATCTGCTTCTCGTCGCGTCCGGTGAGCTTCAGGTAGTCGAGCGTCATGGCGTCAATCGGGAAGATCGCCACGGTCGATCCGTACTCGGGGCACATGTTGCCGAGCGTGACGCGATCGGCAATGGTCAGGTTGGCGAGGCCCGGTCCGAAGAACTCGACGAACTTGCCGACGACGCCCTTCTTGCGGATCGCTTCGGTGATCGTCAGCACCAGGTCGGTCGCCGTCGCGCCTTCGGGCAGCTTGCCTTTGAGGCGATAGCCAAGCACCGGCGGAATCAGCATCGAGCTGGGTTGCCCCAGCATCGCGGCCTCTGCCTCAATGCCGCCAACGCCCCAGCCCACCACGCCAAGGCCGTTGACCATCGTCGTGTGCGAGTCGGTGCCGAACACGGTGTCGGGATACGCCACGCCGCCGTCATTGCAGACGACGCGAGCGAGGTATTCGATGTTGACCTGGTGGACGATGCCGGTCTCGGGCGGAACGACGCGGAAGTTGTTGAACGCCGTTTGTCCCCAGCGGAGGAACACGTAGCGTTCACGGTTGCGGTGATACTCGAGATCCGCGTTCAGCTCGAGCGCGTTCGGCATCGCGAAGTGATCCACCTGCACCGAGTGATCGATGACCAGCTCGACGGGCTGCAGCGGGTTGACCTTCTGCGGATCGCCGCCCAGGTCCTTGATGCCGTCCCGCATCGCGGCCAGGTCGACCACGCAGGGCACGCCGGTGAAGTCCTGGAGCAGGACTCGCGCCGGCATGAAGGACATTTCCTTTTCGCCGATGGTCTTGGGATCCCACGAGGCCAGCGCGCGAATATCCGCCGTCTTCACGAACGCGTTGTCTTCGCGGCGCAGCAGGTTCTCGAGCAGGATCTTGAGCGAGTAAGGCAACCTCGCCACGCCCGGGAATTCCCGTTCGAGGGCGGGCAGGCTGTAGATGCTGACGGTGTCGCCGCCAACGGTCAATGATGTGCGGGTTTTGAAGCTATCAAGGCTGGACATGTGGCGCTTCTATCTGTGTGTAGTTGGTGCCGAATTGGTGGCTTACAACCTGCCAATTGTATCAAGGAACGTGCGGACGACCTGCCGGGGATCCTGACCAAGGGCGTCCACCGCGTGGTTCATCCGGCGCATCTCCGCGTCGGAAATCGCGCCCTCGAGGCGCCGCAAGGCCGAGGAGAGCTGCGGGTAGCGCAGCAGCACTGCTGAGCGCACCAGCGGAACGGCCTCGTAGGCCGGAAAATAGTGCCGGTCATCATCGAGGACCGTCAGTTGGAGCGCCTCGACCTGGCCGCTGGTCATGTCGCCCGCGGTCACATCGATCTCGCCGGCGGCCACCGCGCGGTAGATCAGATTCAGGTCCATCGTCTTGGGCGGGCTGCTGAACCCAAGCCCGTATGCCGCTGACAAGCCCGCGAATCCGTCTGGGCGCTCGAGGAACTCATAACCGAAGCCGGCACGCGCACCGGGAAACCTGGCTAGATCGCCGATCGTCCGCATCCCGAGCCGCCGGGCGTCGTCGGTCCGCACCAGGATCGCAAAGGTGTTGTCGTAGCCAAGTCGCGGCATGGCGGCCACACCCAGCGCCGCATAGCGATCACGCACGGTCGCGAACACCGCGCCGGCGTCCGTCGATGCGGGTTGATCAAAGATCGCCGTCAGCGACGTCCCCGAATACTCAACATAGGCGTCGATGCCGCCACTCAGCAGCGCCTGGTGCGCAATGGCCGTTCCGCCAAGATTGAAGCGGCGCTCGACACTCAACCCCTCGCGCTCCATCACCTGCGCGAGCAGTTCGCCGAGCACGATCTGCTCGGTAAAGTTCTTGGATCCGACGATGACATCGCTCCGGCTTGCCTGCCCAGCGGCCAGGAACGCAACGGCCGCAATGACCAGGATCGACGAGACGAGCCCGACCGCCGAGCGCCGCGAACGTCGCCGCGGATCGGCAAGACGGCCGGCCAGGGCGAGCGCGCCGTCGCACAGCAACGCGAGGACGGCGGCAGGAAGCGCTCCGGCGAGGATCACCGTCGAATCGACCATCGCCAACCCGCGGAAGATGTAGTCGCCGAGCCCGCCGGCGCCGATGGCGGATGCGATCGTGGCGGTGCCCACGCCAATCACGACCGCCACGCGTAGACCTGAGACGATCGACGGCAGGGCCAGCGGCCACTCCACGTGTCGCAGCACCTGCGATGGCGTCAGCCCCATCGCCACCGCGCACTCGGTCACCGGCGCCGGGACGCCCTGTATCCCCGTGATCGTGCCGCGCAGGATGGGAAGGACGGCATAGACGGTGAGCGCGACCAGTGCCGTGCGGGTGCCGATCCCGCCAACCAGCGGCAGAGGGATCAGAAAGCCAAACAGCGCGAGGCTGGGAATGGTCTGCGCCAGGTTGGCCAGCGCCACGATCGGCTTGGCGATGCCCGGGCGTCGTGCCGCAAGGACCCCGAGCGGCACGCCAATCGCGGCGGCAACCGCCGTCGAGGCCAACACCAATACGACGTGCTCCCCCAGCCTGGCAAGAAACTCCGCCCGGTGGGACACGATGAAGCTGAGCAGCCCGCTCATCTCGCGCCTGCCGCCACGAGCGCCGCCAGGCGCGGATCGGATGACGTCAGCACGGCCTGCGGCACATCGCACGCAATGATCTCGCCATCGTGCAAGACCGCACTGCGATCCGCCAGCGCCGCCGCTTCGGCAATGTCGTGCGTGACCAACACGACCGCACGCGGCCGTGCCGCCTGCATCCGCCGGAACTCGGCATGCAATTCCGACTTGGTCATGGAGTCCAGGGCGCCGAAGGGCTCGTCCATCAACAGCACCGGTGGATCCGCCGCCAGGGCTCGCGCGAGTCCGACACGCTGGCGCTGGCCTCCGGACAGTTCGTCGGGCCACCGGTGTCGATACGTCGCGCGATCCAGCCCCACCAGGTCCAGCAGTTCGTCAACGCGCGCCGATACGCGATCCTCGCTCCAGCCGAGCAGCCGCGGCACCACTGACACATTGCCGGCAACCGTCATGTGGGGAAACAAGCCGGCGTCCTGAATCACGTATCCGATCTGGCGCCGAAGGGCGATCGGATCCCACGCAGCCGTCGATCGCCCATCGACACTCACCTGTCCGCCGCTGGGTTCGAGGAGCCGGTTGATCAGCCGCAGCAACGTGGTCTTGCCGGATCCGCTGCGCCCCAGCAACGCGACCGTTTCGCCGGCGGCGACCGTCATCGACACGTTGCGCAGCACCGCGGTGGAGCCGCGCTGCACGGAGACGCCGGCGAGTGCGATCCGGTTAGAGTCCAATGAAGGCGAAGAGTGCGGCCGACGGATAGGCGCGCATGGTGTTCTCAAAATCAATGCCGTGGCGACGCAGGTTCACACGCAGATCGCCCCGCAGGCCGAAGGCTTTCGACGACTTGCCGCCGCCACGCAGCCAGTACCTCGCGCCAATGCCCGCGTGATACACCTGCCCGGTCTCCACGAGCGTGCGATCTTCGTGCAGCTGCCGGAGATAGCCGCCGCCGGCGGCCACAAACGGCGCGACGCGCCGCCCGGTGCGGACCGGCAACTGCCATGTCAGCCCCGCTTCGAACAAATACTGTTCGACCGTTTCGCCCGGCAGCTCTTGCGCGGTCGCCTCCGGATCGCCAGTAATCGACACACCGAGGCGGGGCCGGCCGTAGCTCGCCGCAGTCTCGAATGCCAGCGTGCGCGACAGCGCGATGCCGACATGAATCATCGGCGCCGTGACAGCAGTCAAACGCGACTTCGCTTGAAAGAGCGTGAACGGCGTAGGCAACGTCCCCGGCCCGTTGCCGCGCAACTGCGCCGTGGCATCACCGATGTCGTAACCACCAGACTGCAGAACGCCGGCTCCGAAGGTGACGTGTCCGCGCCGCAACCCGGGCCCGTTCTGCGCAAAGGCGGATGCAGGGAGCAGGAGCATTGCGAGGATCACAATGGCGCCCTTCCGCACCCCTCGCGCCCCTCGCCCCCTTCGCACTCCTCGCACCCTTTTCACTTGGGCAGCACCTGAATTTCAATCGGCATCGACGATCCGCCACGCGGCGCCACGACCATGCGAGGCGCATAGGTGACGCGAAAGTCGGTATCGACGGCCGCCGGGAAGAAATTGTCAGGCTCGGCGTCGTCGAGCGGTTCCACCCTGAGGATGTACGGCCCCGGCGGCAGGCGGCCAATCACGAACTCACCGCTCTCGGTCAGCGTGAAGCTGCCAATCATGATGTGTATTTCAGGATTGAACGCCACGATGTGCGCGCCGCGCACCCCCCGGCCGCTCTTCGTCACGCGGCCGACAATGCCGCCGGTGTCAGACACCACCGCGCCGGTTGGATACAGGTCGAGCAGGCCGGCTTTGTCGTCCGCTTCGAGGACGCGTTCAGAAATGGCCCCGGCCGTCATCGCGATCGGGAACATCACGGCGCCGCTGCCGCTCACCCTGCGGCCGCCGTTGCTGATGCGTTCGGTCTCGCCAATCGCTGAATGCCCAAGCCCGAGCAGGTGTCCCAACTCGTGAAGCGCCAGTGACTCGAGATCGATCCGGCCACTCTGGCCGCCCGGCGACACCGAAAAGACAAAGCTCGCATTGAAGAAGATGTCCGCTTCGTAGATCTCACCGGTAGTGGCGTCCACCATGAAGCTGGTCGCGCCGAGCACGCGATCAAGGTCCGGCCGTTCGAGGAACCCGATCGTGTTCTTCCCGTCGGTGCCTTGGGGCGGTGCGCTGGTCATCCCCTGGTAGGCAAACCGCACGTTGGCGCCTTCGACCGCTGACCAGGTGGCCGCGGCGCGTTCCACAGCGCCTCGCACGTCGGTGGCCGACACGCCGTTGCTGCCGCTGTCGGAAATGAACAGCCCGATCGGCTGCTGCTTCCACGTGGCGTCGACCACCCGGCCGTTCACGGCCGCGCCGAGCTTGAGATACGCAGACGACGAGGCCGCACCGGCAGTCATCAGCACAACCGCGGTCATGGCGATCAGGCGCATCATCTCGGGCTCGCAATCGCGCGCACGCTGGCCTCGAAGTCCGGCAGCGGCGCCGGCTTGCGCGCCACGTCGCCGCGAACAATGCGGCCGGTGCCAAGCGCCGGCGGCATCACCAGCATCTCGCCCGTTCGGGCGTCACGATGCACGCGGAACACGCCCTGGGTCAGGCCCGTAGTGACCGGCATCCGTGCGCCGTGCGCGGTGAGAAACACCACGGCGACATCACCCTCGGCGAACACCGGTGCACCGGGGATGATGTTGCGGTAGCGGCCCACCTGCCCACCAGGAACGCTGAACTGCACCGTGTCGTGCGCGCTGCCCTTCAACCCCTTCATCACCTCGATCGAGACAATGCTTTCGATGAAGCGCCGGTCTGCCGCCCACTGCGCGCGAACCTCGGTCACACGTCCGTAGACGACCGCAGCAGACTGCGTCACGAGTTGCTCGAAGGTGAGCGGCGCGATCGTGGTCGCGTCAATCGACGTGGCAAAAACCAGCAGCAGCAATCCGAGGCACGCGTTACGACGCATGCTTGGAGTGTATGACATCGAGCACCGCGGCCGCGGCCCGATCGCTCGCGCCTGGACCGCCGAGCTGGCGGCGGACGTCTTCGAGCGCGGCAGCCATCGCGTCGCGATACGGCCGGTCGCTCAACAGACGAACGCCTTCTCGCGCCACCGCCTCTGGCGTGCACGCATCCTGAATCAGCTCCACCACGATACGGCGGCCCGCGATCAGGTTGACCATGGCGTACATGTCGACTTTCGCGAGACGGATACCAAGCCGGTAGGTCATCGGCGAGAGCTGGTAGAGCACCACCATGGGCTTGGCATAGAGCGAGGTCTGCACGGTCGCCGTCCCCGACGCGGTGATCACCGCGTCGCTGGCATTCAAGACGTCGTCGGTCTGGGTGTCGACAATCCGGATCGGCACCGAGGCTATCCCGAACGGTTCAAACAGGCCGTCGGCCAGGTTCGGCGCGCGCGCCACGATGAACTGCACGCCGGACACCTGCGCGGCAATGGACGGCACCGCCTGAGCCATGACCGGCGCCAGCCGCGTCAATTCGTTGGTGCGGCTGCCAGGCAGCAGCGCCATCACCGGCTTCGACGGGTCGAGCCGCAGCTTGGCAAGAAACGCCTCGCGGCTGAGCGCGGGCTTGGCCAGGTCGATCAGCGGGTGGCCGACAAACCGCACGTCCATGCCTTCGCGCTGATAGATCACCGGCTCGAAGGGGAAGATCGGCAGCACGCAGTCGACGTGGCGCTTCATCTGCCGGATGCGGCCGCTGCGCCATGCCCACAACTGCGGGCTGATGTAATAGATGACGGGAATGCCGAGCCGCTTCACGCGGCTCATCAGGCGGAAGTTGAAATCCGGATAGTCAATGACGACCAGCGCGTCAGGCCGCTGCTCGCGCGCCGCCCGCTCGAGCCGCTTCATCGTCCGGAACGAACGCGGGATCACGCTGAGCGCTTCGGTGAGACCGGTCACCGAGAGACCGTGGAAGTCCTCGATCAGGCGGCCGCCGGCCGCGGCAAAGCGTTCGCCGCCAAGGCCGAACACATCGATCGTGGGGTCACGGCGCCGCAGCGCCTCGACGAGCGCGCCCGCGTACAGGTCGCCGGACGCCTCGCCGCACGACAGCAGCAGCCGGCTCACCCTTACTGCGGTGCCCCGCTGCGCTTCATCAGGTCGACCGACATCAGGTCGACGCGTTCGATCGGGATGCGCTCGAACGTGCCGAAGCCCACGCCCTTCAAGTCGCCGACAAACTTGTCGGCGTCGCCGACCAGGACGATCGACAGCTGCGACGGGCGGATGAACCACCGTGCCACGCGCTGGATCTCGTCCGGCGTGACCCGCACGATCTTCTCGCGGAACCGCGGCAGGTCCTCGACCGGCAATTCGTAAAACAACTGATTCAAGACCTGCGTGGCGATCTGGTCCGGCACCTCGATCGTCAGCGGGAAGTGTCCAACCATGTAGTCCTGCGCGCCCTCGAGCTCGCCGTCGCCGACGCGCTCGCGCTGCAACCGGGTGAACTCATCAACGACAACGCGCAACGCTTCAGCCGTGCTCCGCGTCTGCGTGTCGGTCTCGGCAATGACCGCACCAGCCAGCTTGTAGGTGTCGAGATCGGCCGAGGCGCCGTAGGTGAGCTGCTTCTGCGACCGCAGCACCTGCTGCAGCCGGTTGGCCCCTTCGCCGCCGAGGATCTTGACGGCCTGGTCGACGGCTTCGTAATCGGCGTGCTTGCGCGGAATGGCGATGTGGCCGACGCGGATCTCGGTCTGCACCGCATCCTTCTTGTCGATCACGATCACCCGCCGCGTCGCGTCGGGCGGATCGGTGACCGCCGTCGGCGGGATGTCCGCGGGCTTCCAGGCACCGAAATACTTCTCGAGGCCGGCGATGGCCTCGTTCGGATTGATGTCTCCCACTACCGCGATCAGGGCGTTATTCGGCACAAAGTAGCGTTTGTGGAAATCGACGAAGTCAGCGCGCGTCAAACCGGCGAGCGACTCCGGCGTGCCGGACCCGGGCATGCCGTAGGGATGGAAGCCATAGATCAGCCGGTCGATCACCCGGTCGGCGACCGACTCGGGATCCTCCGCCGACACCTTGAGTGCCGACAGCGCCTGGCTGCGCTGACGTTCGATCTCGTCCTGCGCGAAGGTCGGCCGCATCAAGATGTCCGACATCAGCCCGAGCGCGGTCTCATAACCGTCGTTCATGACCACGGCGTTGACGAAGCTCAGGTCGGTGCCGGCGCCAGTGCCGAGGACGCCACCGATGAAATCGATTTCATCGGCGATCTGTTCGGCGTTGCGCGCACCGGCGCCCTGGTCGAGTAACGTCGCGGTCATCATCGCCAGGCCGTTCTTGCCCTTGGGATCCTGCGCGGCGCCGGCACGAATGATCAACCGGACGCTGATCGCCGGCTGTTCGTTCTGGCTGACCAGCACGACCTGCATGCCGTTGGACAGCTTGCGGATTTCGTAAGAGGGAAACGTCACCGGGCGCGCCGCAAGCGGGCGCGGCGGATTGTCGCGGGGCCAGCCCTGCCCGCCGGTGACCTGCGCGGCGACGATCGCCGTCAGCGTGCCGAACAATCCCAGGGTCAGTGCCGCTTTGAGTCTCACTACTCCACTCCCCCGCGCGGATTGACCCGCATCACCATGCGCCCCTCAGGCACGAAGTACTTCTGCGCCACCCGCTTGACGTCTTCGAGCGACACCTTCATGAAGGTATCGAATTCGCCGTCGGCCGACGCCATGTCCTTCTGGATCACTTCGGCGTGCCCCAGCTGCGAGGCCTTCTCCTTGATCGACAGGCGGCTGACGATGTAGTCGCGCGCGAACTGGTTCTTGGCGCGCTGCAACTCGCGTTCGGTAATGCCCTGCGTCTTCAGGCGATCGAACTCGGCAATCAGCGACTTTTCGACTTCGTCGGCCGACTTGCCCGGATTCACCAGCGCGACGCCGGAGAAGATGCCGGGCTGCTCGAGGAAGCTGCTGCTGCCAAACGCCGTCAGCGCCAGTCCGGTCTCGTAAACCAGCTTCCTGTAGATGCGCGACGTCTGCCCGTCAGACAGCGTCTTCGACATCACGAACATCGGATAGGAGTCAGGATGGCCGTTATACGGCACCTGGTAGGTGACCACCACCGCGGGCAGCGGCCACGGCTGCTCCACCGTCACGCGCCTTTCCTTGGTGTGTTTCGGCTCCTGGGGAATATCGCGCGGGACCGGGTTGGCGGCCTTCGGGACCCGGCCGAAGTACTGGTTGACCAGGCTGGTGACCGTATCCACGTCGAAATCGCCGACGACCATCATCGTGGCGTTCTCGGGCACGTAGTAGGTCTTGTAGAAATCGCGCACGTCGTCGATCGTCGCCGCGTTCAGGTCGTTCATGCTGCCGATCACGGGGTGCTTGTAGGGGTGGACGTCGAACGCGTTCGCGGTGATCAGTTCATTCAGCAGGCCGTAGGGCGGATTCTCGATCCGCATCCGCCGCTCTTCCTTGACCACTTCGCGTTCGGTGACGAAGGTCTTCTCGTCGATGCGCAGCGAAGCCATCCGGTCGGCTTCCATCCACATGATCAGCGGCAGGTATTGGGCCGGGATCGTCTGCCAGAACACCGTGGTGTCTTCATTGGTGTAGGCATTGGCCTGGCCGCCGACCGAGGCAATGATCGAGGTGTGCTGCTCGGGTTCGACGTTGCGCGAGCCCTTGAACATCATGTGCTCGAAGAAGTGCGCAAACCCGGTGCGGCCGGGCTTCTCGTTCTTCGAGCCGACGTGGTACCAGAGCTCGACGTGCACAATCGGCGTCGACTTGTCCTGGTGCAGGATCACGACCATGCCGTTGGGCAGCACCAGCCGCTGGTATTGCAGCTTCGGGGGACGCACGGCCGCCTGCAGCGGCACGTACAGCAAGGTGACGACCGCCGCTGCCAAGACAAGAACGAGCACCGAGAACTTTTTCATCCGGATCCTTGAACCCTTGAAGCTAGGCCTTCTCTTCGATCTTCTTCATCCGCTCTTCGAGCGCCAGCAGTTGCTTGCGCATCTCCGGCAGCTTGCGAACGACCACGTGTGAGCGTCGCCATTCCTGCGTGTCCATCATCGGATACCCCGACATGTAGGCATCGGCATCAATCGGCCCCGTCACCCCGGTCTTGGCGGCGAGCTTCACGCGATCGCCGATCGTCAAATGACCCGACACGCCAACCTGCCCGCCCATCATGACCGATTCGCCGACGACGGTACTGCCGGCAATCCCGACCTGCGCAGCCAGCAGCGTATTGCGGCCGACCAGCACGCCGTGCGCGATCTGCACCAGGTTGTCGATCTTCGTGCCGGACATGATGCGCGTCTCGCCCACGGCCGGACGATCGATCGTGGTGTTGGCGCCGATCTCAACGTCGTCTTCAATGACCACCGGGCCGGTCTGCGGAATCTTCTCGTGCGTGCCGTCCGGACGGGGCGCGAAGCCGTAGCCTTCGCTGCCGATCACCGCGCCGTTCTGGACGATCACGCGATCGCCGATCAGGCACCGCTCGCGAATTGAGACGTGCGGATAGAGGATGCAGTCTGCGCCGATCATCGTCCCGTCGCCGATCACCACATGGGGATGGACGATGGTACGGGCGCCAATGGTCGTGCCCGAGCCGATCACCGCATACGGCCCCACGGTCGCGGTCGCGTCAACCGAGGCATCGGCGGCGACGACGGCCTGCGGATGGATTCCAGGGGGCGGCGCGGCCACCGGCGACAGCGCCTGTGCCGCGCGGGCAAAGGTCAGGTACGGAGACGGGCTCCGCAGCACCGCGCACGGCGCCTGCAGCGGGCCGGGACTCATGATCACCGCACTGGCCCGCGTCTCGGCGAGCTTCGATGCGTACTTCGGATTGGCCAGGAATGTCAGGTCGCCGGGACCCGCCTCTTCGATCTTCGCCACGCGGCGAATCTCGATGGCGGCATCGCCCTCGACCGTGCATTCAAGGCGACGTGCCAGCTCGCCGAGTGTCACAAGGTCGAGAATATCACCGGGACCGTTCCATCGCCGTACGCAGAAACGTCAGCCCAAGCGGGGGGCGTGAAGTCAGTCCCCGTTACAACTCCGCCGAGAGCTGCTCGACGAAGCGCGCCATCTTGGGCATGTGCAGGCGCTCGGCCGCGTCGAGGATCGCTGCGTGGCGGGCGTCCGGGGCCAGCGCAAACGCGCGATGCATATCGGTCAGCTCCGCCCGCGGCAACATCGTCCAGGCCACCTTATGCAGCGCGTGTGAGGCGCCGCGCCACGAGAGGAAATGCCCCACCGCCGTAAAGGTGAACAGATACGCCAGCAGGTTCGGGCCCGGCACGATCGCCACCAGCCCAGAAGCGATCAGGATCAAGGTGTGCGGAATCATCCGGTTGCGATGACGATCTGCGTCACGACGCATGGAGTCGCGCATGATGGCGTTGGCGCGATCGGCCGGCAGATCGTCGGAAATGTGGAGCGTCGCCGCCTCGACCTTGCGTAACTGCCACAGCAGTCGTTGTTCGGCAATGCGCTCCGCCATCCACCGGAGGCTGCGCTTCTGCCAGCGTCCGAGAATACCGGCTGGCTCTTCAATGGACTTCTGGTGCCGCGCGCGCTCCGCTTCCCGCAGCTGTTCGTCGAATCGCCACTTGAGCCGTGCGAAGAAGCCCTGCCCTGCAGGCGCCTCCACCTCATCGTCGTCAGCCGCCTCGAAGTAGCACTCATACCGGTCGCGGCCGACCGGCACCAGAAACACGTCCATCACGCTAGGGAATGACGCTCAGCCAACGGCGAAGGGTCATTACTTTGGACGGCGAATCGGCCGCGGAGTTCGCGGCATCTCGGTCGGCACCTTCGGGCGTCCGGCCTGTTCCCAGGCCCCGGTGATCGACGCCGCCACCGCCGAGATCGCGGTATTCAAACGACGCTCGAGCGTGGGCAAGGTCGCCTTCCCGAACGCCTCGAAATACGCATCGTCATAGAACTCGCGGCCCGCGGCGGCGGCCTTGTCGGCGGCAAGCACGCCGGCCGCGTCGCGATTGCTGGCCAGCAGCGTCTCGAACATGAAATCCGTTGGCGCGGTGACGGGTGGCATCGCCGTGGGCGCAATGGTGAGCCGGTTGCGGCTGCGATCGAACAACTCGGATTCCCACCGCGTGTGCACGCCGCGCTGGTCGGTCAACTGTCCGTCGTAATTGACGATCGAATGCAGCGGCACGTGGCCGTCACTGATGTAGTGCGTCATGACGGCGGCGTAGAGCACGATGTTGTCGAGCGCGTAGCCCGGAGGGTTCTGCCGCTTCAGCGACTCGAACTCGCGCTGCAGCCGGCCGTAAAACTCCGCCGTGCGCCACGGCAACAGCCCCTGCGTCTCGACCACGTCTTTGCCGAACTTCTGGACGGCGGCCGAGTAGTCGCGCGGCAGCGCCGCGAACGGATACGGACCGAACGGCTCGTAGTCCATGTCGAGGAAATGGTTCGGCGGCTCCTGCTCCCAGCCGACGTTTCGCCACAGATCCGGATCGATCGCACGCTCGATGACGAAGGCCTTGCGCGCTTCGAACAGCGGCTTCAGCTCCGGCGGGAGCAGCGCGATCATCTTCTCGGCGATGAATTTGTGCGCGTCAAATCCCCACGCGGACACGGAGGACGGCAGGGCCAGCGTCACGGCCAGCAGCAGGGCGGCAACTCGCATGGTTCTATCTTACCGAAGCGCCCAGATTCACGGCCGACCAACCATACGGGCCGGCATTGGCGTAGCGATAGTCGTTGAGCCACACCGCGCCGGCGGGGTCGGCCTGCACAAACGGAAACCGCGACCAGCGCAAGAACGCCTGCGCGCGCGGCCGTTGGAGAAACGGCTGCAGATCAGGCGAGGCCAGCAACGTCTCCATGCCGAAACCCGCCGGCCGGAAATGCGGTAACGGATCGAACCAGAGGTTGCCCTTCTCGTAACGATCCCCCATGTCGACCACCACTTCACGCCTGAATGGATTGACCACGACCGGGGTCACCATGAAGCGTGTGTCGGCAGGACGGCCGGCCCGCGCAAGGCCACTCGCCACCTCGGCCCGCGCGACCAGGTTGGAACCGAGCATCGCCAGCACGTAGAGCGCCGCCACCGTCACGCCGATCTTCGCCGGCCGAGCGTGGGCCTTGGCGAGCCACCATCCCAGCCCCAGCGTGAGATACAGCCAGGGATCGACGATGTACAGCGCATCGCCGTAGAACCAGCGCTCGGAGAACGGCATCAGCAACCGCACGCCATAGCTGTTCATGAGGTCCATGAACACGTGCAGGTAGACGCCAATGAACGACAGCAGAAGGATTTGCCCAGGTCTTACGACATCGTGGCCGGTCCGCCCGTCGGCCTGTTGGCCTGCAAGCTTCTTCCGGTAGCGATCGTACAGCACCATCGCGCCGGTCAGGAGGAACGGCAGGGTGAGTTGCGCAAGGACGCCATGCGTCCAGCCGCGGCGAAACGACATCGCGAGCGTGTTGGTCGCAAAGACGGCGACGTCCACGTCAGGCAGGTTGTTGGCAATGACCAGCGTGCTCGTGGCCAGCGCGGTCCGCCGGTTGAGGCCGGCCCGGCTGAGCGCCATGCCGATCAGCGAATGACAGAGGTTATCCACGTGGCGAGGTTACCGCTTCGAGACTTCGGCCTTCCTCGACAGATAGGCTGCTTCGGCCTCCCCCTTTAGATCCTTGCGCAGCACTTTGCCGACGTTCGACTTGGGCAGATCCTGCTTGAACACCACCATCCGCGGGACCTTGTAGCCGGTCAGGGATTGCTTGCAGTGCTGGCGAATGGCGTCTTCGGTGACGGTCTCGTCCTTCTTCGACACAAACGCGACGACGATTTCACCGCATTCATCGTCGGGCACGCCGACGACCGCCGTGTCGGCAACTCCAGGATGCGTGGCGACCACGGCTTCGACTTCGTTCGGGTAGACGTTGAAGCCGCTGACCAGGATCATGTCCTTCTTGCGATCGACGATCTGGATGTAGTGGTCGTCATCCATCTTCGCCATGTCGCCGGTGGCGAGCCAGCCGTCGCGCAGCACCCGCGCGGTTTCGTCGGGCCGCTGCCAGTAGCCCTGCATCACCTGCGGGCCCTTCACCCACAGCTCACCAGGTTCGCCATGCGGCACGTCGCGGCCTTCGCTGTCGACCAGGCGCACGTCGGTGCCGGGAATCGGCACGCCGATCGCTTCGCGCTTCGGGCGCTGGAACGGGTTCAGCGTGGCGACCGGCGACGTCTCGGTCAGCCCGTAGCCCTGGTAGATCGGCGTCTTGGTCATCGCTTCCCAACGCTCGCCGATCACGGGCACGAGCGCCATGCCGCCGGCGACCGATCCGCGCAGCGTCCAGTTGGTTCGTGCCGCGAACCACGCCTCGTGCATCAATCCGGCGAAGAGCGTGTTGACGCCGGTGAACCAGGTGATCGGTTCGTTCAGCATCACCGTCTTCAGGTTCGAGAGCGGACGCGGACTCGGCACGAGCACGTTCCGTCCGCCGGCGAGATAGAAGATCATCAGGTTCGCCGTGAACGCGAAGATGTGGTACAGCGGCAACGCCGTCAGCATGATTTCGTCGCCGAAGCGAAGGAACGGGCGCCACATCTCGAGGCCCTGGATCGTGTTGGCGACGAGATTGCCGTGCGTGAGCGTGGCGCCTTTCGCGACACCGGTCGTGCCGCCGGTGTACTGCAGCGCCGCAACGCTGCTGTGGTCGAGCGCCTGCGCGTAGAGCGTGGGGTCGGCGCCGGCGGCGATCCGATCCGCACCGGCCTGCAACGCGCGCGCAAACGTGGTGTGGGGGAAGGTGATCGGCGGGATCATCTTCTTCACGTATTTCTGCACCGCGTGAATCACGAATTTCTTCAACGGCGGCAACAAATCCGAAATCGTGACCACCACAACGGTCTTGATCGATGTCTTCGGCAGCACTTCCGCGACCTTTGCCGCAAACAGGTCGATGACCACCAGGCCGGTCGCGCCGCTGTCGGTGAACTGGTGCACCATTTCCGCGGTCGTGTAGAGCGGATTGGTGTTGGCCATCACCAGACCGGCCTTGAGCGTGCCAAACACCGCGACCGGATAGGCCAGGCAATTGGGCATCTGGATCGCCACGCGGTCGCCAGGCTTGAAGCCCGCGACCTCGCGCAGATAGACAGCGAATTGATCGGAGAGCCGGTCCGCCTCTTCGAACGTGATGCTCCCCTGCGATCCATTCGGCAGCCCCAGCGTGAAGGCGGCCTTTCCCGCGTACGTCGCCGAGGCGTCACGAATCGCCGCCGGCATGTGTGGATACTTCAAAGGACCCAGGTCCTCCGGGGTCCCCGGCGGGTAGAATCGAGTCCACGGACGAGCAGGGTTGGTCATGTGTCGGGGCGCAATTCTTGCACAGGATTGGGCCGGGATCTTACTGGATATGAAACGACCTCTTATTGCCGCGCTGCTGGCGCTGTTTGGCTCGGGAATCGCCTGCAGCAAGCTCACCGACACCCCGACCCAGCCGTCACCGACGCCGTCCAGTGGGCCCATTTTTTACACGGCCATCGGCGCCAGCGACGGAATCGGGTTCGGCAGTTCATCACCGTGTTTCCCGTTCACCGACTGCCCGGACGGGGCCGGCTACGTGCAGCGGCTGCGTCGCAGCCTGCGCGACACTGGCCGGACGACCGAGTTTCGCAACCTGAGCATTCCGGGCGCCGTCTTGAGCCGCGCCATCTTTGACCTGGCGCGCGAGATCGGGCGCCCGATCGATGACCTGGCCGGTAACTTCATCGACCGCCAGGCGCCATTCGTGCCGACCGAGACGACGCACATGACGATCTTCGCCGGCGGTAACGACGCCAACGTGATCGCGCAGGCGGCGCGGGCCGGACGCGGCGGCAGCGACGTCAACGGTTATGTCGACGCGCAGGTGCGCCAATGGGGTGTCGACCTGGAGGACCTGATCGCCCGCGTCCGCGCGCGCGCCCCCAATGCGCGCATCGTCGCCCTCAACATGATCAATCTCGCCGGCGCCCCATACCTGGCATCGAATCCCACCGTCGAAAAAAGCCTGATGCAGCGCGTTGCCGTCGGGATCTCCGATCGGGTCAACGCGCTGACCAGCCGCAACGTGCTCGTCGTCGACCTGATGTGCGACGCGCGGCTGTATCAGGCGTCGGCTTACGCGTCGGACGGCTTCCATCCCGGCGACGCTGGCTATGCCCTGTTTGCGGAGAACGCCCTGCCGGCGCTCCGCGACGGCGTGAATACTCAACCGAACACGAACTGCGCCCAGAGGCGGCTATACCCCTAGCGTTTCGGGCATCCACCCTTACCGGTGATGCCCATTTTCTGCATTTTCTGCATCCAGAAAGCTTCACTTTGCATTTTTTGACCCTTATTTCCTATTTGGATAGGTAAAATCTTGCAAACTGATATGCCAATCATGCATAC
>JAYQOO010000038.1:0-30199 GCA_038144855.1 Acidimicrobiia bacterium | reverse complement strand
GAGCGCGCGATCGCCACCGATGCGCTGGCCAGGGCCGCGTCGATGCTCGTGGTGTCGCGTCAGCCGATCGACAGCGCCTTCTTCAGGACCATGCTCGATGACGAGGCGTCGCTGTGGTCCACCGCGCCATCGGTGCCACCTGACGCGCTCATGCCGATCAACACGCCGGCAACCGCGCCCAACATCTTCCTGTTCGTGATCGATAGTTTGAGGCGCGACTACCTGTCGCCGTACAACGCCGCCGTCACCTTCACGCCTGAAATCGAGCGGTGGGCCCGCGACAGTTTCGTGTTCAAGAACGCGTTCACGACCTATGGAGGCACCGCGCAGGCGATGCCGTCGCTGTGGGCCGGACGCAGCGTGCCCCGAGGGTGGGCGCGCATCATGAAGGACATCAATAACCTGGAGCGGTTGATCGATGCCACCGGAAACGACTTCCTGATCAACGATCACACGGTTCGCGCGCATCTCAATGACGCCGTTCCGCGGACGTTTCTGAATCCGTTCGTGGCCAGCGTCAACACCGACTTGTGCCAGAACTTCGAAGCCGTCAGCGCGCACCTGCGGACGCGCACGTCCAGGCAGCCGGTGTTTACGTTCCTGGCGCCAATGAACGTCCACATCCTGAACACGATGGGCGGGACGGCGCCGCAAGACTACCCCGGGTTCTATGCCCCCACGGCCGCGCAGCTGGCCCGGGTCGACACCTGCTTCGGGAATTTCGTCGCCTACCTCAAGAACCAGGGCCTGTTCGACAACAGCATCATCGTGTTGACCAGCGATCATGGCGATTCACTTGGCGAAGGCGGGCGGTGGGGCCACCAGCTGTTTCTGTTCCCGGAAGTCGTCCGGGTCCCGCTGATCATCAGCGTGCCGCCGGCGATGCGGGCTCAGCTCACCACGGATCTCAGCCGCGTCGCGTTCCTGAGCGACATCACACCGACGCTGACCAGCCTCGTCACCGGCCGCGCCCGCGACGGGGATCCACCCGATGGCGGCGTGCTGCTGGTGCCGTCCGACCAGCAGGTGCGCAACCGGCGCCGTCGCGCCTTTATGGTGATGTCGAGCTACGGCCCGGTTTTCGGCGTCTTGCGGAAGAACGGCCGGGACATGTACATGACCGATCTTCGGGATTGGCAGGAATACGCCTTCGAATTGGGCCCGGTCGGCTACCGCGAGGTGCCGGTGACCGCCGACACCCGCCTCGCGAGCCAGGCGGCACTCCTGCGCGACGTCGAGGCGGTCAAGGGGCTCTACCTGAGACGCCCGTGAATGGACGCCCTTGGCGGGTGTATGCTGCGCCTATCGGGCCTGCCGGTCCACCGCACCGTTGGCGGACACGGATGAGTGCCCGGGAGGGTACCGCCCATGAAGGTGTATGACGCCGCCAGCATCCGTAACGTGGCTGTAGTCGGTCACGGCGGATCTGGCAAGACCCAATTGGTGTCGGCCTTACTGTTCGATGCCGGAATGGTCAACCGGCTCGGTAAGGTCGACGAAGGTAACACCGTCACTGACTACGACGACGAAGAAATCACCCGCAAGCACACTCTGTCTGCAAGCCTCGCCTACGCAGAGTGGAATAAGACAAAAATCAACCTGATCGACACGCCAGGGTTCGGCAACTTCTTCGCCGACGCGCGCGCGGCGATTCACGTCGCCGATGGCGCCATGGTGGTCGTGGACGCGGTCGCCGGCGTCGAAGTCCAGACCGAGAAAGCCTGGAGCGCCGCCGCGGAGGCCGAGTTGCCGCGCCTTGTGGTCGTCAATCGGCTCGACCGCGAACGCGCGTCGCTCGAGCGCACGCTCGACTCGTTACGGCAGTCGCTGCATCGCAGCTGTGTGCCCGTGCAGATCCCAATCGGTGAAGGCAGGCAGTTCCGCGGCGTCGTGGACCTGGTCGCGATGAAGGCGTATACATTCGCCGGTGACGAGTCCGGCGCGATGACCGAGGGGGAGATCCCATCCGAGTTGATCGGGCGGGCCAAGGCGGGCCGAGACCTGCTGATCGAGATGGTGGCCGAAGCCGATGAGACCCTGATGGAGCACTTCTTCGAAGCCGGCACGCTGGTGCACGAAGAGCTGGTGCTCGGACTCGCGGCAGCAACGCGCAGCGCGCGGCTGTTCCCGGTGGTCTGCGCCTCAGGGCTCGGCAACATCGGCATCCAGCCGCTACTGAACGCGATGCTCGAGTACCTGCCGTCGCCGGCTGAACGACCGTTCGCGGCAATCGCCAACGGCGAGCCGACTTCGAAGCGCGCCGATGACAAGGCGCCGTACGCGGCCTTCGTCTTCAAGACCGTCGCCGATCAGTTCGCGGGGCGCATCACGATGTTTCGCGTCTGCCAGGGCGTCGTCAAGGCGGACGCCGCCGTCACCAACGCTACCCAGGGCACGCAGGAGCGGCTCGGCCACCTGATCGTGATGCAGGGCAAGACCCCGGCCAACGTGCCGGAGTTGAAGGCCGGCGACATTGGGGCGGTCGCAAAGCTCAAGGACACCAAGACCAACGACACGTTCGCCGACAAGGCGGCGGGATTGACCTTCCCGCCGATCACGTTCCCGGAGCCGGTGCTCTCCCACGCGATCGAACCCAGGAGTCGCGGTGACGAGGACAAGATCAGCACGGCAATGCACCGCCTCGAGGAAGAAGACCCGACGATCAAGTACCATCGCGATCCGCAGACCCACGAATTGCTGCTGGCCGGTCAGGGCCAGATGCACATCGAGGTGACCGTCGCGAAGCTGAAGCGGCGCTTTGGCGTCGAGGTCCTGCTCAAGCCGCCGCGCATCCCCTACCGGGAAACGATTACCGCCCGCGTCGAGGCGCACGGTCGTCACAAGAAGCAGACCGGAGGCCACGGCCAGTTCGGCGACTGCAAGATCCGACTCGAGCCCCTGCCGCGCGGCAGTGAGTTCGAGTTCGTGGACGAGATTTTTGGCGGCTCCATTCCGCGGCAGTTCATCCCGGCGGTGGAAAAGGGCATCCAGGAATCGCGGCTGCGCGGCTACCTTGCCGGATACCCGGTGGTGGACTTCCGCGTCGTGCTGTTCGACGGCTCGTATCACGACGTCGACTCGAACGAACTGTCCTTCAAGACCGCGGGGTGGCTCGCGTTCAAGGACGGCATGAGCCGCGCGCGGCCGACCTTGCTCGAGCCGATCATGAACGTCGAGGTCTACGCCCCCGGCGACAACGCCGGCGACCTGATGGGCGACCTCAACGGCCGTCGCGGCCGCATTTCAGGCATGGAGGCGCGCGGCTCGACCACCGTGATCAAGGCGCAGGTGCCGATGGCGGAAATGCTGACCTACGAGCAGCACCTGACATCAGTGACCGGCGGGCGCGGCTCGTATCACATGGAGTACTCGCACTACGACGATGTGCCGAGTCACTTGCAGTCGAAGATCATCGCGACGCACAAGCACAGTCACCAGTCGACAGTCGGCAATGAAGAGTTATGAGTCAGCAGTCAGCAGTCCAGTCATCAGACTGAAGCCTGAACTGAAGACTGCTGACTGAAAACTCTTAACCGTCGACGGTCGACTGTTGACTGATCGCAAGGTCGGTAATGATGCCGTCCTTGAGACCGTAGACCCAACCATGCAGCTGGACGCCGTGGCCCTTGCGCCACGCGTCCTGCAGGATGGTGGTTCTCGCCACGTTCTGCACCTGCTCGATCACGTTCAACTCGCACAGCCGGTCAACCCGCGCATCAACCGTCGGGATCGCGTTCAGCTCCACCTCGTGCTTGGTCGCGACATCCTGGACGTGCCGCAGCCAGTTGTCGATCAGACCGTGCGAATCCTTTTCGAGCGCGGCGCGAATGCCGCCGCAGTTGTAGTGCCCGCAGACGATCACGTGCTTCACCTTCAACACGTCCACCGCGAACTGCAGCACCGACAGGCAATTGAGGTCGGTGTGCACGACCACGTTGGCCACGTTGCGGTGCACGAACAACTCGCCGGGATCCAGACCGACGATCTCGTTTGCCGGCACACGGCTGTCTGAGCAGCCAATCCACAGGAATTCAGGCGCCTGTTGTCCGGCAAGCCGTGTGAAGAATCCGGGATCGCGCTGCACGCGGTCGGCGGCCCATGCTTTGTTGTTCTGGAGCAGCTTATCGATTGGAGGCACGTTCGGATTCTACTTCCTGGCCACCCAGGTCGTCATCGCGCGCTGATCGTGCACCACCGTGGTCTTGATCGGATCGACCAGTGATCCGCCCAGCGTGGCCGTCCAGTCTTCGATCAGCCGCGCGTCCGCCAGGAAGCGGTCGGAGCCGTCTGGCAGCCGGTAACGCCCCTGCCCGATCGGCCGGATGCCGTCCATGATGCCGACCGTGCTGGCCAGCCTGGCGAAAAACACGCCACCGGGTTTCAGGACCCGCCACAACTGCCGCAGCATCGCCTCGAAGTGCGCCGCATCGCGGGCAAAGTGCAACACCGCACTTGCCAGTACGACGTCTGCGTGCGCGTCGGGAAACGACATGGCCTCGATCGTTTCGACGCGGATGTCGTGCGTGCGACCTGGCGCGATCGCCGCCGCCATCTCGACCACTTGCGTCACCGCTCGGGCGTCGGCGTCGTTGCCGCAGACCTCATAGCCCTCGCGCAGCAGGTAGACGAGGTTGCGGCCACCGCCGCATCCCGCATCGAGCACGCGCATGCCCGGCGCAATGCGTCCGCGCAGCAATTGATCGAAGACGTAGATGTCGATGTTGCCGAACTGGTCCTGCAGCGTCATATCGGCCTCAGGTCAGGCTCGATCCACGCGCGCCGCGCCACGGCGGAGAACAGGCGCTTCTCGGAGTAGTGATGCAGGAGAAGCCGGCGGTCGCCATACTGCGCGATCAACTGGCCGGCCGGGACATCAAGATCGCTGGAGCGGTCGACCGTGGACAGGAATCGATCGATCACCACGACGTAGAACCGCGTGATCGTCTCGTGATAGCCGGACGTGTCGGTGTTGGCCGTGCCGACGCTCTCGTTGTAGGCCGAGATGCGGTCGCGCAGCAGGTCGAGGGCGTCGAACGGGCCGTGGGCGTTGACGTGCCACAGCCCGGCGCGCAAGTGCGCCTCGTGCGTCCATTCGGCCTTGGGCAGCGTGCGATCGATCAGCGCCTGCGCAATGCGTTCGGTCTCACCCATCCACGCCCCGCAAATAACAATGGCCTCGACGGAGGGAGCCGTCGAGGCCATCACTTCAACTCAAACTCTTAACTGTCGACTCTTGACGGTCGACGGTTATGCTCCGCCGGCCTTGCGCGGGGTGGTGCTCTTCTTCTGGGCGCCACGCGCCGGCTTGCTGGCCTTGTTCCGGGCGCCGCCGCCGTCGTTCTTCTTGCCGCCGCCGATGTTCTTGGCCGCGCCACGCAGGCGCTCACCAAGGCTCTTGGTCTGCTTCGGCGCTTCGCCGGCTGCCGCGGCCGCTTCGGCCGCCTTCTTCTCTTCTTCCGCCTTCTTCGGATCGAACTCGCTGCCGATCAGTTCGATCTGCGCGATTTCGGCGGCATCGCCACGGCGGGCACCGAGCTTGAGGATGCGGGTGTAGCCACCCGGGCGGTCCGCGAAGCGCGGGGCCAGCTCATCGAACAGCTTGGTGACGACCGTCTCGTTGAGGACGTCGCGCATCACCAGGCGGCGGGCCGAGAGCGACGCGCCCTTCGGATCGTTCGCCTTCACGCCACGCTTGGCGATCGTGATCAGGCGCTCCACGTAGGGGCGGAGTTCCTTCGCCTTCGGAACGGTGGTTTCGATCTTCTCGTGCGCAAGCAGCGCCTCCGCCTGATTGCGGAGCAGTGCCGTGCGGTGCGCGGAAATCCGTCCGAGCTTGCGGTGTGCATTTCTGTGACGCATGACTGTTTATTCTGCGGCGGCGGGCTGGTCGAGCTTCATGCCGAGGCTCAGCCCCATCGACGTCAGGATCTCCTTGATCTCGTTGAGCGACTTGCGCCCGAAATTCTTGGTCTTGAGCATCTCGGTCTCGGTCTTGCCGACCAGCTCACGAATGGTGCGGATGTTGGCGTTCTTCAGGCAGTTGTAGGAACGCACGGACAGTTCGAGTTCCTCGACGCTCTTGTCGAGGTGTTCGTTCGAGACGCCGGCCCGCGCCGGTTCCGAACCGGATTCGATCGCGTCGTCGTCGCCATCCTCGAGGTTGACGAAGATGTTCAGGTGATCGCGGACCAGCTTGGCCGACAGCGACACCGCGTCGCGCGGCGTCACGGAACCATTGGTCCACACCTCGATCGTCAGCTTGTCGTAGTCGGTGGTCTGGCCGATGCGGGCGCCTTCGACCAGGTAGTTCACCTTCTTGACCGGCGAGTGCGTCGAGTCGATCGGGATCCAGCCGATGCCGAGATCCTCATCGAAGTTACGGTCGGCCGCCACGTAGCCGCGGCCGCGCTTGACGCGCAGCTGCATGTGCAGCTTGCCGCCTTCGGCGATCGTGGCAATGTGGGCATCCGGTTCCAGGATTTCGACGTCGGCATCCGCTTCGATGTCTGACGCGCGCACCGGGCCCGGCTTGTCCTTCCGCAGCGTCAGCGTCTTGGTGTGGTCGACGTGGCAGGTCAGCGGCAGTTGCTTGAGGTTCAGGATGATGTCGGTCGCGTCCTCGACCACGCCCTTGATCGGCGAGAACTCGTGCAGCACGCCATCGATCTGGACCGCGGTGATCGCGGCGCCTTCGATCGACGACAGCAGCACGCGGCGGAGCGCGTTACCAACGGTCGTGCCGAAACCGCGTTCGAACGGCTGCGCATAGAAGCGGCCGAAGCGGTCGGTCAGGGTCTCACGTTCGAATTCAAGGCGCTTGGGGCGCTGAAAACCTTTCCACATCTCTCACGTTCCTTTCGCGAACGGGCCACCAGGCGTGGCCTCCAGGTCTGCTTGTTCTCGCCGCCCGCCCACGCCGCAGACCTGAAAAGCTGCTGGCGGGCGGCTGTCGGAACAATCCGGCTGACGCCGGATGCCCCAGTGTTACTTCGAATACAGCTCGACGATGAGCTGTTCCTGCACGGGCAGGTTGATCTGCTCGCGGGTCGGCATCGACACCACCTTGGCGCCGAGACCTTCCGACGAGATCCATTCCGGAATGCCGCGGCCCTTGACCTCTTCCTGCGCGTGCAGGATGGTCGGGTTCTGGCGGCTGCCTTCACGCACCAGCACCGTGTCACCGGACTTGAGCGAGAACGACGGAATGTCGACGCGCTTGCCGTTGACCAGGAAGTGGCCGTGGCGAACGAGCTGGCGCGCCTGGGCGCGCGACGTCGCGAGTCCCATGCGGTAGACGGCGTTGTCGAGGCGGCGCTCCAGCAACTGGAGCAGCGTCTCGCCGGTGATGCCGCCGCGCGTGCGCTCGGCCTGTTCGAAGTAGCGGCGGAACTGGTCTTCCAGCACGCCGTAGATGCGCTTGACCTTCTGCTTCTCGCGCAGCTGCACGCCGTAGCCAACCATCTTGGCCTTGCGCAGCCGGCCGTGCTGGCCGGGCGGCATGTTGCGCTTTTCGATCGCGCACTTCTCGGTGTAGCAACGCTCACCCTTGAGGAACAACTTCATGCCCTCACGGCGGCACAGGCGGCAAACGGGTCCGTTATATCGAGCCATATATCAGTCAGTCTTCAGTCAACAGTCGACAGTTAAGAGTTACACGCGGCGGCGCTTCGGCGGACGGCAGCCGTTGTGCGGGATCGGCGTGACGTCACGGATCGAGCGCACTTCCAGGCCGGCGGTCTGCAGCGCGCGGATCGCGGACTCGCGGCCTGAGCCGGGGCCCTTCACCAGCACGTCGCACGAACGCATGCCGAACGTCTTGGCGACGTTGGTGGCGCTCAACGCGGCCTGCGTCGCCGCGAACGGCGTGCCCTTGCGCGAACCCTTGAAGCCGATCGCGCCGGCGCTCGACCACGACACCACCGCGCCCTCGGCGTCGGTAATCGTGATCAGCGTGTTGTTGAACGACGCCTGCACGTGCACGAAGCCGTGATGCACGACGCGCTTCTCGCCGCGCTTCTTGAACGACTTCTTCTTCTTGACTGGCGCGTCTGCGCCGGTTGCTGCCTGTTCTTTGGCCATAAATTAAACCGTCTTCTTCTTGGCGACCGCGCCCTTGCGCGGGCCCTTCCGCGTGCGCGCGTTGGTCTTGGTGCGCTGCCCACGGAGCGGCAGGTTGCGGCGATGACGCCCGCCGCGATAGCTGCCGATTTCGATCAGCCGCTTGATGTTGAGCGAGATCTCCTTGCGGAGGTCGCCCTCGACGCCGCCCTGTTCTTCGAGGACGCGCGTGATCTTGCGCACGTCGTCTTCGGTCAAGTCCTTGACGCGAACGTTGGGGTCGACACCCGCTGCCGTCAGGACGACGTTCGAGCGGTGACGGCCGATGCCGAAGATATACGTGAGACCGATCTCAATGCGCTTCGTGCGCGGAAGATCGACACCTGAAATACGCGCCATAGTTCGTTATCCCTGCCGTTGCTTGTGCTTCTGGTTGCTGCAGATCACACGCACCACACCACGGCGGCGCACGACCTTGCACTTGTCACAAATCTTCTTAACCGAGGCTCTGACCTTCATAGTCGCTTCTCTCTATCTACAACTTCTCGACGATTCGCCCGCGCCCAGGGTCGTTGGCCATCAATTGCACCCGGACCCGATCGCCGACGATCACCCGCACGTAATTCCGTCCCACCGGGCTCGCCAGGTGCGCCGTCACCACGTGCGGCTTTCCCTGGTTGGCGTCGAGCTCGACCCGAACCAGCTGGCTCGGCAACAACTCGAGGACCACTCCCTCCGCCGTCCTATCGGGCGGCGCTTGCGGTCCGCTCATCAAACGCTGCGACCGATTCCGGCGGCAGCGTCAGCACGCGGCAACCGTCTTCCGTCACCACCACCGTGTGCTCGAAGTGCGCGGACAGGGCCTTGTCTTTCGTGACCGCCGTCCACCCGTCTCCCAGCACCTTCACCGCCGGCTTGCCCGCGTTCACCATCGGCTCGATCGCCAGGGCCATGCCCTTTTCGAGCCGCGGTCCGCGACCGGCCGTCCCGTAGTTCGGAATCTGTGGCTCCTCGTGGAGCGACGTTCCGATGCCGTGACCCACGAACTCGCGGACCACTGAAAACCCGTTCGCCTCGACGTATGACTGCACCGCGGCGCCGATGTCCGAAACGCGCGCGCCCGCCTTCACCGCCGCGACGGCCCTGTCGAGCGCCGTCTTCGTCACCTGCAACAGCCGCTCGGCCTCGGGCGTCACCTTGCCCACCGGCACCGTGACTGCCGAGTCGCCGTAGAAGTCATCGAGCTTCGCGCCCATGTCGATCGAGATGATGTCGCCCTCGACCAGTGCGCGATCCGACGGAATCCCGTGCACCACCTCTTCGTTCACCGACGCGCAGATCGTCGCCGGGTATCCGTGATACCCCTTGAACGCCGGCTCGGCGCCCGCTTCGACCAGCCGCTGCTCGGCCAGCGCGTCGAGCTGTTTCGTCGTCACGCCCGGCTTCACCGAGGCGGCCAACTCCTTCAGCACACGCGCCACCAGCGCATTCACTCGCGCCAGCTTCTCGATCTCGGCCGCGGAGCGCAGCGTAATGCTCACTGCCTGCGCTCCTCGCCGCCGCTCAGCTTGCTGGCGACCATGCTCTGCAGCTGTGCTGCCGGCATACCGAGCGCCGAGGCGACCGCCGACACCAACGCTTCCCGCACCTGCTCCGGCGTCTGCATGCCGTCGATGCGGCGGAACGTCGGCCGGGCGCTGTAGTACTCGATCATCGGGCGCGTATCGCGCCAGTAGACCTTCAACCGCTCGCGGACAATCGCTTCCGAGTCGTCCGATCGCGCCACCCACTTCGGGCCCACCGTGCGGCACCGTGAAGTGTTCTGGCACAGTTCGGGCAGCGCATCGGCCTTGTGCTCGAACGCGTCGGCATTCGCGCCGCAGTCCTCGCACACCCGCCGCGCCCGCACCCGGCGGACCAGTTCTTCGTCCGGCACCTGGATCTCCACGCAGATCACCGGCCCGCGAGCCGAGGTGATCTGGTCGAGCGCGTCGGCCTGCGCCGCCGTTCGCGGAAAGCCGTCGAGCACGAAGCCCGCCACCGCATCCGGCCGCGACAAACGCTCGCGGACAATCCCGATGATCAGTTCGTCGCCGACCAGCTCGCCACGATCCATCACGGCTTTCACCGCGATGCCAAGCTCGGAACCGCTATGCACCGCTTCGCGCAGGATGTCCCCGGTCGAAACCTTGGGAATCCCATGCTCGCGTGCGAAACGTTCCGCCTGCGTGCCCTTACCCGCCCCCGGCGGGCCAAGCATCACCAGGTTCAGCGCCACGTTAGCCGCGCCGTCCCCTGATCCGCGTCTTCTTCATGAATCCGTCGTAGTGCCGCATGATCAGCTGCGACTCGACCTGGTTCACGGTATCCATGGCCACACCCACCACGATCAGCAGCGACGTGCCACCGAAGAAGAATGTCACGCCAAGGCCCTGCGTGATGAATCGCGGGAGCATCGCATCGAGCTGTTCGCCGATGAACGGGATCGGCGCGACACGGAAGCCGACCATGATGAACTCCGGCAGGATCGCCACGATCGCCAGGTAAATGGCGCCCACCAGCGTGATGCGGGCGAGGATCTGGTCGATGTACTCTGCCGTCCGCTTGCCGGGACGGATGCCGGGGATGAAGCCGCCGTACTTGCGCATGTTCTCCGACACGTCATCGGGATTGAAGATGATCGCGGTGTAGAAATACGCGAAGAACACGATGCCGAGCACGTACAACAGGTTGTAGAGCGGCATGCCGTAATCGATCTGGCGGATCGCGCGCGCCATGAACGAATCCGGGGCAAACACGCCCGACAAGGTCGCCGGGAACGTCAGGATCGAGCTGGCGAAGATCACCGGGATCACGCCGCCGGTGTTGACCTTCAGCGGAATGTGCGTGCTCGACCCGCCGTACTGGCGGCGGCCGACGACGCGCTTGGCATACTGCACGGTGATGCGGCGATGGCCGCGCTCGACGTAGATGATCGCGGCGATCACGCCGACCATCAACGCCACCAGGATCGCCATCGTCAGCAGGCCGATCTGGCCGGTGCGCAACTGGTCGATCGTGGCGATGACGGCGCGCGGGAAGTTGACGACGATGCCCGAGAAGATGATCAGGGACATGCCGTTGCCGATGCCGCGTTCGGTGATCTGCTCACCGAGCCACATGATGAACATCGTGCCGGTGGTCAGGGTCAGCACGCACATCATGCGGAAGCCCCAGCCCGGCTCGTAGACCAGCGGCAGGCCGCCGGCAATCTGCGTCTGGCGCTCCAGGTAAATGGCAATGCCCAGCGACTGCACGATCGCCAGCACCAGCGTCAGGTAACGCGTGTACTGCGTGATCTTGCGGCGGCCCAGTTCGCCTTCCTTCGACAGCCGCTCGAGGTACGGCCACACCACGGTCAGCAGCTGCAGGATGATCGACGAGCTGATGTACGGCATCACGCCCAGCGCGAAGATGGTGATTCGCGACAGGCTGCCGCCCGTGAACATGTCGTACATCCCGAACAGCGTGTTCTGCGCCTGTTCGGCGAGAATCCGCAGCGCCTCGGAGTTCACTCCCGGCGTCGGAATGTGATTGCCAACGCGATACACCGCGAGCATACCGAGCGTGAACAACACGCGGTTGCGGAGATCGGCGACGGCAAATAAGTTTTTTAGCGTCTCAACCACAGTTACCCTCAGGATCCCAGGCCGTCTACGACCTCAAGACCCTTTAGACCTCGTTAGCTTGCGATCGCTTCGGCCTTGCCACCAGCGGCGGCCAGCTTCTCGGCGGCCTTGCCACTGAACTTGTGCGCCTGGACGGTGAGCGCCTTGGTGATCTCACCGCGCGCCAGCACCTTCACCTTGGCGGTGCGGCTGCTGACGATGCCGTGCTCACGCAGCGACTCGACCGTCACCGTCGCACCCTTGTCGAACAACGCCTCGAGCTGGTCGAGGTTGACGACGTCGTACTCGGTGCGGAAGATGTTGGTAAAGCCGCGCTTCGGCACGCGCCGATGCAGCGGCATCTGGCCGCCTTCGAAGCCGCGCTTGTACTTCCAGCCCGAGCGCGACTGCGCACCCTTGTAACCGCGGCCCGCGGTCTTGCCGTTGCCCGAACCGGGACCACGGCCAACGCGCTTGCGGCTGAACTTGGAGCCTTCGGCCGGCTTGAGATTATTCAGACCCATTGGTTACTCCGAGACCGACACGAGGTGACGCACCTTGAAGATCATGCCGCGAATCTCCGGCGTGTCCTTCAACGTCACAGTTGCATTCAGCTTGCGCAGGCCCATGCCTTCGCAGGTCTTGCCCTGGGTCTTCTGGAAACCGATCGGGCTCTTCACTAGAGTCACGGTCACGGTCTTTCCAGAACCGCTCGACTTCTTTCCAGCTTTCTTGTCTGCCGCCATGATTACGCCTTCGCTTCTTCCAGGTCCTTGCCGCGCAGACGCATCAAGCGCGCAGGATCCTTGAGCTCAGCCAGCGCGGTGAACGCCGCACGCACCACGTTGTGCGGGTTCGCCGACCCCAACGACTTGGTAAGCACGTTGGTGACACCCGCCGATTCGACGACCGCGCGCACCGCGGCGCCGGCGATCACGCCCGTGCCATCCGGAGCGGGCTTCAGCAGCACGCGGCCGGCGCCGTAGCGGCCCACCACCGGGTGCGGTACCGTCGTGCCCTGCACGGGCACGCGGATCAGGTTCTTCTTCGCCGCCTCGATGCCCTTCTTGATGGCCGAGGGGACTTCCTTCGCCTTGCCGACTCCGTAGCCGACCACGCCGTGGCCGTCACCGACGACGACCAGCGCGCTGAAGCTCAGGTTCTTGCCGCCCTTGACGACCTTGGTGACGCGGTTGATCGAAACGACCGTGTCCTTGATGTCGAGCTGCGACGGGTCAATCTTTTCGCGTAGACGCATTTAAAACTCCAGGCCCGCCGAACGAGCCGCTTCCGCAACGGCGCGCACGCGCCCGTGATAGAGAAACCCGTTCCGGTCGAACACCACCTTGGTGATGCCCTTCTCCTTCAACCGCTCGGCGATGGTCGTGCCGATCAGTTCGGCGCCCTTGATGTTGCCGCCGGCGACGCCCTTGGCCATCTTGCCCTTGACCGTCGGGTCGACGGTCGAAGCGGAGGCGATGGTCTGGCCGTCCATATCGTTGATCACCTGCACGTAGATGTGCGTGACGCTGCGGAACACGCTCAAGCGCGGCTTCTGCGCGGTGCCCGTCATCTTCTTGCGGATCCGGAACTTGATCCGGTCGCGGCGATCTTCCTTCGTCTTGATTCTCATGATTAGGCTCCGGTCTTTCCGGCCTTCTTCTTCAGCACTTCACCCGTGTAGCGGACACCCTTCTGCTGGTAGGGATCCGGTTCACGCAGGCGGCGCAGGTTGGCGGCGACCTGGCCGACCAGCTGGCGATCCACGCCCGTCACGGTGATGTGCGTCTGCTTGTCGATCGCCACGTCGATGCCCTTCGGGATGTCGAAGACCACCGGGTGCGAATAGCCCAGGGCGAGATGGATCTGCTGGCCCTTCATCTCGGCGCGGTAACCGACGCCGACGATGTCCAGTTCCTTCTTCCAGCCCTCGGTGACACCGAGCACGGCATTGTTCACGAGGCTGCGCGCCAGACCGTGGAACTTGTTCAGTTCCTGGTCGTCGGACGCCTTCTTCGTGACGATGTTGCCGTCTTCCACCGCGCAATTGATGCCCGGCGGCAGTGCCTGCTTCATCTGGCCCTTCGGGCCCTTGACGTCCACGCCGGCGCCGTCCGCCTTGACGGTCACGCCTTTCGGGATGGCGATTGGCTTCTTTCCAATTCGTGACATGACTTCAATCTCGCTTAATGAGGCCTTACCAAACGTTGCAGAGAATCTCGCCGCCGACGCCGGCCTTCTTGGCCGCCTGTCCCGTCATCACGCCTCGCGACGTGGTCAGGATCGTCACGCCGAGGCCGCCGAGCACCGCCGGCACTTCGCCGCTGTTCGTGTAGACGCGGCGGCCCGGACGGCTGACGCGCTCAATGCCCGAAATGGCCTTCTCGCCACCGGGGCCGTACTTCAGGAACATGCGCATCGCCTGGCGCGGCGCCTTGCCCGCACGTTCGGCCGGTGTTTCCACCATCTTGAAACCTGCGATGTAGCCCTCGTCTTGCAGGATCCGCGCGATCTCGGCCTTCAGCTTCGAGGCCGGCATCTCGACGCGCGCGTGGCGCGCCGTGACGGCGTTGCGGATCCGGGTCAACATGTCGGCAATCGGATCGGTCATCTCTTCTTCCCTACCTAGCTTCCTAAGGTGCTACCAGCTGCTCTTGGTCACGCCCGCGACGTCGCCCGTCAGGGCCAGCTCGCGGAAACACAAACGGCACAGGGCGAACTTGCGCATGTACGCGCGCGGACGTCCGCACCGGCGGCAACGATTGCGGTGCCGCACCTTGAACTTCAATGTCTTGCGCTCACGCGCCTTCTTCGCGGTAGTTGCCATCGATTAGTTCCCTGTCCTGAAGGGCATGCCGAGAAACTGCAGCAGCTTCCGCGCCTCTTCGTCCGTCTTCGCCGTGGTCACGACGCTGACGTTCATGCCGCGACCCTTGTCCACCTTCAAGTAGTCGATCTCGACGAAGATCAACTGGTCCTTCAGGCCGAGCGTATAGTTCCCGCGACCGTCAAAGCCCTTCGGCGACACGCCGCGGAAGTCGCGGACGCGCGGCAGCGCAATGCTCATCAGGCGATCGAGGAATTCATACATGCGGTCGCCACGCAGCGTGACCATGGCGCCGATCGGCATGCCCTGGCGCACCTTGAACTGCGCGATCGACTTCTTGGCCTTGCGCACGGCGGCCTTCTGGCCGGTGATCTTGCCGAGCTCTTCGGCGCCGGTGTCGACCACTTTCGCGTTCGACGTCGCTTCGCCGAGGCCCATGTTGACCACGACCTTGGTGACCTTCGGCACGGCCATCACGTTGGTGTAGCCGAATTCCTTCTTCAGCGCCGGGATCACTTCGGTGCGGTACTTGTCGCGCAGGCGGACCACCGAGGCCTTCACCTGCTTGGTGCCGGTCTTGGCCGCGCCTTCCTTGGCCGCCGCCTTGGCTGCCTTGGCGGCGGCAATCTGCTCGTCGGTTGGCTTCGTCTTGCTCATTTGTCCACCACTGCGCCGCTCTTGCGGCCAATACGCACGCGCGTGCCGTCGGCGTTCTTCTTGCTGCCGATGCGCGTCGGCTCATTGGTCTCGGGATCCAGCAGCATCACGTTGCTGGCGTGAATCGCCGCTTCGCGCTCGACGATACCGCCCTTGATGTTCTTCTGGGGGTTCGGGCGCGTGTGGCGCTTGATCAGGTTCACACCTTCGACCACCACGCGGTTCTTGCCCGGGACCACCGACAGCACGCGGCCCTTCTTGCCGCGATCCTTGCCGGCGCGGACGATCACCTGATCGTTCTTACGAATCGACATTGCCATGGCCTTACAGCACCTCTGGCGCCAGCGACACGATCTTCATGAATCGCCGCTCGCGCAGTTCGCGGGCCACCGGACCGAACACGCGGGTCCCGATCGGCTCGCCCTGGTCGTTGATCAGCACGGCCGCGTTGCGGTCGAACCGGATGTAGCTGCCGTCCTTGCGGCGCTGTTCCTTGCGGACGCGCACCACGACGGCCTTGACGACTTGGCCCTTCTTGACGGTGCCCTCGGGCGCGGCTTCCTTGACGTTGGCCGTGATGATGTCGCCGAGGAACGCATAGCGCCCGTTCGAACCGCCGATCGGGTTGATCACGGAAATCTTCCGCGCTCCCGAGTTGTCGGCGACGTCGAGGATGGATCGCATCTGGATCATGACAGTCTCCTAATCCTCTCGCTTAGATCTGCGCCGCGCGCTCGACGATGCGCACCAGGCTCCACCGCTTGCGCTTGCTCAGCGGCCGCGACTCGGAGATCACCACCGTATCGCCCACCTTGGCTTCGTTGTTCTCGTCGTGCGCGACGAACGTCGACGTGCGCTTCTGGGTCTTGCCGTAGACACCGTGCTGCACGCGGCGCTCGGTCGAGACCACGATGCTCTTCTGCATCTTGTCGCTGACGCCCGTGCCCTGTTTTTCCGCTTTGCCCGCCATCGCTACTTCGCCTTCTCTTTCAGGATCGTGAGGATCCGCGCGCGCTCGCGGCGGATGTTGCGCATCTTGCCCGGCGCTTCCAGCTGGCCCATCGACTTCTGGATCCGCATCCGGAACAGCTGGTCGTCGATCTCCTGGGTCTTGGCGCGCAGCGCCTCGACGTCGAGGTCTCTCAATTCAGCGGCCTTCATTACGCTTTCTCCTCGGCAAACCGCGTCGCGAACTTGGTCAGGATCGGCAGCTTCGCGCCCGCCAGTTCAAACGCGCGGCGCGCTTCCGCCGCCGGCACGCCGTTCATCTCGAACAGGATGCGGCCCGGCTTGATCACGCACACCCAGCCTGACGGCGCGCCCTTGCCCTTACCCATTCGGGTTTCGAGCGGCTTGGCGGTGATCGGCTTGTCTGGGAACACGCGCACCCACACCTTGCCGCCACGCTTCACAAAGCGCGTCATCGCGACGCGCGCCGCTTCGATCTGGCGATCGGTCAGCCAGCACGGCTCGAGCGCCTTCAGGCCGTAATCACCAAACGACACATCCGAACCGCGCCACGCCTTGCCGCGCATGCGGCCGCGCTGCTGCTTGCGGTACTTAACCTTCTTCGGCATCAACATGATGTTTAGCCTCGCGCTCCTGGACGGTCACCCTGCGGGCGACGCGGTCCGCGATCGCGGTCACGATCGCGATGATCGCGGCCGCCGCCGCTGCCACCGAATTCCTCTTCGCGACCGACGCGCGGCGTCAGGCGCTCACCCTTGTAGAGCCACACCTTCACGCCGATCTGGCCGTAGGTGGTGCTGGCTTCTGCGAAGCCGTAGTCGATGTCGGCGCGCAGCGTCTGCAGCGGCAGCTGGCCGTGCAGGTACCACTCCGAGCGCGCGATTTCCGCGCCGTTCAGGCGGCCCGAGACGCGCACCTTGATGCCGCGCGCGCCGAAGCGCAGCGCCGACTCGACCGCCTTGCGCATGGCACGGCGGAACGCGACGCGCTTTTCGAGCTGCATCGCCACCGACTCGCCGACCAGCTGCGCATCCAGTTCCGGCTTCTGGATTTCCTGGATGTTGATGAAGACCTCGCGGTTGGTCCGCTTCTGGATCTCCTGCTTCAGCTTGTCAACTTCCTGCCCCTTGCGGCCGATGATGATGCCCGGACGCGAGGTGTGGATGTTGATCTTCAGGTTGCGCGCGGCGCGCTCGATCTCGATCTGCGCCACGCCAGCGTGCTGGAAGCGCTTCTTGAGATCTTTCTTCAACGCCAGGTCTTCGTGCAGCAGGTTGGCGTAGTCCTTGTTCGCAAACCAGCGCGACTTCCAGGTCTTGTTGAAGCCGATGCGGAACCCGTACGGGTGTACCTTCTGACCCACAGTTACTCCTTGGCCTCAGCGGTCTTCTTGGCCGCCCGCTTTTTCGTTGCCGGCTTCGCGTCCGAACCTTCGGCGCCCACGGCCTTGATTACCTGCGCGCGCTCCGTCACCTCCACCGTGAGGTGCGTCGTGCGCTTCACGATGCGGAACGCACGGCCCATCGGGGCAGGGCGCACGCGCTTCTGCGAGGGACCGTTGTTCGCGTGGCACTTCGACACGAACAGGCGGGCAACATCGCCGCCGAACGCGTCCTGCTGCTGCGCGTTGGCAACCGCCGAACGCAGCACCTTCGCGACGTCACGCGCCACGGACTTGCGGCTGAACTGCAACGCCGACAACGCCATGTTGACGTTCTTGCCGCGGATCAGATCGAGCACCAGACCGGCCTTCTGGGCCGAGGTGCGCACGTACTTGGCTGTGGCCTCTGCGCGAACCATGGCTTAGCCCTTTCCTCCGGCCGGCGCGGCCGGCGCGGCCGCCGCGGTCTTGTCCGTCTTGGCCGAGTGACCCTTGAACTGGCGCGTCGGCGAGAACTCGCCGAGCTTGTGACCCACCATGTTCTCGGTCAGGTACACCGGCACGAACTTCTTGCCGTTGTGCACTGCGAGCGTGTGGCCGACCATTTCCGGCACCACCGTCGAGCGGCGCGACCAGGTCTTCACAACCTTCTTTTCGTTCGCGCGATTCATCGCCTCGACCTTTTCGAGGAGATGGGTGTCGACGAACGGACCCTTCTTGAGTGAGCGACTCATTACTTACTCCGCCTCTGAACGATGAACTTGTCACTCGGCTGCGGCCGACGGGTCTTGTAACCCTTCGTCGGCACGCCCCACGGCGTCACGGGGTGACGGCCGCCCGAGGTCTTGCCTTCACCACCGCCCAGCGGGTGATCCACCGGGTTCATGGCGACGCCGCGCACGTGCGGACGCTTGCCCATCCAGCGGCTGCGGCCGGCCTTGCCGATCGAGACGTTCTCGTGGTCAAGGTTGCCGACCTGGCCGATGGTGGCGAGACAATCGAGATAAATCTTGCGAATTTCGCCAGACGGCATCTTCACCGAGACGTAATCGCCTTCCTTGGCCACCACCTGCACGGCGGCGCCGGCGCTGCGCGCCATCTGGCCGCCCTTGCCGGGCTTCAGTTCCACGTTGTGCACCATCGTGCCCAGCGGGATGTTCTTCAGCGGCAGGCAGTTGCCGGTCAGGATGTCGACGTTGTCGCCGGAGATGATCGAGTCGCCCACCTTCAGCCCCACGGGCTGGAGGATGTAGCGCTTCTCACCGTCCGCATACGTGATCAGCGCGATGCGCGCCGAGCGGTTCGGGTCGTACTCGATCGTCGAGACCTCGCCGGGAATGCCGGCCTTGTCGCGCTTGAAGTCGATGATGCGATACAGGCGCTTGTGGCCGCCACCGCGCCACCAGATCGTCTGTTCGCCGGTGCTGCTGCGGCCACCCGACGGCTGCAACTTCTCCGTCAGCGGCGCGTGCGGCTTGTCGGTGGTGATCTCCTCGAACGTCAGCGAGGTCATCCCGCGACGGCCGGGCGTAGTCGGCTTGTACTTACGGATCGGCATGATGCGTTATGCCCCTTCCAGGAAGTCAGGCAGCTTTTCGCCAGCGCGCAGCGTGACGTAGGCCTTCTTCCAGTCCGAACGACGGCCGACGTAGCGGCCCTGGCGCTTCAATTTGCCGCGGGTGATCGACGTGCGCACATCGTCCACCTTTGCGCCGAGCAGCTTCTCGATCGCGCGCTTGATATCAATCTTGTTTGCGTCCTTCGACACCTCGAACACGACGGTCTTGCCGTCGTCACGAAGCGTCGTGGTCTTTTCGGTGACCAGCGGACGGCGGATAACTTCGGTGAGTTTCATAATTAAGCGCCGAGCGCCGCCTCCAGCTTCTCGACCGCGGCCTTGGTCAGCACGACCTGGCGGGTGTTCGCCACTTCGCGCGCCGTGACGCGGTTGCTCTGCACGAGCGACACGCCGTCGATGTTGCGCACCGACAACGCGAACTTCTCGTCGAGCGTCGCGTCCACGAGCACGGCCTTGCCGGTGACGCCAATCGTCTTCAGCACGCCGACCGCGGCCTTGGTCTTCACTTCCGATGCGGTCAGCGCGTCGATGATGATCAACGAGCCTTCCTGCAACTTCTGCATCAGGGCCGCGCGCAGCGCGCCCTTCTCGACCTTCTTCGGGATCGAGTATTCGTAGCTGCGCGGCTGCGGGCCGAACACGGTGCCGCCCTTGCGCCACAGCGGGTTGCGCGTTTCACCGACGCGGGCGCGGCCGGTGCCCTTCTGGCGCCACGGCTTCTTGCCCGAGCCGCTGACGAGCGCGCGGTTCTTGGTCATGTGCGTGCCGCGGCGATCAGCGGCGTTGGCGCGCACCACGGACTCGTGAATCAGGTCGGTCTTGACGCGACCGCCGAACACTTCGTCCTTGAGGTCGACGGAGCCGACCTTCTTGTTCTCTGCGTTGACGACATCAATTTTCATGATGGGCTACTTCTTGCCCTTCTTGGGCTTCTCTTGCAGCTGCGGCTGCGGCTCAGGCTTCGCCGCCACGGCCTTGCGAATCACCACGTACCCACCGTTGGCGCCAGGGATCGACCCCTTGACGAGGATCAGGTGGTTCTCGAGGTCGATCTTCAGGACCTTGAGGTTGCGAACCGTGACGCGGTCCACACCCATATGACCGTGGGCGCGCATGCCGGGCATGACGCGTGACGGGAACGACGAGGCGCCGATCGAACCCGGCGCGCGATGGAACATCGAGCCGTGCGTATCGTGACCGCCGCCGAAGTGGTGGCGCTTGACGACGCCCTGGAAGCCGTGACCCTTGCTGGTGCCGATCACGTCGACGCGCTCGCCCTGGTTGAAGATCGACGCCAGCACCTGGTCGCCGGGCTTCGGCGCTTCCGCGCCCTTGGCCACCTTGACCTCGCGCAGCACGCGGGTCGGCGGCACATTGGCCTTCTTGTGATGGCCAACCGTGGCCTTGTTCGAGCGCTTGGGCGGGTTCTTCTCCACCAGGCCGATCTGCACCGCGTCGTAGCCGTCGGTCTGGGCCGACTTCGACTGCACGACGATGCACGGGCCGGCTTCAAGCACAGTGGCCGGCTCCAGCGTTCCGTCTTCGAGGAACAGCTGGGTCATGCCGACTTTCTTGCCGATGATTCCTGTAACCATGATTCGTATCTCTCAGTAGCGGTAGCCGCGGCTGGCTACTTACCGTGTTCCTTGCCGAACGCCTTGATCTCGACGTCGACACCGGCCGGAAGATCCAGCTTCATCAACGCGTCGACCGTCTGCGGGGTCGGCTCGAAAATGTCAATCAGGCGCTTGTGCGTGCGCACCTCGAACTGCTCACGCGACTTCTTGTCGACGTGCGGCGAACGCAGCACCGTCCACTTGTTGATCTCGGTCGGCAGCGGAATCGGACCCGCCAGGCGGGCGCCGGTGCGCTTCGCCGTCTCGACGATCTCGCCGGTGCTCTGGTCGAGCACGCGCGCGTCGTAGGCCTTCAAACGAATGCGAATCTTGTCGCCCAACATTTACTTAGTCCCCTGAACGCGCGCCACAACTTCATCGCTGACGTTGCGCGGTGCCTGTTCGTAACGGTCGAAGTGCATTGAGTAGGTCGCGCGGCCCTGCGTGCGCGAACGAAGGTCCGTCGCGTAGCCGAACATGTCACTCAGCGGAACGCGGGCGTTGATGATCTGCGTGCCGCCGCGATCTTCCTGCGACTGGATCTTGCCGCGGCGCGACGCGAGGTCGCCGATGACGTCGCCCATGTTGTCCTTGGGCACGACGACTTCAACTCGCATCACGGGTTCCATCAGCACCGGGGCCGCCTTCTTGGCCGCGTCCTGGAACGCGAGCGAGCCGGCGATCTTGAACGCCATTTCCGAGGAGTCGACGTCGTGGTAGTCGCCGTCATACAGCTCGATGCGCACGTCGTCGATCGGGTAGCCGGCCAGGACACCACGCGTCAGCGCTTCCTGGATGCCCTGGTCGATCGGCTTGATGAATTCCTTCGGGATCGAACCGCCGACGATTTCGTTCACGAACTCGTAGCCTGAACCCGGATCGCGCGGGAAGAGCCGGATCTTGCAGTTGCCGTACTGACCACGGCCACCGGTCTGGCGCTTGAACAGGCCGTGACCTTCGGCAGCCCGCGTCAGGGTTTCCTTGTAGGCGACCTGCGGCTTGCCGACGCTCGCTTCGACGTTGAACTCGCGCTTGAGGCGGTCGACGATGATTTCGAGGTGCAACTCGCCCATGCCGCGAATCACGACCTGCCCGGTCTGCTCGTCGGTGTTGACGCGGAAGGTCGGGTCTTCCGCCATCAGCTTGGCCATGCCCTGGCCGAGCTTTTCCTGGTCAGCCTTGGTCTTCGGCTCGATCGCGAGCGAGATGACCGGCTCCGGGAAGACCATTCTCTCGAGGATGATGGGCTGCTTCTCATCGCACAGCGTGTCGCCGGTCGTGGTCGACTTCAGACCGACGGCCGCGGCGATGTCGCCGGCGTTGACTTCCTTGATTTCCTCGCGCTTGTTGGCGTGCATCTTCAGCAGGCGGCCGATGCGCTCGGTCTTGCCCTTGGTGGAGTTGATCACCGAGGAGCCCGAGGTCAGCGTGCCCGAGTAGACACGGAAGAAGGTGAGCTGACCGACGAACGGGTCGGTCATGATCTTGAACGCCAGCGCCGAGAAGGCGTCCTTGTCGTCAGCCTTGCGCTCGACCGGCTCGGCGGCTTCAGCCGTGTTCGGATCGATGCCCTTGACCGACGGAATGTCGAGCGGCGACGGCAGGTAGTCCACCACCGCGTCGAGCATCGGCTGGACGCCCTTGTTCTTGAACGCGGTGCCGCAGACAACCGGCACGAACGGTGACTCTTCCTTGCGGACCGACTCGATGCAGCGCTTGCGGATCGCGGCCTTGATCTCGGCCTCGGTAAGCTCCTCGCCGCCGAGGTACTTCTCGAGCAGCTTGTCGTCCGCCTCGCTGACCTTTTCGACCAGCTTCTCGCGGTATTCCTTGGCCTCGGCCAGCATGTCGGCCGGGATGTCCTGGACTTCGTAGTCGGCGCCCATGGTCTCGTCCTTGTAGACGAGCGCCTTCATGCGCACCAGGTCGATGACGCCCTTGAACTTGTCTTCGGCGCCGATCGGGAGCTGAATCGCAACCGGATTGCCCTGCAGCTTCGAGGTGAACTGCGAGAACGTCTCCTTGAAGTCCGCGCCGATGCGGTCCATCTTGTTGATGAAGCAAATGCGCGGCACGCGGTACTTGTCGGCCTGGCGCCACACGGTTTCCGACTGCGGCTCGACGCCCGACACGGCGTCAAACACGGCCACCGCGCCATCCAGCACGCGCAGCGAACGCTCGACTTCAACGGTGAAGTCGACGTGACCGGGCGTATCGATGATGTTGATGCGGTGATCGCGCCAGAAGCACGTGGTCGCGGCGGACGTGATCGTAATGCCGCGCTCCTGCTCCTGCTCCATCCAGTCCATGACTGCCGTGCCCTCGTGGACTTCACCGATCTTGTAGGTGATGCCCGTATAGAAGAGGACGCGCTCGGTCGTCGTGGTCTTACCGGCATCAATGTGGGCCATGATGCCGATGTTCCGTGTCCGTTCGAGTGGTGCCTGTCTCGCCATGTGCGCTTTACTGCTTTCGCCGAAAACTCTTAACTGCCGACTATTGACTGCTGACGGCCACCGCTACCAGCGATAGTGAGCAAACGCCTTGTTCGCTTCCGCCATACGGTGCACGTCTTCACGCTTCTTGACGGCGCCGCCACGGAGGTTCGCTGCATCGAGCAGCTCATTGGCGAGCTTTTCCTGCATCGTCTTGCCATCACCCCGGGCGCGGGCAAAGCCCACCAGCCAGCGGATGCTGAGCGACAGACGACGGGTCGGGTTCACCTCGATCGGCACCTGGTAGTTCGACCCGCCGACGCGGCGCGACTTGACCTCGAGCGCCGGCTTGACGTTATCGAGGGCCTTCTTGAACACCTTGAGCGGATCGTCGCCCGAGCGCTCCTTGATCAGGTCGAAGCTCTGATACAGGATGCGCTCCGCGGTCGAGCGCTTGCCCGAGCTCATGATGGTGTTGATGAACTTCGTGACCAGCGGGCTCTGATAGAGCGCGTCCGGCACCTGTTCACGTTTCGCGATTTCTCGTCTACGCGGCATGACCTAGTTCCTTACGACTTCGGGCGCTTGGCGCCGTACTTCGAACGACCCTGCTTGCGACCCTGAACACCGACGGCATCGAGGGTGCCGCGCACGACGTGGTAACGCACGCCCGGCAGATCCTTCACACGGCCGCCGCGGATCAGCACCAATGAGTGCTCCTGCAGGTTGTGGCCGACGCCCGGGATGTAGGTCGTGACTTCGATCTTGTTGGTGAGGCGGACACGCGCCACCTTACGAAGCGCCGAGTTCGGCTTCTTCGGGGTCTGCGTGAACACGCGCACGCAAACGCCACGCTTCTGCGGGCTGTTCTGCAGCGCGGGCGACTTCGTCTTCCACTCGACCTTCTCGCGTCCTTTGCGGACTAGCTGACTGATCGTCGGCATGAAAATCCCAACAGACAAAAACTCCCACACGCCTCCCACAAAGAGGCTTGTGGTGTCCCAGACCTTGAAGCCCTGCATCTTGCGCAGCGCTTGGCGTCCGAAACGGAAAAACCCTACTGAATGTGTGTTTTCGGCTTTGGCGGACACATTGTTGCCCCCCTTGACGGAGCGCAACTCGGACGTGTCACAAAGCAATTGAACCTAGATAGGGTGTCCTAGGCTCACGAGAACCTGACGAATATAGCACGCAATTCGAAATCGTGGCAACTAGCCCTATACTCACCCCGATGAAACTCGTCGTTTGCGCCACGTTTCTCACAATTGCACTGGTCTCGGCATCGACGGTCTCCGCCCAGGCCCCGACCCCACAAATCGTCGAAGGGCCAAACATCAAGGTCCTCACTGGCCTTTACGCCCAGCCCTTCCAGGAAGAAATGAACATGATGGTGCAGGCGCTCGGCGTCACCTGCGGCACCTGTCATGTGCAACGGAATTTCCAGAGCGAAGAAAAGGCCTTGAAGCTCAAGGCGCGCCAGATGCTCGAAATGACCAAGGCGCTCAACAAGCAGTACTTCCCTGACTACAAACCCAAAGAAGGCGAATCGGTCCTCGGGAGGGTGACGTGCTACACATGCCACAAGGGCGAGCAGACGCCAAAGCATTCGGTCGGGCAGTAATCGGGCTCCTGGCGCTGCTGGCCGTCGGCTCCCAGCCGACGGTCATCGGCCAGGCCCCCAAGAAGCTGCTGTTCCTCACGCACGCGGCGCTCTACAAGCACACGAGCCTGGGGCCGGCGGAGAAAGCCGTCATCGAACTGGGCAAGACGGGCGGCTACGAGGTCACCACCGTCGAGGGTTACAAGCAGGATTCGAAGCAGCTCGACTTCTCGTTCTTCACGCCTGACTACCTCGCGCAGTTCGACGGCGTGATGATGATGACCAACGGCAACCTGCCGATGAGCGACTCGCAGAAGAAGATGCTGGTCGACTTCGTGCGCGGCGGCAAGGCCCTGATCGGCGCCCACTGCGCGTCCCTCACCTTTTACAACTACCCGGAGTTCGGCGAGGCACTCGGCGGTTACTTCAACCGCAACCTTCCGCAAGGCACGATCGCGGTCCTCAAGGTTGAAGACCCCGCGCACCCGGCGACCAGGATGCTCGGCCCCAGCTGGCCGCTCGTCGACGAGTTCTACATGTTCGGCACGGCACCGTGGGACGCCGCCCGTCCCGACGAGAACATCGACGTGCTCTTCAAAAACAAGATTCCGATGGGCTTCTCGCGCGACAAGGTTCACGTTCTGCTGAGCCTCGACACCGAGCGCATGGACATGTCGAAGCAACCCAATTTGAAGCGCGGCGGCGACTATCCGCAAGCGTGGACGAAGCAGACCGGCAAAGGCCGGACGTTCTATACCTCGCTAGGCCACCGCGACGACATCTGGAGCAACGACGCCGTGTTCCGCGCGCACATCAACGGGGGGATTCGGTGGGCGCTCGGACTCGAGCAGTAGTCCTCGCCGCCGCGCTGGGGCCGTTTGTGGTGAGCGCGGTTGGTGCCGCCGGCGGCGCCGACCAGGCCCAGGGCGCCACGCCGTCGTTTCACCATCTCCATCTCAACTCGGTCAATCCGGAAGCCGCGATCGACTTCTACACCAAGGCGTTCCCAGCCACCTCGAAGACGACGTTCGCGGGCCAACCCGCGCTCGCGTCGCCCAACAACGTGCTTGTCCTGTTCAACCGCGTATCCGCACCACCGGCGACGCAGCCGCAGACCTCCTTCTGGCACTTTGGGTGGCACGTCACTGACGTGCGAGCCACGCTTGATCGCTACCTGAAACAGAACATCCCGCTATTGCCGCTCTATACCGGTGAGGGCACGCGCACCGTGTTTGTCAGCAGCGACACCTACCCTGGCACCGGGGGCGTGCTCGGGTTGACCCGCACACAGGTGGACGAAGCGAAGGCCAAAGGTGTCAAGCCGGCCGGCGGCGCCGGATTCGCGTACCTGCGTGGACCAGATGACGCGCTGGTGGAGTACCAAGGCAACATGCCGGCCGAGCGCTTCAATCACGTCCACATGTACCAGGATCAGCCGTTTTGCGCCCAGCTCTGGTATCAGCGAAACCTGAATGTGGCGTATGCAAAACCCTCTGGCCGCACTGAAGCTAATTGCGCCGTTGAACCAGGACCCGACAAAACGCTGCCGGCCCTTGAATGGGACGGCATGTATCGCACGCCGTCACTGACCACGACGACGTTTGGCGACGTGTCGTTGTTTTGGTACATGAACCAAACAGGCACACCTGCGGCATCGACCGTCGGGCACCTGATGGATCACATCGCGCTCGGGGTCAGTGATCTCGACGCGTGGCTCGCGAAACTCCGGGCGGCCAACGTCACACTCCTCTCGCCGCCGTACACGATTGGCAGCGGTCGCGCTTTCATGATCGAAGGCCCCAGTAAAGAGGCCATCGAACTCATCGCCGTGAAGTAGAGGCGCTATCGGCGCGACGCCAGGTACTTCGCGAGGGCCGCAATCTGCTCCGGCTGCAACCGCGTCTTGAACGCCGGCATCGCGGATGGCTCACCCATCAGGGATTCCGGATCCTCGATGAACTGTCGAATCTCCGTCTCGGGACGTCTCTGGCCTACCAGCGTCAGGTCGGGGCCGACGGTTCCGCCCTCACCTGAAATGCGATGGCACACGACGCAGGTCTCGGCGTAGGTCTGCGCGGCAAGCCGCACGGTTTCATCGACGTTGACGGGCACCGGATCGCCCGAGTGCACGCGCTTCAGGTAGGCGACGGCGGCCTGCGCCTTGAATCTCGACATCACCGGTTTGGGGGCGGGCTCTTGCGCCGTCCTGACGCCAGGCGCAATCGCGACGGGGTCAGCCATGTGCGAGAGCAGCCACTCGTTGTCTTTGCTGAGCCTGGTGATCGAGAGCGGTGCTGCAGGCCCTCCGTTTTCATGGCAGCGCGCGCAGGTGTTGCCCTCCCCTGTGGCGATCTGCATGCCGGCAATCGGCAACAGGCCCCAGTCGTTGCGATCCTTGTGCGGCGGGCGATCCGCAAGACCCAACATCGTCAGGCTCACGACGCCAAGGCCTAGCGCCAGCATCACTGCCGTAAACGCGCGACGGGGACGCCCCAGCGGGTGCCGTCCTTCAGCACGATCGAGGAATGGCAGGAGCGCCAGGAACCCGACCGCGGCCCCGGGAATCACCATCGTCGCCACCGGCTCGAGCGGACCCGGGAAATACTTCAGCATCTGGAACAGGGAGAGGAAATACCACTCGGGCCGCGGGATGTAGTTGGCGTCGGTTGGATTCGCGATCTCGTCCAGGTGCGCCGGGAACAGCGCAGCCGCGGTGATCAGCGCCGCAAACACCGCCGCCATCATCACCGTGTCTTTCATGACGTGCCACGGGAAGAACAGGACGCGAGGCCCCGTCTGCGGATTGATCGGTCCCGAAATACCGTGCTTCCGCATCAACGCAATGTGCGACACGATCAATGTCACCAGCACCGCGGGCAGCAGGAAGACGTGCGCCGAGTACCAGCGGCCGAGCGTCAACGCGCCAAGATCGGCGCCGCCGCGCAGCACGTTGGCAACAGCCTCACCAATCACCGGCGAACTCTGGGCGATCGCAATCGTGACGGTCGTCGCCCAGTAGGCCTTCTGGTCCCACGGCAACAGGTAGCCGCTGAGCGAGAAACCCAGGATCACCAGCAACATCGACAACCCGCTCAGCCACGTCAGCTCCCGCGGAGCCTTGAAGGATCCCAGGAAGAACACACGCAGCATGTGGACCACCGACGCCACGACGAGGAAGCTCGCGCCCCAGTAGTGCAGGCCGCGCAGCATCCACCCGAGCGGCAGGTCGTCCATGATGAAGCGCACGCTGTCGAAGGCCAGCTTTGGCGACGGCACGTAGTACATGGTCAGGCCGAGACCGGTGACGAACTGGCAGCCGATCAGCAGGGTGACGACACTGCCGGTGGTGAACAACCAGGCAGTACCGCTCGGCAATTCTTCGTAGAGCAGGTGGTGCAGGAGGCGGCGGTAGCTGGTGCGTGAGTCGAGCCAGTCAAGCAGCGGCTTCACACCTGTACCATCACCTTTCCGTTTTCAACCCGGGTGGTCATTGCGCGCAGCGGCGCGGGCGGCGGACCGGAGACGACGTTGCCGTTCACGTCGTAGACGCCGCCATGACACGGACACTCGATCTGCCTCGTTTCGGGATTGAAGCGGGTCCGGCAGCCGAGGTGCGTGCAGGTCGAATCCAGCACGCGGACCTCACTGCCGTTCTTGACGAGGTAGACGATCTTGCGGTCGACCACCTCCGCCGGGCCGTCCGGCCTCGCCACTCGAAGGGTAATGGGCAACGGCGTGCCCTCCTCGAGGCTGTCGGCGTCACCGGCTCGTAGCCACATCGTATCCCGGCGCCCGAAACTCGGCGCCACCACGGCGCCACCGACCACGAACGCGAGGGTTGCGCCGATCACTGCGTACGTGCCCTGGATCACACGAACGAGAAAGCCGCGGCGAGCCGCGGAATCGAGATTCTGGTGCTGGTCTTCCATGATGTGAGCTCCAGGAAACAGGGAGCGATCCTCGCGGGCGCGAAGAGGGACGCTCTTACCAAGGGCGAGTATACGGAGCCAGTCCGTCTCTGAATGTCATTTGTCGTGTGGCGTTGTGATCCACATGTGACAATGACCTGTGCCCGTTGTTCTCGATGCGCCCACGGCGTCGGAATGGCCGTTTCGTTTCCCGTTGTGTCCGGAGTTGCCGGCTGAGAGCGTGCAGGTGCGCATGCGCGCCGTCGACGACGCCTGCGTCAATCGCCAGTCAGGGACACAGCTTGTGACAACCCAGCGCGCATACCTCGACGCCGAGTGGGCGGCAGCGCTCGCCGCTCACGGACGAGCTTCGATGCTCGTCGAACCGGGCGACTCTCCGGCCGTCGTGCACCCGCTGGCTATTGCGTTTCGTCTCGACGACCCCGTCGAACGGCTGACACGCTGCGTGGAGTTCCTGAAGGAGGGACGGACAGCGCCCGCGCTCGTCGCAACCGCGAGCGCATGCGTCGAGGTCAATGACTTTAGCGCCGCATCACGTGACCTGGACGAGGCAATCGCGCTGGCTCCCCAGTGGGCGGCCGCGCATTACGAACGGGGAAAGGTGTGGTTGCGCTCCGACGACATGGGCCAGGCCGCGTTGTCGTTCCAGCGGGCGGCCGAGCTCCTGCCGGGATTCGCGCCGGCGTGGGCCAACCTCGGCGGCACGCTCGGCGAGCTTGACCGCCCGAACGAGGCGCTGGCCGCATTCGAGCGGGCGCTGGCGCTGGAGCCATCAAATCCCCAGGCGTTGAACAATGTCGGCGTGGTTCGACGCGAATTGGGCCGGCTGGCCGAGTCGGAATGGGCGTTCCGGCAGGTGATCGGCCTCACCCCCGGTATGGCCTTTGGCCATTACAATCTCGGGCATACACTGTTTTTACAGGGACGGTTTCAGGCCGCCCTTTCCGCGTACGCGGAGGGGCAATCACGCGACCCGGAGCGCAACCCGGTGCAGGCCTCGCGACTGGCGCTGTGCAAGGTCGCAACCGGCGACGCCAATGGCGCGCTGACGGAACTGAAACGCGCCACGACCGGGTTGCCGCGGGAATACCGGCTGCAATTACTCGGTGACACGAATGCGGTGCTGTGGGCGCTGATCACGCAGCAGCCCGGACTCGCTGGTTGGCAGCCGGTACAGGAATGGCTGACGGCCGAACTTAAGGGATAGCGCACGCAAGGGATGACGACGACATGAGCAGCACACGTCCAAACCCGTTCAACCTGGTCTTCTCCGACCGCGGCATTCGCCTCGCCGCCGGTCTCGCGGTCGTGGTCGCGATTCCGATGGCGGTGCTGTTCTACTTCCAGTTCAAGTCGCTCAGCGATCTCGAGACGACGTCGGCGGTGGTCCTGCGGCAATTGAGCAGCGACACGGCTGAATCGCTCACCAGATCGGTCGAGGACTACCTGAAGCGGCCGCACATCAGCGTGCTGCTGCGCATCCCGACCGCGCGCACCGTGC
>JAYQOO010000037.1:0-31234 GCA_038144855.1 Acidimicrobiia bacterium | reverse complement strand
CGTGTGCGCGGCCGTTGGCCGCGCGCCGCGTGACGTCGCCCGCGCCTTTCTCAGTGCCGGCGCCACTCTACTCCAGCTCCGATGCAAGACCATGGCGAGCGGGGCATTCCTCGAGCTGGCGCACCAGCTCGTCGCCGACTCGCGTTCGGCCGGTGCGCAGCTGGTCATCAACGATCGAGCGGATGTCGCAGCGCTCTCGGGGGCCGACGGATTGCACGTGGGACAGGACGACCTCAGGCCCGCCGACGCACGCGCCGTGATCGGCGCCACAGCGGTGCTTGGCGTCTCCACCCATTCGAAGACGCAGTGGGACGCCGCGGTGCTGCAACCGGTCACCTACATCGCCATTGGGCCGGCGTTTGCGACCGGCACCAAGCAGACTGGCTACCTCGCCGTTGGTCTGTCGACGATTGCCGCCGCCTCGGCCGCTGCGAAGGCCAAGGGGCTACTCACGACTGCGATTGGCGGTATCACGATCGATAACGCCGCTTCGGTTATCGCGTCAGGTGCGGCTTCGGTTGCGGTAATCAGCGATCTCGTGAAGGGCGATCCCGAGGCACGCTGCCGCGCTTTCCTGCGCAGTCTCGAATAAATCCCCCTTATAATTGCCGGGTTTGCCAGCCCCCGTCCGCGTGAGCGGGGCGGAGGGCCAGTCCATCGCCGTGCGCCAGCGCGGGGGGGTGGAAACCACCTGGGAGGGTGAATGGATTCGAATCTGTTCAAGACGAAGTCGATCGAGCAACTCGTCGGCGACGTCGAGCATGGAGGCAAGGCCCTCAAGCGCAGCCTGAGCGCGTGGGACCTGACACTCCTTGGTATCGGAGCCATTATCGGCACCGGCATTTTCGTGCTGACCGGCACGGCCGCAGCCAACCAGGCCGGGCCGGCCATCACGATGTCGTACCTCGCGGCCGGTTTGGCCTGTGCCTTCGCCGCGCTCTGCTACGCAGAATTCGCGTCGATGATTCCAATTGCCGGCTCGGCGTACACCTACGCGTACGCGACGCTCGGCGAACTGGTCGCCTGGATGATCGGCTGGGACTTGATCCTCGAGTATGCGGTCGGTTCGATGACCGTGGCGATCGGCTGGAGCGGCTACATGCAGCGGCTCCTGGCCGGCTTTGGCGTCACGTTGCCGCAGGCGCTGGCGGCCGCGCCGCCCGACGGCATCATCAACCTGCCCGCTGTGATCATCGTGTTGCTGATCATGGTATTGCTCGTGATTGGCGTCCGCGAGTCGGCGCGCTTCAACGCCGCCATGGTGGCGACGAAGATGGCCGCGGTGCTGTTCTTCCTGGCGGCCGGCGTGGCCTACGTCGAACCCACCAACTGGCAGCCGTTCGCGCCCTACGGATGGCCCGGCATCATGGCCGCGGCGGCGGTCGTCTTTTTCGCCTACATCGGCTTTGATGCCGTCTCGACGACCGCCGAAGAAGCCAAGAACCCGCAGCGTGACCTGCCGATCGGCATCATCGCGTCGCTGGTCATCTGCACGGTGCTGTATCTCGCGGTCGGCTTCGTGCTGAGCGGCATCGTGCCCGTGATTCAGTTCCGCTCGGCCGAAGGGGCGCTGCCCGGTGTGCCGATGGTTGCCACCGAGGAGTCGGTCAAGTTCCTCAATGCGCCGGTTGCGTATGCGTTGGCGTTCATCGGTCAGGATTGGGCGGCGGGCCTGGTGTCCGCCGGCGCTGTGGCCGGCATCACTTCGGTGCTGCTCGTGATGCTCATGAGCCAGCCGCGCATCTTCTTCTCGATGAGCCGCGACCGTCTGCTGCCGCAAGGCGTCAGCAAGGTGCACCCGAAGTTCGGCACACCGTACATCACCACGATCATCACGTGCGTCATCGTGGCGCTCGTCGCCGGCCTGACGCAGATCCAGGTGGTCGGCGAAATGACCAGCATCGGCACGCTGTTCGCCTTCGTCGTCGTCTGCGCCGCCGTGCTGGTGCTCCGCGCGAAGCGGCCGGAAGCGACGCGTCCGTTCAAAGTGCCGCTGGGGCCGATCTTCCCGACGCTTGGCATCGTGTCGTGCGCCTACCTGATGCTCAGCCTGCCGGTCCTGACCTGGGTTCGCTTCCTGGTGTGGCTCGACCTCGGCATGATCGTGTATTGGTTCTACGGCCGCACCCACAGTCCGCTGGTCAATGACAGTGAAGCAAGCCGTCGCACGCCGATGCAGTCGCTGGCCAACTTCATCACGACCTTCGGCCTGCTGTTGATCTTCAACGCGGTCTGCATTGCGCTGCTCGGGTTCTTCACCGAATGGGGCATCACCAACGAAACCACCGCGAAGTGGGCAGAGATCGGCGTGACGGCGGAAGAGGCCGACGCCTTCGGCCTGCGATTCCTGGCCGTGTCAGTTGCCGTCTGGGCGGTTGGCTTCGGGTTGACGAAAGCGTCGGGAGAGAAGGCATAGCCGCCCGACGGCTCGATGGCGTGGCGTGTGCGGCGCGCATTCGCGAGAGTGTGGCGCCGCGCATTGCCGCATTCCGTGCGCGGTACGGACGTCCGCCAGGACTCGGCGTGGTGCTGGCCGGCAACTACGCGGCGTCGGAAGTGTACGTTCGCAACAAGATCAAGACCGTCAATGAGGCCGGCTGTAAAGGCGAACTGTTCCGCCTCGATGCCACCGCGTCCCAGGCAGACGCGCTGGCCCTGGTCCGGCAGTTGAATGCCGACGACTCGATCGACGGCATCCTGGTGCAGTCGCCGCTTCCAGCCGGCATGGGTGACGACGCCGAGCAGCAGGTGTTTGACGCGATCGATCCGGCGAAGGACGTTGACGGCTTTCATCCCTTCAACGTCGGACTGCTGGTGCAGAAGCGGCCGACGCTGGTGGCGTGCACCCCGATGGGCTGCATCGAATTGCTGGAGCAGGAAGGCATTGCGCTGCGCGGCAGGCACGCCGTGATCCTCGGGCGCAGCGACATTGTCGGCAAGCCGATGGCGTTGCTGCTGCTGCACCGAGACGCCACGGTGACCGTATGCCACTCGCGGACGCCTGACGTGCTTGCGGTCGCGCGCACAGCCGACATCCTGGTGGCCGCGATCGGCCGCCCGGCATTCGTGACGCCAGAGTTCGTGAAGCCCGGCGCCACGGTCATTGATGTCGGCATCAACGCCTTGACGACAGCGGCCGAGGTCGAGAGCATCTTTCGGGAAGGCAGCCGCAAGCGCGCGCAGTTTGCCGAGAAGGGCAGCGTGCTGGTCGGCGACGTGCATCCCGATGTCGAGTCGGTCGCCGGGGCACTGACGCCGGTGCCCGGTGGCGTCGGCCCGATTACGGTAGCAATGGTCCTGAAGAATACGGTTACGGCAGCAGAACTCCGACAGCGTTAGCGAAAGAGGTCGACGTGATCCGGAAGATTGCACTCACCGGCGGAATTGCGACAGGGAAGAGTTACGTCGCGGGCCGGTTTCGGGAAGCAGGCGTGCCGATCGTTGATGCAGATCTGCTCGCTCGGGAAGTGGTCCTGCCTGGCACCCCCGCGCTGGCGGCGATCCGCAAGCGGTTTGGTCCTGATGCCGTCCGTCGTGACGGCACCATGGACCGGATTCGCGTCGGTCAGATCATCTTCAAGGACAAGCGGGCCCGCCTCGACCTCGAAGCCATCATTCATCCGGCGGTGGTCAAGGCGATCAACGACTTCTTCAACGCCCTGCCGAAGCGCACACCGTTTGCGGTCGCGGACATCCCGCTGGTGTTCGAGACCAATCGCGAGAAGGACTTCGACGCCATCATCGTCGTTGCCTGCCCCCGCGACGTGCAACTGCAGCGCCTGATGGAGCGCAACAAGCTGTCGAAGGAGGACGCTGAGAAGCGCATTGCCGCCCAGCTCCCGATCGACCAGAAGGTCAAGAAGGCGACCTACGTCATCAGCAACGACGGCACCTTCGAGCAGACCGACGCCCAGGTCGACGCTCTCATCGCGTCGCTCAAGGACGGGAAATCGAAATCGTAAACGGCACCGATGCGCCGAGCGTGCCAGGGTCATAGACCTTGGCACAGTAGGTCCCGGTGTCTGCCGAGATCGCAATTTGCGCGGCGCCACCCGCGATGGTGTGCACCGACGCCTGGAGCGCGCACGAGCCGTCGCTGCGCGGAATCCCCACCCCAACCCCCAGCGTTGTGCCAGAGGGCGTCGTGGCCGTCAGCGTGACGGCGATTGGCCCCGGTGCGGTGACGTCGAAGTTCCGGCTGGCCGCACCACCGGGGACTACCTGGCTCGAGAACTCCCGCTGGAGCTTTTCTTCGTCTGCGGTCGCCGTGGGTTCGAAGATCGTGGTCCTGGCGCAGCCGCTCATCACGACAGCCAACACGAAGCACAACACTCGGGCGCTCATGGGTGAATCAACCTGATCGTGAAATTCATTGGGGCGGGCAGTCCGTCGACGTCCGAAATGCGCACGCAGTAGGTGCCAACCGCTGTGTCCTGCTTGATCTGCGGAACCAGCGATGGGCCGACGTTCTGGGGTGACGTGACGGCGCATCCCGTGCCGGACGGAATTCCGATCCCGAGTTCGAGCCGATTGGTCATCGGCCGCTGGCCTTGTTCCAGGCTGGCAAGCATCGCCGAGACCTGTCCGCCGGTCGTCAACGAATACGAGTAGAAGCGCGTGCCGCGGGGCTGCAGCGTGCCGGCAAACAGGATGGTGGCCGTGGTGCTGGCGGTGTCGGTGGCGGAGGTCGGCGTCTCCACACCACCGTTACAGCCGGCGGCGGCCAGTGCCGTGAGCATCAATAGGCGTCTCCCCGCGATCATGGGTAGGCGATCGTCACTGCAAAGTTCGCAGCGGAGTAGAGGTTGCCGACGTCCGAAACCTTGACGCAGTAAATGCCAGGCTCGTAGACGGCGCTCAGTTGCGGTCCCGCGCCGGCGGATGTTGAAACGCTTGTTGTGGTGGTGCAGCCTTCGGCTTCGGGCTTACCGAGGCCGAGGCCGATCGTCACGGTCGATGGCACGTATTGGCCGCTCACGCTGGTCAACGACACGTTGACGGTGCCGTAGGTGGTGACGGTAAACGAGTAGAAGACCGAACCGGTCACGGGCACCGTGGAGTTGAAGTCCTCAGTAAAGCTCGGCGCCGCCGCGGTGGTCGTCGTCGTGGTGGTCGTGGTCGGCGAGGTCGGCGTGTCGTTACTGCAACCTGTAGAGGTCAGCAGTGTCAGTACAAGGGTACAGATACAGGCGGCTAGTCTCATCGCGCAGCGAAGTGAGCAAAGCCGCTGCCAGAGATTGTGACAATTGCCCTTTACGTTTGTCGCAACTATCGAGCGGGAATCGACTTCAGGAAGGCGGCGAGGCGGCTCGCCCAGACCTCCGACTTCACCTGCGTGCGATGACCTTCCGTCGCCGCACTCGCCGGCACGATGACGTGTTGCTGGTTTCGCACCTGCTTCATCACGCGCTCGATCGTGCCGAGTTCGATCGGATTGAGTTCGTCGTCCGCAAACAGGATCGCCAGGACGGGCGCCTTGATCTTCGGAAGGTCGGCCTCCGGGTCGTAGTCAAATGACGCTTCAAAGCGGTAGAGGATGTTGTTGGCGTCATCGCCCTCCTCGATCGTTTCCTCGACGACGTCCTTGACGTGGTCGTCGGCCTGCGGAATCGTCTTCAACCGCTCGGCAAGCCTGGCTGGACTCTGCACCAGCATGTCGAACATCGGCATGATGCTGAGGAAGCCGCGCGGTTGCGATGCGTAGTTGCCGCCCTGCCACTCGGGATCGTTACGAATCGCCTGGCTGAGGATGCGGCGCCACAACAAGTTACGGCCGTCGATCTTGGCGGGCAGAGACGAGATGGCGACGATGCCGTCCATCGCATCCGGATACCGGATGCCCCACAGCCACGTGTGCATGCCGCCCATCGAAATGCCCATGACCAGGCGCAGGCGCTCGATCTTGAAGTGCTCGGTGATGAGCCGATGCTCGAGATCGACGAGGTCGTGGTAACCGTATCTGGGAAACTTCGCGCGGAGGCCGTCGCTTGGCTTGGTGGATTTCCCGGCGCCCAGGATGTCGGGAAAGATCAGGAAGTGCGACGCGGGATCGAGGGCGGCCCCTGGGCCGGTCAATGGGCCAATCATTGACGTGGCCAGCACCTGGGAGGCGTCACCGCTTGAACCGTGCATCATCAGCACGCCGTTGGTGATGCGGCCCTGTGCGTCTCGCCGCGGTGTGCCCATGGTGCGATAGTGCAGCTTCACCTCCGGCAGGGTCTCGCCATTGGCGAAGCGGTAGTTCTTGATGACGTAGTCGCCTTCGGTAATTGGCGACTGGAACAATCCGGCTGAAGCCGGATGCCCCATGGAGAGAAACACTGCAATGACGGCCAGACGGAGCATGGGACTCCTTACATCTCGACAGTGGCCTCTTTCGCCGGCGCGATGCGCTCTTCGACAAACGAGTTCCACTCGTGGCAGTGCGGGCACTGCCACAGCAGGTCGGTGCTGCGGTAGTGGCACTTGAGACAGACGTGCGGATCGAGGAAGAACACCGACGCGCGGGCGGCTTCGATGTAGCGCTGCACCAGCGCCGGGTCGAGGTTCAGCTTGCGGAGCACGTTCCAGACCGCCTGGTGGACGGTCAAGCCGTGCGGGTTCTGCTCGAGGGCGGCGATCAGGAACTCGAAGGCCTCGGCATCGCGGCGGTGCGTGGCCAGGTGCCGGCCTAACGCGAGGCGAGCCCGCCAATCCTGCGGGTTGGCCGCGATCAGCCGCTGGCAACGTTCGGCGAAGCGTTGCGGCTGGCCGAGCTGCTCGTAGAGGCGCTCCAGGCGCTCGAACGCCAGGTAGGCGCGTTCCGGAGACCTGGCGATCAACCCGTCCCACGCCGACTCGGCGCCCTTGAGATCGCCCTGGATGAAGCGAACATCCCCGAGGTTGAGATACGCCGGCGACGTGTCCGGGTCCTGGTCGATCGCCGACTGGAAATGGCGCTGGGCGCTGCCGCGATCGCCGACGCCCAGGGCCTCCTTGCCGAGTTCATTCTCGAGGAACGCGAGGATAGCTTTGTTGCGCGGCTGGGTATCGGGCCCGCTCAGCTCGACCAGTTGCTTGCGAATGCGATGCGCCTCCGCCCACTGGTGCTGCTCCTCGTGGAGCTTCTGCAGGTAGAGCAGGGCGTACTGGTTCGCCGGATCCATCTTCAACACTTCGTTGAAGGCCTCGAGGGCCCGATCGACGAAGCCGCCGCGCTTGAAGTCGAGTCCCAGGCACAACAGGATGTAGGCGTGTTCGACCTTTGTCAGCTTCGGCTTCTGGAGCAGCGCCTGGTGGACCTGGATGGCGCGAGCCACCTGGCCCCGTTCGCGGTGCACGTTGCCGAGAATCAGGTGGATTTCGAGCGCGTCGCTGTCGACGCGGGCCGCCTGGCTGAGTTCCTCGATGGCCAGGTCGATCTGGTTTGAGACCAGGAAGTTCAGGCCGAGCACGTAATGATGCGATTCACGCGCCTTGCGGCGGTCGATCCACTTGCCGTCACGCAGCTTGTAGCGCTCCCACGCCTTGCCAATCGCCAGGCCGAGCAGCAGCGTGACCAGCGCAGCCAGGAAAGGTGCAGCTTCGCCGAAACTGTTCACGGTTACACCATCTCGGTGCGCCACAGGTCGTGCAGGTGCACCACCCCTTCGACGCGTCGTTCGGCATCGATCACCACGATCGAGGTGATCTTGCGTTGCTCCATCACGGCCAGCGCCTCGACGGCCATGGTGGAAGGGGTGATGGCGACGGGATTGACGGTCATCAGGTCGCGCGCGTGCAGCTCCATCGCGTTGGGCGCGCTGCCCATCTTGCGCCGCAGGTCGCCGTCCGTGATGATCCCGGCGAGGCTGCCGTCCTTGTCGACGACGGATGTCATGCCAAGGCCCTTGCGGTTCATTTCGTAGATCACGTCGCGCATCGAGGTGTGCAACTGCACGACCGGCAGGGCGTCACCGCTGTGCATCAACTGCTCCACGCGCATCAGTCGCTTGCCAAGCTTGCCGCCCGGATGCAGGTTGGCGAAGTCTTCAGGCTTGAAGCCCTTCTCGACGAGAACCGTCATCGCCAGCGCGTCGCCCATGGCCAATGCCGCGGTGGTGCTGGCGGTCGGCACGAGGTTCATCGGGCAGGCTTCCTCGGAGACGCTGCAATCAAGCGAGACATCCGCCGCCTGCGCCAGCGTCGAGCGAACGTCGCCGGTCAGCGCGATCAACGGTGCGCCAATCCGCTTCAGCGTTTCGAGCACGCGCGTCAGCTCCTCGGTTTCACCGCTGTACGACATCGCTATGACGACGTCATCCGACTGGATCACGCCAAGATCGCCGTGCACGGCTTCGGCCGGGTGCAGGAAGAACGCGGGCGTGCCGGTGCTGGCCAGCGTCGCGGCAATCTTTCGGCAGACGATGCCGGACTTGCCCATGCCGGTCACGATCACGCGGCCCTTGCAGTGCCGGATCAGTTCGACGGCGCGCGAGAACCTGTCGTCCACGCGGTCGACCAGCGCCAGCACCGCGGCCGCTTCGGTCTGCAGGACCTTGCGAGCCAGTGAGAGATCAGGCATTTTTCACGATCTTATCAAGCGCCACGAGGCGGCGCAGGAGGCCTTCGACTTTGTCAAGCCGCAGCGCGTTGGCCGCATCGCTTTTCGCCCGGTTTGGCTCCTCGTGCACTTCCATGAAGACGCCATCGACGCCGGCAGCCACGCCGGCCTGCGCCATGGGCTCGATGTACTCGGCGAGGCCGGCCGTCACGCCATCGCCTGCGCCGGGTAGCTGAAGGCTGTGCGTGACGTCGAAGATGACGGGGAAGCCGAGGGCCCTCAGCATCGGGAACGAGCGTGGGTCAACGACGAGATTGTTGTAGCCAAACGACGCGCCGCGTTCGGTGACGATCACCTTCGCATTGCCGGAATCGGTGACCTTGGCGACGGCGTGCTTCATGTCTTTCGGGGCCAGGAACTGACCCTTCTTGATGTTGACGACCTTGCCGGTCTTCGCGGCAGCAACGAGCAGGTCCGTCTGGCGCGAGAGAAAAGCCGGGATCTGCAGGATGTCGGCGACACGAGCGGCCGGCTCAGCCTGCGCGGCCTCGTGGATGTCGGTCAGGATCGGCAGGCCGGTCAGTTGCTTGACCTTGGCGAGCACCCGCAGGCCCTCGTCGAGGCCCGGTCCGCGGTACGACGCGATCGACGTGCGGTTCGCCTTGTCAAAGGACGCCTTGAACACGACGGGAACGCCGACGTGAGCGGCGATCGCTTTGATCGCCTGCGCGGTATCGATCGCATGCTGAGTGCTTTCGATCACGCACGGGCCGAGCACGAAGGCCAACGGATGCCCGGTGCCAAACGACACCGAGCCGGCCGCCACCGGCGCCACGGCCTGCACTATGACGACGCCTTCTTCTGAGCCACCTGCGCCATCGGGGTGCCGGCCTTCTGGCGCCGCGCGGCTTCAACGAAGCTGGCAAACAGCGGATGCGGCTTCAACGGACGCGACTGGAACTCCGGATGGAACTGCACGGCGACGAACCACGGATGGCCCGGGAGTTCGGCGATCTCGACAAACTTGCCGTCGGGGGAGCGGCCGGAGATCTTCATGCCCTTCTCGGCGAGCGCCGGCTCGTAGAGGCAGTTGAACTCAAAGCGGTGGCGGTGGCGCTCGTGGATCAGGTCGGTGCCGTAGATCTTGCGCGCCAGTGAATTGGGTGTCAGCTCACACGCATAGCGGCCGAGGCGCATGGTGCCGCCAAGTTCGTCGACGCCGAGCAGGTCGCGGAGCTTATAGATCACCTTGTGCGGCGCTGCTTCGTCCACCTCGGTGGAATCGGCACCGTCGAGGCCGCACACGTTGCGGGCGTATTCCACGGTGGCCCACTGGAAGCCGTAGCAGATGCCGAAGAACGGAATGCCGTGGGTGCGCGCGTACTCGGATGCCTTCATCATGCCGCGCGTTCCGCGCGAACCGAAGCCGCCGGGAACGAGGATCCCGTAGGAGCTTTCGAGCAGCCGGGTGCCGCCTTCCTGTTCGAGGGCTTCGGATTCCACCCACTGAATGTTGATGCGGACGCGGTTGGCGAAGCCGCCGTGGTAGAGCGCTTCGTTGAGCGACTTGTATGAGTCCTCGTAGCCGGTGTACTTGCCGACGACGTGGATGGTGAGTTCATCTTCGGGGTTCTTGATGCCGTGCACCAGCTTCTCCCACGGCTCGATGCGGGTTTCGTTGGGCGGCAGGTGCAAGTACTTGAGGATGACGGAGTCGAGCCCCTCGTCGCGAAGCGCCAGCGGCACCTCGTAAATCGTGGTGACGTCACGGGCGGTGATCACGGCCTCTTCGTTGACGTCGCAGAACAGCGCAATCTTCTGCTTGATGTCGCGCTCGAGGATGCGGTCCGTGCGGCACAACAGGATGTCGGGCTGGATACCGATCGAGCGCAGGTCGCGCACGCTGTGCTGGGTCGGCTTGGTCTTCAACTCGCCCGCGGCGCCGATGTACGGCACCAGCGTCAGGTGCACGTAGATCGTGTTCTCGCGGCCGACGTCCTGGCGGAACTGGCGGATCGCCTCCAGGAACGGCAGGCTCTCGATGTCGCCGACCGTGCCGCCGATCTCGACCAGCACGACGTCCGTGTCGCGCCCGGCCTGGCGGATGCAGTCCTTGATCTCGTTGGTGATGTGCGGGATCACCTGCACGGTGCGGCCGAGGTAATCGCCGCGGCGCTCCTTCTGGATCACCGACATGTAGATCTTGCCGGTTGTCCAGTTGCTGTTGCGCGTGGCGGTCATGCTCGTGAACCGCTCGTAGTGGCCGAGATCCAGGTCGGTCTCTGCGCCATCGTCGGTCACATACACCTCGCCGTGCTGATACGGGCTCATCGTGCCCGGATCGACGTTGATGTAGGGATCGAACTTCTGGAGAGTGACCTTGTAGCCGTGTCCCTCGAGCAGGGCCCCAATTGAGGCGGCGGCTAGGCCTTTACCCAATGACGAGACGACGCCACCGGTGACGAAGATGTATTTGGTTTGACGGGTATGTTCCATCGGTCTCAGTTCCGAGAATTGGCCATCATGCCTTGGTAAGAAATGCCGTGCGCACACGTTCGAGGTCTTCGGGGGTATCCACGCCGGCGGCCACGTGGCTCGTCGCCACCACGCGGATCCGGATGCCCAGGGCCAGCGCCCGCAGCTGTTCGAGGGACTCCTCGAGTTCCAGCGGGGCAGCAGGCGCTGCGGCTAACTTGAGCAGCGTCTCGCGCCGATATACGTACAGCCCGACATGGGCCGCCGCACCGGCTGGCAGGCCGCCCGGGTTGTTGCGCGAGTAGGGAATCGGTGACCGCGAGAAGTACATCGCGTCGCCGTCGGAGTTAGTGACGACCTTGACGACATTCGGATTGCGGAACTCATCGACGGACGCAAACGGGCGGCTGAGAGTGCTCATGCCAATCGACGTGTCCTCAAGCAGCGGCGCAACGGCCGCGTCGATGGTGCCAGGGTCGATCAACGGCTCGTCGCCCTGCACGTTGACCACGGCCTTGCAGGCCAGCGCGCCAATCACCTCGGCAATGCGATCCGTGCCGCTGACGTGGTCCACGCGGGTCATGAGCGCGGCGCCGCCAAACGCTCGCACAGCCAAGGCGATGCGTTCGTCATCGGTCGCCACGACCACGCCGTGCACGCTCGACGCCGCGGACGCGCGGCGGTACACGTGCTCGATCATCGGCTTGCCGCCGATGTCCGCGAGAATTTTTCCTGGGAGACGGGTAGAGTGGAACCTCGCCGGGATCACTGCGAGGACCGACGATTCAGTCAGCGTAAACGGTAGACGCTCGACCGAATTGGGGTGCACGACGAATCATACCACACAGATTTGCACATCCCGGGGAACGCTCGGGTTACCGGGTACCCCGAAGTTTGCGTATCCTGTGAAGGTAGACTTGTTATGACCATTCCCGTCACGCCGCGATCAGTCGGATTGATGCTCGCCGCCAGCGTGTTCGCCGGCTGGTTCGACAGCAGCGTCGCGCCGGAACTGGCGCCTTCCATCGCACCCGTGCAGCAGTCGATCCGTTCGCAAGGACGGCGGGGGCGCGCGACCGAGTTGGCGGCATTTCAGCCCGCGCCAGATACAGCGCGCCTCCGGGCGTGGTTGGATGCCCGCCCCGAGCCCGCCCGCGGTCGCAATCCGTTTGTCTACGGCGCCAGGGCTTCCGCGGCGCGTCCGGTAGCCCGCGAGGAAGCCGTGGTAGCTGCGCCCGAGCCGCAACGGGGGACCGTCGCGGCGCCGACGCCGGTCTTCAAGCTGTCGGGCATCGCGTCGAACACGGAGAACGACGTCGTAACCATGACGGCGATCCTGATCGACAACGGCTCGATGCTGTTTGTGAAGGCCGGCGACACACTTTCCGGCGGCTATTCGGTGGTGAAGGTCGATGAGATGAGCGTGACGCTTGTCGATGCGACCGGCGTCACGCTGACGATACGACTACCGTAGTAGCCAGTAGCCGGTATCCAGTAGCCAGTAGAACATACGAGTTTTTCTGGATACTGGCTACTGGCTACTTCTTTTACACCCGCACCAGCCACGCGCTCTTCACGGCCTTGAGCGCCCGAATCTCGTTCATCGCCGCGTCGCTGATTTTCGTGCCGGCCGGCTCGTCGACGTTGACGGCGGCGACGGCGCCTTCGGCGCTGCGACCGAGGGCAAAGTTGGCGATGTTGATGCCGTGCTTGCCGAGGATCGTGCCGATGCCGCCGATCACGCCCGGTTCATCGTTGTTCATGAACAGGATCGACGTGCCTGGCAGGGGAGCCTCCAGCGGCACTCCGTTCAGCAACACGAGACGCGGCCCGAAGCCCGGCACCACGGTGCCCTCAACGTGCAACTCGCCAGCACTGGTGTGCAGCTTCACCGACAACAGGCTGCGGAACCCGCGCGGACGTGTGCTGCTGGTTTCCGTGAGTTCAATGCCCCGGGTCTTTGCAATCGCGCGCGCGTTGACCTCGGTCACCGCTTCCGAGAGGATCGCGTTGAACAGCCCCACGAGAGCCGAATTGATGATCAGCGGGTGGTTGCCCTCGGCAAGTTCCCCGTAGTAGCGGACGCTGAGTTCGTTGATGCGGGCTTCCCCCAACTGGCGGAGCAACGACCCCAACTGCCTGGCGAGCGCGACGTACGGCTGAATGCGCTGGAATTCCTCTGGCGCCACGGACGGGAAGTTCACCGCGTTGCGAATCACGCCGGTCTTCAGGAAGTCGCGGAGCGCGGTCGCGGTTTCGACGCCGACCAGTTCCTGGCCTTCCCGGGTCGAGGCTGCGATGTGCGGGCTCGCCACGACCTGCGGCAACTGCTGCAGCGCGTGATCGGTCGTCGGTTCCGCCGTGTAGACGTCGAGCGCGGCGCCGCCAATCTGGCCGCTCTTGATCGCCTCAACCAGCGCCGCCTCGTCGATCAGCTCGCCGCGGGCGGTATTGATGATCTTCAGCCCCTTCTTGCACTTCGCCAGGCGCGCGGCGTTGAACGTGAGTTTGGTCTGCGGCGTCGCCGGCATATGCAGCGACAGGTAGTCGGCGCGGCCGCAGAGTTCATCGAGCGAGACCAGTTCGATACCAAGGCTGGTGGCGACGGCGGACGAAATGAACGGGTCATGAGCGATGACGCTCATCTCGAAGGCCTGGGCGCGCCGGGCGACCTCCTGGCCAATTCGGCCAAGGCCGGCCAGGCCGAGCACCTTGCCGCGCACCTCTTCACCGAGGAAGCTTTTCTTGTCCCACTTGCCGCCCTTCATTGAGGCGTCGGCGGCTGGCAATTTGCGGGCGAGGGAGAGCAGTTGCGCCATGGCCAGCTCAGCCACACTGATGCTGTTGGCGCCGGGCGCGTTCATCACCACGACACCTCGGGCGCTGGCCGCTTCGACGTTGACGTTGTCGACGCCCGTGCCGGCCCGGGCAATGGCCTTGAGCTTCTTGGCGGCCGCAATGATGTCGGCAGTGACCTTCGTAGCGCTACGAACGACAATTGCGTCCGCTTCGGCCACGTCTTTCGAGAGTTCTTCGGGTGAACGACCTGTTTTCGAGTCGATGTCCCAACCTTCTGCCTTGAGGAGTTCGAGAGCGGATTTCGGAAGATCGTCGGCGACAACTATGCGCATCTAAGAATCCAGAAGCGAAAGAATCATTTCGGTTGAACGATGATTGGACGTTCGGTTTCGACGTCCGTTGAACGAACGCATATAATACTTTGCTTGTCGTGCGTGTAACGCACCACGAATGGTGCAATCCGCTGATTTGTTCCGGAAACAAGGGCGTTACACGGCGTTCACGGGCGCTTTTCAACAAGGTTTTCCACAGTTTCTGTGGATGCCGGCGCGAAAGCCGCGCGTGAGACGACCTAAAAAAGGGAATCTGACCTAACGGAGTGAAAGATGAATCGGAAAGTGACGGTCGTCGGTGGTGCAGGAAACGTTGGAGCGACGGTAGCGAGATCGATCGCGCAGCGCGAACTCGCTGACGTGGTGGTGGTTGACATTGCGGATACGAAGGCGGCCGGCGTTGCGCTCGACATCTACGAGTCGTGCCCGATCGAAGGCTCTGCGTCACGCGTGATCGGCGTTGGCACGAAGGACTTCTCAGAGAGCGCCAACTCCGACGTCGTCGTCATCACCTCGGGCATGCCGCGCAAGCCCGGCATGAGCCGAGACGACCTGCTGAACGTGAACTACAAGATCATGCAGGACGTCACGGCCGAGATCGTCAAGTACTCGCCCAACTGCATCATTGTTCCGGTGGCCAACCCGCTCGACGCCATGTCACAAGCGGTGTTCAAGCTGTCGAAGTTCCCGCGCGAGCGCGTGATCGGCATGGCCGGCGTGCTGGACTCGGCGCGTATGAGCACGTTCATCGCGATGGAACTGGGCGTGTCGGTCGAGAACATCTCGTCGTTCGTCCTCGGTGGCCACGGCGACACGATGGTGCCGCTGCCTCGCTACACGACGGTTGCGGGTATTCCGATTACCGAACTGATGCCCGAAGACCGCATCAAGGCGATCTGCGAGCGTACCGCCAATGGCGGCGCCGAGATCACCAAGCTGGTTGGCACGAGCGCGTGGTATGCGCCGGGCGCGTCGGCTGCACTGATGGTCGAAGCAATCCTGAAGGATCAGAAGAAGATCATGCCGTGCTCGGTCTACCTGCAGGGCGAATACGGGATCAACAACCTGTTCGTGGGCGTGCCGGTGAAGCTGGGTGCGAAGGGTGTGGAGCAGATCGTGCAGATCAAGCTGACGGCCGACGAGCAGGCCGCGTTCAACAAGTCCGCCGGCGCCGTAAAGGAACTCGTCGACGTTATCGGCGTGCAAGGAACTGGGACATGCCGGGGCGAACCTTCAGGTTCGCCCCGCGTGTTGGCTAGGAAACGATCGCCTTCAGGAAGTCGCGGTTCATCCGCGCGATATTGGAGATCGAAATCTCCTTCGGGCACACCGCTTCGCATTCGCCCTCGTTCGAGCACATCCCGAAGCCTTCCGCATCCATCTGTTCGACCATCCTGACCACACGGCGGCCGCGCTCGGCTTCGCCTTGCGGGAGCAGGCCCAGGTGCGTGATCTTCGCAGACGTGAAGAGGTGTGCTGCGGCGTTCTTGCAGGCCGCGACGCAGGCGCCGCAGCCGATGCACTGTGCTGAGTCCATCGCCTGATCGGCAATGTCCTTCGGGATCGGCAGGCTGTTGGCATCCGGGGCGCCGCCTGCGTTCATCGACACGTAGCCGCCGGCCGCGATGATGCGGTCGAAGGCCGAGCGGTCGACGATCAGGTCCTTGAGCACGGGAAAGCCCTTCGCGCGGAACGGCTCGATCGCGATCGTCTCGCCGTTGCGGAACCGCCGCATGTGCACTTGGCAGGTCGTGGCGCCTTTGTCGGGACCGTGCGGAATGCCATCGATCACCAGCCCGCAACTGCCGCAAATGCCCTCACGGCAGTCGGAGTCGAATGCGATCGGGTCTTCGCCGCGCTTGATCAGCTGCTCGTTGACGACATCGAGCATCTCGAGGAACGACATGTCGGGATGCACGTTCTCGGCGGTGTAGTCGACCATCTTGCCCGTCGCCCCGGGACCGTTCTGACGCCATACCTTGAGATTGACCTTCATGGCCCCGCTCATTTGTAGCTCCGCTGAGTGGGGTGGACTTCTTCAAACATCAACGCTTCCTTGTGCAGGGCCGGCCGTGCGCCGACGCCCTTGAATTCCCAGGCGGCAACGTAGGTGTAGTCGGCATCGTTTCGCTGCGCTTCGCCGTCCGGCGTCTGGTATTCCTCGCGGAAGTGACCGCCGCACGACTCACGACGTTCGAGCGCGTCGAGCGCAAGAACCTCGGCGAATTCCATGTAGTCGGCCACGCGGCCGGCGTAGTCAAGGCCGGGATTGAGGTTGTTCGCCTCACCGGGCACCGAGACGTTTTGCCAGAACTCGTCGCGCAGCGTGCGGATCTCCTGCACGGCCTGTTGCAGGCCCGCTTCGTTGCGCGCCATGCCGACCTTGTCCCAGCAGATCGCGCCGATCGCGCGGTGATACTCGCGAACCGTGCGGTTCCCCTTGACCTTCAGGACACGGTCGATGCGTTCCTGTGACTCTGCCTTCGCCGCGCCAAATGCGTCGTGCGTCGTGGCGACCGAGGGCAGCGTCGTGCCGCCGAGGTAATTCGCCACGGTATAGGGCGCTACGAAGTAGCCGTCGGCCAGGCCCTGCATCAGCGCGCTCGCGCCCAGGCGGTTGGCGCCGTGGTCGGAGAAGTTCGCCTCGCCAAGCACGAACAGGCCGGGGATCGTCGACTGCAGGTTGTAGTCCACCCAGAGTCCGCCCATCGTGTAATGGACGGCGGGGTAGATGCGCATCGGGACTTCGTAGGGGTTTTCGTCCGTGATGCGGCGATACATGTCGAACAAGTTGCCGTAGCGCGCGGCAATGGTGCCGATGCCATTGCGCTTGATGGCATCCGCGAAATCCAGATACACCGACAGGCCGGAATCGCCCGCTCCGCGGCCTTCGTCACACACTGCCTTGGCGGCGCGCGACGCGACGTCTCGCGGGACGAGATTGCCGAAGCTCGGATACCGCCGTTCGAGGTAATAGTCGCGCTCCGACTCGGGAATCTGCGACGGCGAGCGCTTGTCGCCCTGCTGCTTGGGCACCCACACGCGCCCGTCGTTACGCAGGCTCTCCGACATCAGCGTCAGCTTGGACTGATGGTCGCCGCTGACCGGAATGCAGGTCGGATGAATCTGCGTAAAGCAGGGGTTGGCGAAGTAGGCGCCGCGCTTGTGAGCGCGCCAGGCCGCGGTGACGTTCGAGTTCACCGCATTGGTCGACAGGTAGAACACCGTGCCGTAGCCGCCGGTGCAGAGCAGCACCGCATCCGCGTGATGCGACTCCAGTTCGCCGGTGACCAGGTTACGAACGACGATGCCGCGCGCCTTGCCGTCGATGACCACGAGGTCCAGCATTTCGCGGCGCGGATACAGTGTCACGGTTTTCGCGTCGGCCTGCCGCATCAGCGACTGGTACGCACCAAGCAGCAGCTGCTGGCCTGTCTGGCCACGGGCGTAGAAGGTGCGCGACACCTGAGCGCCGCCGAAGGAGCGGTTGTCGAGCAGGCCGCCATATTCGCGCGCGAACGGCACACCTTGGGCGACGCACTGGTCGATGATGTTTACCGACATCTGCGCTAGGCGATAGACGTTGGCCTCTCGGGCGCGATAGTCGCCGCCCTTGATCGTGTCGTAGAACAGGCGATACACGCTGTCGCCGTCGTTGCGGTAGTTCTTCGCGGCGTTGATGCCGCCCTGGGCCGCGATGCTATGGGCGCGCCTCGGGCTGTCGTGGATGAAGAAGGCCTTGACGTTGTAGCCAAGCTCGCCGAGCGAGGAGGCGGCTGAGGCGCCGGCCAGGCCGGTCCCGACGACGATGACCTGGTGCTTGCGGCGGTTCGTCGGGTTGACGAGCTTGTTCTCGAACTTGCGGCGATCCCATTTGTCGGCGATCGGTCCGCTCGGAATGCGCGCGTCGAGGATCATGACCGCGCTCCAATGATCAGGGTGTAAATCGGCAAGAGGGCGAATCCAAGTCCAAGAAGGACGGCAAGGCCGCGTCCGAGCAGCGTCAGCCGCGGCGTCCAGGTCGGGCTGTTGATACCGAACGACTGCAGCGCGCTCGAGACGCCGTGCCAGAGGTGAAACAGGATGACGCCCATCGCCACGACGTAGAACGCGACGTAGCCAGGGTTGCTGAACACCGCGAGCTGCAGGCGGTAGAGGTCGCGCAGACCCTCCGGCGTCTCGTAGTAGGCGCCGAACTTGAAGGTCGCGAGGTGCGTGACGACAAACAGCAGCATGATCATGCCAGTCACGATCATGGTCGAGGACGACACGCTCTTGCGGCTGCGATCGTTCTTGGTCTTGGCCCAGGTCCGCTTGACGTAGCGCTGCGGCCGGGCGGCGAAACTGCCGGCGACCATGGCGACCGCCTTGACGATATGGAGACCGAACACCCCCAGCAACCCGAGTTCCGCGAAGTAGATGAGCGGATTACTGACCAGGGAGTGGGAATATGCGTTGAACGCGTCCGGACCGGCGATAAAGAGCAAGTTGCCTGCGAGATGTGCCACGAGGAAGAGCACGAGACAGATGCCGGTGAATGCGATGAGGAACTTCGAACCGATCGAGGATGAGAACGCTTTCTGAGGATGCATGGCGGCCTGACCAATAACTATATTAGCATCCCTCGCATAATGTGACCGTCATGGACCACGGCGTCACCCTCTTGTCCCGGCCTGAAGCCGCAGCGTCGGCCGGACGGAGTTCGTCGGGATTCCCGCTCGATCTGCTGGCCCAGTCGGCACAGCGTCTCCGAGTGCTGGCGCTGCTGTACGCGTTCGTCTTTCTGATGGCCGGCATCCTGCCTGCGTTCATCCTCCCTGAAGATCGAGCGCGCTTCCTCTCCAGCTTTCTTCAGTGGGGCCCAGGTGTCATCGGGATCGCCATCGCCCTGATCGTGGCAGGCGCCATTCGCTACGCCGCGATTCCCGCGCATACTGCTATGGCCCTCGGTCAGGTGTTCGAGGTGGCCAGCAGCTATGCGATTGCCGCCGCCGAGTTTGCGGACCCGATGCAGATCCAGCAGCACCGCGGGTTTTTCGGACTGTCGTGGGTGGCCGTGTGGGTCCTGACCTTCACCATCGTCGTACCGACCAAGCCGTGGCGCGCCGTGATTGCGGCCCTGGCTTCGATCAGCTCGGTGCCTGTGGTCGTCTGGCTCGCGGCGGCGTCCGGCGTTGTGACGGCGTCCAGCAATCCGCTGCAGTTCTTCTTCGGCCTGGCCTTCCCGTATCTTCTGGTCGTCGCGATGGCGTACGTCGGCGCGCGCGTGGTGTACCAGCTCGGCACCGAGGTGAAGCGTGCCAGGGAGCTGGGGAGTTACCAGCTCGAAGAGAAGCTCGGTGAAGGCGGCATGGGCGAAGTCTGGCGAGGCCGGCACCGCATGCTGGCGCGACCCGCGGCCATCAAGCTGATTCGGCCCTCGCTGGCCGGCGGCGGTTCAGCCGTGGCGATCCATCAATTCGAACGGGAGGCGCAGGCAATCGCGCGGCTGCGATCGCCGCACACTGTCGATTTGTTTGATTTTGGCGTGTCGAGCGACGGCGCGTTCTACTACGCGATGGAACTGCTCGAAGGTCTTGACGCTGATTCGTTCGTGAAGAAGTTCGGCCCGGTCCCGGCCGAGCGCGCGATTTACTTCTTACGCCAGGTGTGTCATTCGCTCTCGGAAGCACAGTCCTGCGGCCTGGTACACCGGGACATCAAGCCCGCCAACATCTTCATCTGCAAGTATGGCGAAGAGCGTGACTTTGTGAAGGTCCTGGATTTCGGCATCGTCCGTTCGGTTCGTGATGTGCGGGAGACCGGCTCGATCGAGACGCGCGACAACGCGTTACAGGGCACCCCGGCCTTCATGGCGCCGGAGCAGGCCATCGGCCACGACCTCGATAGTCGCGCCGACATTTACGCGACCGGCTGCCTGGCCTATTGGTTGTTGACCGGCAAGCTGGTCTTCAGCGCGGACACGCCGGTCGGCATGCTGATCCACCACTCGCAGACGCCGCCGTCTCCGCCCTCGTCGCGAACAGATCTGCCGATTCCGTCCTCTCTCGACCGGCTCGTCCTGGAGTGCCTGGCCAAGAGCCCGGCTGACCGCCCGCAGACCGCGGGTGAGCTGTCGCGGCGGCTTGGTGCCATTCCCGGCGCCGAGGCGTGGACCCAGGAGCGGGCGGCGCTGTGGTGGTCAGCTGTAATAAACTAGCGCTCTTGTGAAAATTCACGAGTACCAAGCCAAAGCTGTCCTCTCCAAGTACGGTGTGCCGGTTCCCCGCGGGGAAGTGGCCTTCACGCCCGAAGAAGTTCATGACATCGCCAAGCGGCTCGGCGGCCCCATTTCGGTCGTCAAGGCGCAGATTCACGCGGGCGGCCGCGGCAAGGCAGGTGGCGTCAAGCTCGCCAAGTCCTCCGAAGAAGCCGAGACGATCGCGCGCGAGCTGCTCGGCAAGACGCTCGTCACCTACCAAACCGGCCCGGACGGGCAGAAGGTGTCGCGCCTGCTGGTTGAGGAAGGCCTCGCCATCGATCGCGAGCTGTATCTCGGGCTCGTCCTCGACCGCTCCTCAAAGCGCATCGTCCTCATGGTCAGCAACGAGGGTGGCGTCGAGATCGAAAAGGTCGCCGAGGAGCATCCCGAAAAGCTCTTCAAGATCTTCATCAATCCGGCGACCGGTTTGCAGGCCTTCGAAGCGCAGAAGCTGGCGTTTGCGCTCGGCCTGAGCGGCGACTCCCTCAAGAAGGGCGTCAAGATGATGCTGGCGCTCTACAACGCCTTCATCGCTACCGACGCGTCGATCCTCGAGATCAACCCGCTGATCGTCACGAAGAGCGGCGACCTGCTGGCGCTCGACGCCAAGATGAACTTCGACGACAACGCGCTGTATCGGCACACCGATACCCGCGAGCTGCGCGACACCAGCGAAGAAGACCCGCTCGAAGTGGAGGCGTCGAAGTACTCGCTGAACTACATCCGTCTTGACGGCACGATCGGCTGCATGGTCAACGGTGCCGGCCTCGCGATGGCGACGATGGACATCATCAAGCTGTCGGGCGGCGAACCCGCCAACTTCCTGGATGTGGGCGGTGGCGCCAACGCGGAGCAGATCAAGAACGCGTTCCGCATCCTGATGGCCGACAAGAACGTAAAGGCCGTGCTCATCAACATCTTCGGTGGCATCCTGCGTTGCGACGTGCTCGCCGCGGGTGTGATCGCCGCAGTGAAGGAGCTGGGCGTGCCCGTTCCGATCGTCATCCGCATGAAGGGCACAAACGTCGAGGAAGGCAAGAAGATGCTCGCCGAAAGCGGGCTCAACTTTGCGACCGCCGACACGATGGGCGAGGCCGCCTACAGGGTCGTCGCCCTCGCCAGCCCCACCGCGCCAAGTCCGCGCGGCGGGGACGCCATGAAAGGCGGTAAGTAATGGCAGTCCTTCTCGATAAGAGCACGCGCCTGATCGTCCAGGGCATCACCGGGCGCGAAGGCACATTCCATGCCAAGGCCGCGCAGGCGTATCACACCAACGTGGTCGGCGGCGTGACCCCCGGCAAGGGCGGCACGACGCACGAAGGCTGGCCGGTGTTCAACACCGTCGCCGACGCGGTGAAGCAGACCGGCGCGAATGCGTCGGTGATCTTCGTTCCGCCGCCGTTCGCTGCGGACGCCATCATGGAGGCCGCTGACGCGGGCATCGGTCTCGTCGTCTGCATCACCGAAGGCATCCCGGTGGTCGACATGATGAAGGCGATGACCTTCCTCAAGGATCAGCCGAGCACGCGCCTGATCGGTCCGAACTGCCCGGGCATCATCTCGCCCGGTAAAGGCAAGGCTGGCATCATCCCGGCCAACATCTGCAAAGAAGGCCGCATCGGCATCGTGTCGAAGAGCGGCACGCTGACCTACGAAGCGATCGACCAGCTGACCCGGCAGGGACTCGGCCAGAGCACCTGCATCGGCATCGGCGGCGATCCGCTGATCGGCACGACACACATCGACGCGCTCGATCTGTTCCAGAAGGATCCGGAAACCGACGCGGTGATCATGATCGGCGAAATCGGCGGCTCGGCCGAGGAAGAGGCTGCGGCCTGGATCAAGCAGCACTTCAAGAAGCCGATTGTCGCCTTTATCGCGGGCCAGACGGCGCCTCCGGGCCGCCGCATGGGCCACGCCGGCGCGATCATCGCGGGCGGCAAGGGCACGGCGGCCGAGAAGATGAACGCGCTGACGGCGGCCGGCGTGAAAGTGGTCAAGAGCCCGGCCGACATGGGGCAGGCCCTGGTCGACGCGATGAAGGGCAAGTAGGCCGCGGCGCCTCGTGTATACTCACGCCGTGAACGTCGTCGCGCGCTGCTTTAATTCGTTTAGCTTTGGCGGCTTTAATAGCCGTCACGGGGAGCCGCGCGCGTAGTTCAAAGTCAATCGTTCAACGTTTCAAGACTTCAAACCGCCGCTCCCGAGTGATCAGGGGCGGCGGTTTTTGTTTGGGGCCACATGACTACTCAAGACCTCGCAGCGTTACGGAAAAGCCTGGACGACATTGACTCGGTTCTGGTGTCTGCCCTCGGTGAGCGCGCACGGCTGGCGCGGCAAATCGCGCACGTGAAGGCGGACAGCGATGGGCCGGTCCGAGACGCGGATCGCGAGACGGCGCTGCTGCAACATCGGTCGGCGGTCGGGGAGCGCCTTGGGCTTGATCCCGCGTTCGTCCGGCGGATCTTCCGGGAGATCCTCGATGACTCGGTGCGCCGGCAGCAGGATGCGCTGCAGACCAGCGCCGCGGAGGCGCAGCAGGAGTTGCGGGTCGCCTTCCAGGGCACCGAGGGTGCCTACGGCCACCAGGCGGCGCTGCAGCACTCGGCCGTGGCGCAACGGCCGGTGGCTTTCAAGGCGTATGGCAGTTTCAAGTCGATGCTCGAGGCGGTGATCGACGGCCATGTCGACCGGGCCCTGTTGCCGATCGAGAACACGACGGCCGGATCCGTCTACGAGTCCTACGACTTGCTACTGCGGTTCAACCTCTCCATCCTTGGCGAGGAGATCGTCGATGTGCGCCACTGCCTGCTCGGCGTGTCAGACGTGCCGATTGAGTCGCTGCGACGCATTCACTCACATCCCCAGGCGCTGGCGCAGTGCAGCGAGTTCCTGTCGACGCTGAAGGACTGCGAGGGGGTTGCCGCGGCCAATACCGCATTGGCGGCGAAGCACGTCCGCACGCTCGGCAGCACGACGGAAGCCGCCATCGCGAGCGAAGAAGCCGGCGCCCACTTCGGCCTGACGGTCCTGCGCCGCGACATTGCCAACCAGCCCGTGAACTACACCCGGTTTGTCGTGGTCGCGGCCTCGCCGGCCGACTGCGATCCGCGGATCGCCGCCAAGGTCTCGATGGTGCTGTCGACCCGGCACGAGCACGGGGCGCTGGTCCGGTGCCTCAATGTGATCGCGGATGAGGGGCTCAATGTGACGAAACTGGAGTCCCGCCCCCGGCCCGGGACCCCCTGGGAATACGTCTTCTACATCGACGTAGAAGGGCACATCGCGTCCCCTCGAATGCAGGCGGCGCTGGCTGGACTGGGGGAAAGGACCGTCTTCGTAAAGGTCCTGGGATGCTACCCGGCCCGGGAATTACCTCGCTAGGGAACAATCCGGCTGAAGCCGGATGCCGCGGAAACGCAAGACCTGCGGCGGGAACAATCCCTGCGGCGGGCATGATGCGAACCCCCTTGCGGCATCCGCCTTTAGGCGGACTGTCGCGAAGGTAAGCTACAATTGCTCTCTTATGGAACGCACATTTGCCATCATCAAACCAGATGCCGTCAAGAAAGGCGTCTCGGGACAGATCCTCGCCCGCATTGAGGGCGCCGGCTTCACGGTTCGCGGTATGCGCATGATTCACATGAGCAAGGCCGAAGCCGAAGGCTTCTACTACGTCCACAAGGCCCGCCCGTTCTTTGGCGGACTCACGGACTTCATGTCTTCGGGCCCCTGCGTGGTCCTGTGTCTCGAAGCCGAGGGCGCGATCAAGAAGTGGCGCGACCTGATGGGCGCGACCGATCCGGCGAAGGCCGAGGCCGGCACGCTGCGCAAGGACTTCGGCGCGTCGATCGACAACAACGCCACGCACGGTTCGGATGCGCCGGAAACGGCCGCCTTCGAGCTGGGCTATTTCTTCCGCGGGATGGAGCTGTAAACCGATGGCCATCAAGTCCGATCGCTGGATTCGGAAGATGGCCCTCGAACACGGCATGATCGAGCCGTTCGAGGACAGGCAGGTGCGCGCCGGAGTGGTGTCGTACGGCGTGTCTTCGTACGGCTACGACTGCCGCGTCGGCAACGAGTTCAAGGTCTTCACCAACGTGTTCAATACGGTGGTCGATCCGAAGAACTTCGACCCCAAGTCGTTTGTCGACATCACGGGCGACGAGTGCATCGTGCCGCCCAACTCATTTGCGCTGGCATCGACGGTCGAGTACTTCCGCATTCCCCGCGATGTCCTGACGGTCTGTCTCGGCAAGTCCACCTACGCGCGCTGCGGCATCATCGTCAACGTGACGCCGTTCGAGCCGGAGTGGGAAGGCCACGTGACGATCGAAATCTCGAACACCACGCCGCTGCCGGCGAAGATCTACGCCAACGAGGGCATCGCCCAGGTGTTGTTCTTCCAGAGCGACGAGCCCTGCGAAATTTCCTACAAGGACAAGAAGGGCAAGTACCAGGCGCAGCGCGGGGTGACCCTGCCGAAGATCTAGCCGTGATCCGCACGTTCAAGGACATCCGGCCGACGGTCGATCCCAGCGCCTACGTCGACATGAGCGCGCAGGTGATCGGCGACGTGCACATTGGCGCGGAGTCGTCGGTGTGGATGAACGTGGTGATGCGCGGGGACGTCAACCAGATCCGGATCGGCAAGCGCACCAACATCCAGGACCTGACGATGATCCACGTGATGCGCGAAACGCATCCCACGATCATCGGCGATGAGGTGACGATCGGGCACTCCGCAGTCGTCCACGGCACGACGATCGAAGACCGGGTGCTGATCGGCATGGCCGCCGTGCTCTTGAACGGCGTCCACATCGAGCACGACTGCATCGTGGCTGCCGGCACGCTCCTCACCGAAGGCACCAGAATTCCCGCGCGGTCGCTGGTCATGGGTCGCCCAGGCAAGGTGAAGCGGCAGCTCACCGATGAAGAGGTCGCCGAGATCCGTTGGTACTCGGACAACTACGTGAACTACCGCCTCGACTATTCCTCGGAGACGCGGCCCACCAAGCCGCTGGGATTCAGGTGAACACAGGACCCGCACGTGGCATGCGCGACTTCCTTCCGGAAGACGTGCGGCGCCGTCAGTTCGTGATCGGCGTGATTGCCGACGTGTACCAGAAGTACGGCTTCGAGCCGCTCGAGACGCCATCGGTCGAGAATCTCGAGACGCTCCAGGGCAAGTACGGCGAGGAAGGCGACCGGCTGATCTTCAAGATCCTGAAGCGCGACCTCGATCCAGCGCAGTTGCCGTCGGCGTTGGCGGACATGGGACTGCGCTACGACCTCACGGTGCCGCTGTCGCGTGTCGTCGCCGAATATCGCAGCAAGCTGCCGAAGTTTTTCAAGCGCTACCAGATTCAGCCGGTGTGGCGCGCCGATCGTCCGCAGAAGGGGCGTTTCCGCGAGTTTTATCAGTGCGACGTGGACGCGATCGGTTCGACGTCGATGACCGTCGAGGTCGAGTTACTGTCGGCGGCCGCCGACGTGATGCAGCGCCTTGGCTTCAACGACTTCCAGCTCGTCGTCAATCACCGCAAGCTCTTGAACGCCGTGCTGGCGCACGCCGGGATCGCACCCGAACTGCATGGTCCGGTGCTCGTGATCATGGACAAGGCCGACAAGATCGGCGTCGACGGCGTGCGGAAGGAACTGGCGGAAAAAGGACTGGCTGCCAGCGTTGCCGATACGTTGCTGGAGCAGTTGAGCGGCAATCCTCCGGCGGATCTCGAGGCCTGGATGGCCGAACAATCCGCGGTGTTGAATGACGACGGCAAGGCCGGCATTGCAGACCTGAAGCAGATTTTTGCGCTGTGCCGCGCCACGAGCGCCGGCGGGCATGTCACGCTCGATCGCAGCCTCGCGCGCGGGCTGTCGTACTACACGGGGCCGATCTTCGAGATTCGCGTGGCGGATCTTGCCGGCAGCCTCGGCGGCGGGGGCCGTTACGACGAGCTGATCGGCATGTTCTCGGGCGAGAAGATTCCGGCCAGCGGCATCTCCCTCGGCCTGGAACGCATCCTCGTCGTGATGGGGGAGCGCAAGATGTTCCCCGAGTCGGTGGTGTCGACGCCGGCGGACGTGATGGTTGTCCAGTGGTTCGCCAACCGCACCGACCTGTATCTCGCGTTCGCGACCGAACTCCGCAAGGCCGGACTGCGAGTCGAGCTGTACCCCGACTCGCCGACGGATGACGGCAAGAAAGTCGGCGACAGGCAATTCAAGTATGCAGCCGCGCGAAGCATCCCATTCGTCGCAGTCATCGGTGCCGACGAACTGGCAAACGGCACGGTGACGGTCAAGAATATGAGACGGGCGAGCAAGTCGCGATTCCGCGCGACCAGGCAAGCGCCCATCTCAAGACATAGAAACAGGAAATGGCAGAACAGCTCGGCTCTCTCGCTCGAACTCATACCTCTGGTGCGCTGCGTCTTGCGGACGTGGGGAAGCAGGTCGTTCTTCTTGGCTGGGTCCATCGCGTCCGCGACATGGGATCGCTGCTGTTTTTCGACATCCGCGATCGTCACGGGTTGACGCAGGTGGTGATCGAAGGCGACGCCGCCATGCTGGAGCGCGCCAAGAAGGTGCGCTCGGAGTTCGTCGTGGCGGTGATCGGCGAGGTCGAGAAGCGGTCAGCCGACACGATCAACAAGGACCTGCCGACGGGTGAAATCGAAGTGCGCGCCAAGGAGCTTAGAATCCTGAACGAGGCGAAGACGCCGCCGTTCTCGATTGCGGAAGACCAGAACGTCTCGGAAGAGACGCGCCTGAAGTACCGCTACCTGGACCTGCGCCGTCCCCAGTTGCAGCACAACATCGGCCTGCGTCACCGCATCACGATGGCGCTCAGGAAATACTTCGACGAGCAGGGCTTCTACGAGATCGAAACGCCGATCCTGACCAAGTCGACGCCCGAGGGCGCGCGTGACTTCCTGGTGCCGGCGCGCGTGCATCCAGGTGAGTTCTACGCGTTGCCGCAGTCGCCGCAGATCTTCAAGCAGATCCTGATGATTGCCGGCTTCGATCGCTACGTGCAGATCGCGCGCTGCTTCCGCGACGAGGCGCTCCGCGCCGACCGCCAGCTCGAGTTCACGCAGGTCGACCTCGAGATGTCGTTTGCGACGCCGCCGCTGGTGTTCGAAATCGTCGAAGGCGCGCTGGCCGCGTGCTTCAAGGAGATCGGCGTCGACATTCCGCGTCCGTTCCGTCGCATGCCGTATTCGGAAGCGATGGCGAAGTACGGATCGGACAAGCCGGACCTGCGCTTTGGCATGGCGATCCAGGATTTCGGCCCGTTGTTTGCGCAGTCGCCGTTTGGCATCTTCCGCGAGGCGATCGAGCACGGGGGAACGGTCCGCGGCTTTGTGATCCCAAACGCCGCGAAGTATTCACGCAAGCAGCTCGATGATCTCGTCGATCTTGCGAAGCAGGCTGGCGCTGGCGGCTTGATCTACACGCGCTACACCGCCGAAGGCGTGCAGGTGTCGGCGAAGGCGATCGGCGAAGAAGGCGCTCGCGCGGTGCTCGAGGCCTCGGGTGCGAGCAAGGACGATCTGCTGGTGCTGGCGTCCGGCGCGCCGGATGCGGCCTCGAAGATCCTCGGCCAGTTGCGCCTGCTCGTCGCCAAGAAGGAAAACCTGATTCCGGAAGGCAAGTGGGAACTGACGTGGGTCACTGACTTCCCGCTGTTCGACTGGAACGAGGACGAGAAGCGCTGGGACTCGGTGAACCACCCGTTCACCGCTGCACGCGAGGAAGATCTACACCTGCTCGATACCGATCCGGGCAAAGTGCTCGCCAAGGCCTATGACGTGATCCTGAACGGCTGGGAGCTCGGCGGCGGTAGCATCCGTATCCATGATCGTGAGACGCAGGCGAAGGTATTCAGCCTGCTCGGCCTCTCCGACGAAGACGCGAAGCACCGCTTCGGATTCTTCCTGGAGTCGCTCGAATACGGCACGCCGCCGCACGGCGGCCTCGCGCTCGGCCTCGATCGCATCTGCGCGTTGCTGGCGGGCGAGACCTCGATCCGCGAAGTGATTCCGTTCCCGAAGACGACTCAGGCCGTCGACCTGATGTGCGATGCGCCGTCCTCTGTGGACCCGAAGCAACTGCGCGAACTCAGCATCAAGACGCTGTAGTCATGAAGAAGAAGGCCGCGATCGTCCTGCCCGATGCACAACGGAAGCAGGCGATCGCCGCGCTTCAGCAGTATTTCACCGACAACATGGACGAGCCGATCGGCGATCTGAAAGCCGGTCTGCTGCTCGATTTCGTGCTGAGTGAACTCGCCCCGAGCGTGTACAACCAGGCGATTGCCGACGCGCGGCTGTTCTTCGAGGAACGCAGCAGCGATCTCGCCGCAGTCTGCTATCACGACGAGTTTCCGACCGCCCGTAAGCGCTGACATGCCACTGCTGTTCTCCTATGGAACGTTGCAGCTGCCGGAGATCCAGCTCGCCATGTTCGGCCGGCCCCTGTCGGGGAGCAAGGATGCGCTTGTCGGCTACGAGCCGTCGCTGGTGCGGATCGCGGATCCCGCCATCGCCGAGCGCCTCCAGAAGACCCACCACAACAACGTGGTGCCCTCGCCAGATGTGAACTGTCGCGTCGACGGCACCGCGTTCGAGGTGTTGGATGCCGAATTGCTTGAAGCCGACGTCTACGAGGCTGAGTTCGACTACAAGCGGATCGTGGTGAAACTCGGGTCTGGCAGGGAGTCCTGGCTGTACGTTCACGAGGCCGATCGCTGATTGTCCGTAGACGCCTGAGGCCGAGCTGGGCGGCAATTGGCGCGAGGGGACTGGTAAATGCTACACTTCATGTGCGTTGCTTGTTAAGTTGCTGTAACACAAGGAGATACGAGCATCAGTACGGCATCAATGCGTAAGGTCACAGTTCCCGAGGCTGGCGTCACGACTCTGTTCGGGGCCTACGACGACAACCTGCGCCAGCTCGAGTCCCTCCTGAATGTTCGCATCCGCACCCAGGGTCACGAACTCATGGTCGAGGGTGATGCCGCGAGCACCGCGAAGGTCGCGCGCCTAGTCGAACAACTGGGCGAACTGATCGAGCAGGGGCATTCCATCTCCAACACGGACGTGAAGACCGCGGCGCAGCTGCTGGTGCAGGATGCCGCCGTCGATCTGCGCGAGCACTTCCTCAAGGATGGGCAGATCCGCAGCGCAGGCAAACGCCGGATTGCCGCCAAGTCGGCGAACCAGCGCCGCTACCTCGAGGCGATCGACCAGCACGACATCGTGTTCGGCATCGGCCCGGCCGGCACCGGCAAGACCTACCTTGCCATGGCGCAGGCTGTCAGCTATCTGCTGGCAAAAAAGGTCAGCCGCATCATCCTGGCTCGGCCCGCGGTTGAAGCCGGCGAGAAGCTCGGCTTCCTGCCCGGCGACCTCCAGGAGAAGGTGAATCCCTATCTGCGCCCGCTCTACGACGCGCTCTACGACATGCTCGATGTCGAGAAAGCGGAGAAGTATCTGGAACGCGGCGCGATCGAAGTGGCGCCGCTCGCGTTCATGCGCGGCCGCACGCTGAATGATGCCTTCGTGATCCTCGACGAGGCGCAGAACACCACCACCGAGCAGATGAAGATGTTCCTGACGCGCCTCGGCTTCGGTTCCAAGGCCGTAGTCACCGGAGACGTCACGCAGATCGATCTTCCCGGCGGCCGGACGTCGGGCCTGGTGCAGGCCATGGAAGTGGTCGGCAAGGTCGACGGCATCTCGTTCATTCATTTCGATGAACGTGATGTGGTCCGCCACAAACTTGTGCAAGCAATCGTGAAGGCTTACGACGCATATGGCAGCGGCCCGTCTACTCGTTAGCGTTACGTCCCCGGACTCGAAGATCAGCACACGGGGCCTGGGACCGTGGATCGCGAAGATCGCGCCGGCGGCCGCGAAGGGCGAGCTGTGCGTCGCGATCGTGTCGAATCGACGGATGCGCTCGCTGAATCGACAGTTCCGCGGCAAGGATTACGCCACGGACGTGCTGTCGTTTCCGTCCGATGAACGGGGTTTCCTCGGCGACATCGTCATCGCGGAAGGCGTGGCGGTGGCACAGGCGAAATTCGCCGGGCACTCGGTCGCCACCGAACTGAAGGTCCTGGCCCTGCATGGCCTGCTGCATTTGCTTGGCTACGACCACGAAGCCGATGATGACGACGGCCGCATGGCTAGGGCAGAAGCGCGCTTGAGGAAGAAGGCCGGTCTGCCGGCAAGCCTGATAGAACGAGCGTGACACCACTCCTGTTGTTCCTTCTGGGAGGTGCCGTGACGTATCTCGGCACGGTCTCAGCGGCGTTCAATGCGCTGATGCGGCTGTCGCTGCGCATTCACGCCGAACGCACCGACCGCGACGACGCGCTTGGGCGCTACCTCGAAGATCCACGCCGGCTGTTCATCCCGGTCCGCCTGCTGATCAGCTCACTGACGGTACTCGCGGCGGCGCTGCTGGCGCGCGTCACGGGCGTCGAGCCGGGCGGGTTCCCGATCCTGGTGCTCGCCATCATTGGCATCGTCGTCGCCTGCGAACACCTTATCCCGCTCGCCATCGTGCGCCATGATCCGGAGCGCGTCCTCGACGTGCTGCTGCCGTCGTTCGATGCGATGGCCGGCATGTTGCGGCCGCTGACCGCGATGATGCTGCGCATCGGTACCAGCCGGGCTCGCCGCAACCAGTCTGGTGGGCGGGTCAACGGCAACGCCAAGCACGCCCCGCCACCGGCGGAGGTGGCCGCGGCCGAACCCGAGGTGGGCGTGTCGGAAGGGGCTGAGGGCGGCGAGACGGTTGAGGCAGCCCAGGAAGGACAGGCGCGGGAGTTGCTCCGCAACCTGGCCG
>JAYQOO010000036.1:4233-31459 GCA_038144855.1 Acidimicrobiia bacterium | reverse complement strand
CCGCGGCACCCCGGGCGCCGCCAATCACCTCATCCGCGGCCCGCGCGATCAACGCGGCACGATCGCGCGAGATGGTCCCCAGCTCGCCATTGGCGAGCGCCGCACACTTCTTGAGCAGCCCCAGTGCGCGTATCACGGGACGCGTCCACACAAATCGTGGCACGCCAATGGCGAAAAAGTGTCGCGACCGTTCAGTCTGTGCGCCCCACAACCGCTCCGCTGGCACCTCAACCGGACCGAGCGCGTCATGCTCAACTCGATACATGCCGACAGATTAGCGGATTCGCGCGCTCACCGCGTACCGCCAGCACGCATCTTGCAAAAGCTGACTCGGAGGCTACCTACAGATGAACTTGCGAGAGAAGTACAACCACGCCATCCAGACCGCCAAAGACCTGCGCATGCAGGGCTCCGCCGACGAACGCGACGGCAAGCTGTTCTTCAAGGGAACGGTGAAGAACCAGTCGGAGGTCAATCGCATCTGGGACGCGATCAAGACCGTGCCGGATTGGAGGAACGATCTCGTCGGCGAGATCTCGATCGACCCGAAGGCGCCGAAAGACCTGACCTACACGGTGAAGCCGGGCGACACCCTCAGCAAGATCGCCAGGGAACAGCTCGGCGACGCCAATGCCTACATGGCGATCTTCGACGCCAACACCGATCAGTTGTCCGACCCCGACAAGATCAGGCCGGGGCAGGTGTTGACAATCCCAAGCGCGGCGTAGGCCGACGGCATGAGCGAGCGCCTGCAGATGTTGTGGCTGTTCACGCTGGCCGCGCCCGTGGCCTGCGTGGCGTGGACGGTGACCCACGAATACGTGTTCAGGGAGTTGCACGAATGGTGCGTGCTGAAGAGCGAGCGCTGCGCGCGCGTCTACCAGCGCAAGTTCTTCTACCTGTTCACGTGCGAGTACTGTTTCAGCCACTACGTCGCAGGCGCAGCCGTGCTGGTGACGGGGTATCGATTATTGATTCCAGACTGGCGCGGCACCCTGATTGCTTGGCTCGCGCTGCTCTGGGTCAGCAACTTCTATATGAGCCTGTTCGGCCGCCTGCGTCTCGACATCAAGCGTGAGCGCGTCGAGATCAAGGCGGAAGAACTGGAAGTGCAGCGCGAGGAGCGCGTCGAGCAGGAACTCGCCGCCGTCGCCATCACCCTGCCGGCGGCTTCGCGCCCGCGCCGATCAAGCGCCGCAACGCGTCCGCCAGCACGTTCGGCGCACACGGCTTGAAGAAGAAGGCGCCGACCCCTTCCTCTCGCGCGCGCTGACGCACGGCGTCGGTTGCGCAGGCCGTCACCATGACCACCGGAATGTGATGCGTGCGTTCGTCGGCCGAGAGCCGTTGCAGTAATCCCAGCCGTTGCCGTCGGGCATGGCCAGGTCGGTGACAATCACGTCCGGCCTCGCGTCGCAGGCGGACGCAAAGGCGGCCTCGCCGCTAGCGGCGGCCACCGGCTGAAACCCCTGGCTGCGCAGGACGATGACGCTCATGTGCCGCGTGTCTTCGTGGTCGTCGACCACCAGCACGACAGGCTTCGCCACACTGCCGGTACTTCCGTCCATGACTTCCGTTCTGGGGGGCCAGATCACCTTATCCCAGCTGATGCGTAGCCGGGGCGGCATTCGATGTGACAGAGACGTCAACGCTGGTCTAACGCGGCTCCAACGGAGGCAAGCAGCGTCTGATCGGCGGGAAAGCCGCTGCGGCTCTTTTCGGCCACCTTGTGGCCGTCGACCCAGACGGTGAATTCACCGCGGCCGCCGGGCTCCAGTTCGGAGTCGGCCCCGAGGGATTGCTTGATGAGCGCCGCCACACGGGAGGCGCGCGGCAAGTAATTTCAAATCTCGCAGTAGCGGATGCGGACGCGGCTCATCAGCTAGTACTATAGCGGGATGCCTGCGCTAATTGAAGCTATCGAAATCAAGCGAAAGATGTACTTCGAATTCGAGAACGCCCCGTACCACTGCCTGGACGTGGATATTTCCACGCCGACGGCACGCGGCGGCCAGACACTGGTGCGCCTCAAGATGCGCAACCTGATTACCCGCGCCGTGTTCGACAAGACCTTCAAAGCCGGCGACAAGTTCCCCGAGCCGGACCTGGTGATGGCCAAGGCCACCTACACCTACAACGACAACGATGGGTTCCACTTCATGGACCAGGAGACCTACGAGACGCTGACGCTCAGCACCGAGGCGCTCGGCGAGGATCGCGGCCTGCTCGTCGACAACCTCGAAGTGCAGATTCATCGCTACAACGGACAGCCCATCGGCATCGTGTTCCCGCCGCATGTCGAGCTGACCGTCACGCGCACCGAGATGGGCGTGCGCGGCAACACCGCCAGCGGCAGCGTCACCAAGCCCGCGGTGCTCGAGACCGGGCTCGAAGTTCAAGTGCCGCTGTTTATCAAGGAAGGCGAGAAGGTCAAGGTCCACACCGAGACGCGCGAGTTCGCAGGCCGAGCCAACTAGGGCCGTTCACCAGCCCTGCCGGCAGTCCCCGCCTAGAAACGCAGGAGCAGGCCGAGCGTAAATCGCGAGTACGCGATCCGCCGGCCGACCTGTCCGGAGGAGGCGTCCTTCGACAGGCTCCGCAGGTGGCGCAAATCAAAGCGCACGCCGACGTTGTTCGTGATCAGTCCGACGGCTCCGGCGCCCACGGTCACGGCCGGCACCGTGCGCCGCACTTGCAGCACTTCGTAGATGTCTTCCGCCTCGGCGTGAATCAACCCGCCACCAGCCACCACGTAGGGACGTAACCCGCCGCCGGTCGCGCCGGGAGGCAGCGACAACATCACGTTGCCGGTCAGGTCGACCACGTAGCTGCCAGGCTTGATCAAGCCTGAGTCGTCATCTTCGAAGTATCCGGTCACGCTGCCGAACTCGACTTCGTAACCAAACACGCTGTTCGACAGCCGGATCGCCGCGCCGCCCAGCGTGAGGGCCTTCTTGCTGGCCGCGCGATCGAGATCGACAATCGACGTCGAACCGCCAAACTTGATGCCGGCAAACGGCACGAAAAAGAAATCCGCGCGCGCCTGGGACGGCCAGACCAGCAGCAGTGCGGCCGCGAAACAGGCAATCCGAAGTGAGGAGCGGCGCATACGACTCAGATGAACAACCGCAAGAATATCTTCACAAACGGGTTCGACGTCACGTTGGCGTTCTCGAGATCGTAGTTCTTGGCCAGGCCGCCGCTGTTGGAGACCATGATCAGCGTCAACTGCTTGGCCGGCATCTTCACGATCAAGGCGGAGCTGGCATCCGGGATGTGACCAAACGTCCAGACCACCTTTAAACCGGACTCGTTCGTCACGAACCACCCCAGGCCGGTCGGCGTCGTCAGGTTGAAGTTCGGGAAGGTGAACACGGTGTTGCTCCACATCCGATCGAGCGTGCTGACGCTGAGCGGCGTGCCGTTGTAGAGCTCCTTCTCGAACGTGGCCAGATCGTTGGCGGTCGAGACCAGCCCCGACGACGCGTCAAGCCCGAATGATTTGTACTCAGAGCGGAACGGCCGGTTCTTGTCGTCAATCCGATACGGCACCGCGACCTCAGCCAGTGTCGACTGGTAGCGGTTCCACTTGTCGGCCGTGAACTGATCTCGCGCGGCGGCGCCTTCGGGACGTCCAAGGTCCATGCCCGGCACCGAGCGCGTCATCAGGAGCCGATCGAGGACCTCCGTCGCCATGGCCTGCCGGTACGACGGGTTGACGCACTGCGGCGCTTCAACCACTTTGGTCAGCGCGGAGTAGTAGGCCGGGTTGTACTGGAACCGCCCGTCGGTGGCGTGTGCCAGCACCTGGCGTACGCGGGTCTCCGCGACGGGGAAAGTCGGGACGAAGTTGCGGATGTCCTGATCGATCTCGAAGGCATAGCGATCGATACACACGCCGACCAGCACGCCGGTGACAGCCTGGGTGATGCCGCCGACCGGGATCGGGGTATCGATCGTCATGGGGATCTTCTTCTCGACGTCCGCGTAGCCGTACTCCCCTTTCCAGGCGACCCGCCCTCCCTGGAAGATGACGGCCGACAGCCCGGGCATGCCGATCTGCTCCATCAACGGCTGGAGGTAGCGCTCGAAGATCTGGAAGGGGAACTCCTGCCTCTGGGTCTCGACCCGCACACCACTGGCCAGAACGGCGATGGCGGCCAGGGTGACGCAGAAATGCCGGTATTTCATGGATTTATGAGGGTCACCCCATCATATATCGGTCAATTATGGAGAACCGTGTGCTACAGTCTGCAGGTTGACTTTGTGAGGATGGCAGAAGCTCGTCTGTACTACCGTTCCGTTTTGCTGGCAGTCTTCTTATTCGCCGGCTTCGCCAGCGTCGCCCAGGCTCAGGCCCCCGGTGAAACGCTGCGGGTGCGCCCTTTGCTGCGCGACGGACAGGTCCTCATTACCTTCTCGCTCGACGGCGGTCTGACCGACGAGATGAAGGCCGTGGTTTCGAGCGGCCTCCGCACCGTATTCACCTACACCGTCGAGTTGAAGATGAAAGTGCCGGCGTGGGTAGATCGCACGGTGGCCAGTTCGGTGATTTCCACCAGCGTCGACTACGACAACCTGACCCGTCGCCACACGGTCTCGGTCGCCCGCAACGGCCGGGTCGAACAGTCCTACGTGGTTGAAGATCCGGCGCAGGTCGCGCAGCTTGCCACCAACTTCGACAAGCTCGCGCTGTTTGACACCAAGCTGCTCGAACCGAACCGCGAATACTACGTGCTGGTCCGCGCCGACGCGCGCCCGCGCAGCAACTCGTCACTCTGGCCCTGGTCGGGCACGGCGAGCGGCATGGCGCGGTTTACGTTTATTCCCAATTAGTAGTAAGTAGCACGATGCAAGTATCAGGCAGGGCGCTCTTCTTGCTTCCTGCTACTTGATACTTGCTACTTCTCCTGTGTCCAACTCCCGTCTCGTCTACTCCACCGACGGCGGCCGCACGTGCCCGAAGTGCGGGTGGCCACTGACCAATTGCCAGTGCAGCAAGACGCTCTCCACCGGCAGGGAGGCCGTCCCCGAACGACCGGTGGCCAAGCTCCGTATGGAGAAGAAGGGACGCGGCGGCAAGACCGTCACGGTGATCTTCGGGTTGCCGAACAACACCGAGTTCCTCAAGAACCTCTGCACCGACCTGAAAAAGGCGTGCGGAGTCGGCGGTGCAACGACCGAAGACGGCGTTGAACTGCAGGGCGAACAGCGCGATCGGGTTCGCCCGTGGCTCGAAAAGAAGGGGTTCACCGTCAAGGGTTAGCCCGGGAGTTAAGATGGTGACGCTGTGAGAGTGCTGCTCGTATTCGTGACGGTCCTGAGCTTCGCGACACCACAGGTGTCGTGGGCCACGACCCAGCGCGCAGCCGGCCACACCATTGAAATTCCGCTGTCGGCGCCGACCGCCAGCACCCAGATCGTTCGCGCCGCGGTCAAGACCGACAAGACCTTCGGCGCCGGCCTGTTTGTTGCGGTTGATGTCCAGCCGCTGTTCCCGCCTTCCTCATCGATCGGCCGTGTGCCGATCTACGCGCACGATCCACCGAACCTCGGTCTCGCCGGTCCCCCGCTCGCACCACGCCCGCCTCCAGCCGTCGCCTAGCGGCGTCGGCCAGGCAGGCCGTACCTGCCACCTCACGATCTCAAGACCGCAAGACCTTTCGAGGGGAGAAGTGTGTGTATGCAAAAGAACAAGGCACTCGTCATCGTTGGCGTGATCGTCACGCTGCTGGCCGGGATCCTCAATGGCCAGACGCCAGTCGAGATCCGCGCGGCCGCGTCCTCCGCAGTGTCGGGATGGGCACAGATGAAATCGCCGGGTGGCGCCCCGCTCTGGGTCGCGCCGGACATCCGTCTGACCTCGGCCGACATCGAGCGAGCCGAGGCGCGGCAGCTCGCAGACGGCCCTGCCGTCGCCATCGTCCTCACCACCGACGGCGCGCGCAAGATGGCGGCGCTCTCGAACGCGCAGATGAACAAGCCGATCGCCCTGCTGCTTGATGGCCAGGTGATCTGGGCACCAGTCGTCCGCAGCACGGTCGAAAAGGAAGCCGTCATGACCGGCGGGCCCGGGGGCCTCACGCAGGCCCAAATCCAGCGACTGCTGACGTCGCTGAAGAAGTAAGCCACATTCGGGGTGGGGCGCGGCCCCACTCCGAACCTCTCCGTTGCACATTCCGACGGGGCCTTCAGCGTGGCGCCGACCGGCGACCTGGACACCGAGTGGGGCGTTGCCAACAACGACGTCCGCAACCGTCTCAACGTCAATTTCAACAACCAGATCATCCGCGGTCTCGGCATCGGCGTCGGCTTCAGCATGTCCAGTGCCTCGCCGTATACCATCCGTACGGGGCTGGACAACAACGGCGACTTCGTCTTCAACGATCGCCCTGCCGGCGTCGCGCGCAACACCGAGCGAGGCTCCGGTTCGTTTTCGTTGAACATGAACCTCAATTAGAACTGGCAATTCGGCCCGCCAGGCCTGACAAACCACGCCAACTACACCGGCTACAGCGGCGTCATGACCTCGCCGGACGTTTCAAACAATCTCGACGCATGGCGGGCGCTACAATTTGAGCATTCATGCTCAGATTGCTGGCGTTTCTCAAACCATATCGAGGCCCCGTCGCGATCGTGTTCGCGCTCACGCTGGTGCAGTCACTGGCCGGCTTGTATCTCCCTCGCCTGATGGCAGACATCGTCGATCACGGCATCGTGCCGGGCGATCAGGGACAGATCCTGTACTACGGCGGCGTGATGCTGGCGATGGCCGTGGTCGCCATGGCCGCCGCTGTTGGCGGTTCGTATTTCGCGTCGAAGGCCGCCACCGGCTTCGGCCGTGACGTCCGCAGCCGCATCTTCGATCGCGTGGCGCACCTGTCGGTGCATCAGTTCGATCACTTCAGCACCGCATCGCTGATCACGCGCACGACCAACGACACCACCCAGGTGCAGCAGGTGTTGATCATGATGCTGACCATGGTGATCATGGCGCCGATGATGGCCATCGGCGGCACTGCGCTGTCGTTGTCACAGGACGTGCGCCTGGCGCGCGTGTTGATCGCCGTCATTCCCGTGCTCGGCATCGTCTGCTTCCTGATCATGCGCAAGGCCGTGCCGCTCTTCCAGTTGATGCAGGTCAAGATCGACAAACTGAACCTGGTGCTCGACGAAGGCCTGACCGGCGTGCGCGTCATTCGAGCGTTCGACCGCAGTGCCAGCCAGAGCCGCCGGTTCGATGCCGCCAACCTCGACCTCACCGACAACGCCATCATGGTCAACCGCCTGGTCTCCGCGCTGATGCCGGCGATGTTCCTGGTGATGAACCTGACCGGCGTGGCCATCATCTGGTTCGGCGCCGTGCGCATCGACGCCGGACAGATGCACGTCGGGGCGATGATCGCCACGCTGCAGTACGCCATCCAGATCTTGTTCGCGGTGTTCATGGTGACGGCCATGTTCGTCAGCCTGCCCCGTGCCGAAGCGTCGGCCGAGCGCATCAACGCGGTACTCGACGTGATGCCGGACGTGAACGATCCTGCGCAGGCGAAGCCGGCCGGGCCGGCCGTCGGCCGGGTCGAGTTCCAGGACGTCTCGTTCCAGTACCCGGGCGCCGAGGAGCCGGCGCTGAGCGGCGTGTCGTTCACAGCCCTGCCTGGCGAAGTCACGGCCATCATCGGCGGCACGGGCTCCGGCAAGTCGACGCTCGCAGGCTTGATCCCGCGCTTCTACGACGTCAATGCCGGTCGCGTGCTGATCGACGGCGTGGATGTGCGCGAGGTGCGCCAGGGAGACCTCAGGGCGAAGATCGGCTACGTGCCGCAAAAGGCCGTGCTGTTTACCGGCACGATCGCCAGCAACATCCGTTTCGGCCGGGAATCAGCCACCGACGACGAGATCGCCCGGGCGGCCGCCGTCGCGCAGGCGGCGGAGTTCATCGACCAGAAGCCCGAGGGCTTTGCCGCCCCGGTCTCGCAAGGCGGCACCAACCTCTCCGGCGGGCAGAAGCAGCGCCTTGCCATTGCCAGGGCGCTGGTGCGCAACGCGCCGATCTACGTGTTCGACGACAGCTTCTCGGCGCTGGACTTCGCCACCGACGCCCGGTTGCGGGCGGCGCTGCGCGCCGAAACGACGCAGGCCACGGTGTTCATCGTGTCGCAGCGCATTGGCACGGTCATGAACGCGGATCGGATTGTCGTCCTCGACGACGGGCGCGTCGTCGGCATCGGCACCCACGCGGAGTTGCTGCGCGGCTGTGAGGTCTATCGCGAGATCGCCGAGTCGCAGGCTTCGATCGAGGAGGTGGCATGAGTTCCGAACGCGCCGCCCTCAAGCAGCAGGCCGGCCCGCCGCCCAGCATCTTCGGGCGTGGACCGATGGCCGGAGTCGGCATGCCGGTGCAGAAGGCCAAGGATTTCAAGGGCACGCTGCGCCGCCTCACTGGGTACCTCCAGCCACACCGCTCGGGACTGGCGATCGTGATCGGCGCCGGCATCGTCGCCACGATCTTCAGCGTCGTCGGGCCGAAGCTGCTCGGCAAGGCCACGACCAAGGTCTTCGAGGGCTATGTCGCCCGATCGTTCGGCAGTCAGCGCGGCATTGACTTCGCCTACGTAGCCAACATGCTCGGCTGGCTGGTGGCCCTGTATGCGATGAGCGCCGCCTTCCTGTACCTGCAGCAGTACCTGATGTCGGGGATCGCGCAGCGCACGGTGTATGCGCTGCGCCGTGACGTCGAGGCCAAGTTCAGCCGGCTGCCGCTGCGGTTCTTCGACTCGCGCACGCACGGCGAGATCCTGAGCCGCGCCGTCAATGACCTCGACAACATCAGCAGCACGCTGCAACAGAATCTGACCCAGTTGATCAGCTCCGTGCTGATGGTGCTCGGCATCCTGGTCATGATGCTGACAATCAGCTGGATGATGACCCTGATCGTGCTGGTGACGCTGCCGCTCAGCGTCACGATCGTCGCGAAGATTGCCAAGCGCTCCCAGGGCCACTTCGTCCGCCAGCAAAAGGCGATGGGCGAGATGAACGGCAACGTCGCCGAAATGTATTCGGGCCACACGATCGTCACCGCCTTCGGCCACGAAGCGAAGGGGGTCGAGAAGTTCAACGCGCTCAATGCGGCGTATTACGAGGGCGCGTGGCGGGCGCAGTTTGCAACCGGCGTGATGTTTCCGATCATGATGTTTGTCGGTAATCTCGCGTATGTCGCCGTCGCCGTGCTGGGCGGCATCCTCGTCGTGCGCCGATCGATCGCGATCGGCGACGTGCAAGCCTTCATTCAGTACAGCCGGCAGTTCTCGATGCCGATCACGCAACTGAGCAGCATGGCGAATACCATCCAGCTCACCATTGTCTCAGCGGAACGCGTCTTCGAACTGCTCGACGAGCCTGAGGAACCGGCCGAAGCATCGGCGCCGAAGACCGTCGCGTCGCCCAAGGGGCATGTCGACATCGATCACATGTCGTTCAGCTACAAGGCGGACGCACCGCTGATCGAGGACATGTCGATCGACGTGAAGCCGGGCCAGATGGTCGCCATCGTCGGGCATACCGGCGCCGGCAAGACTACGCTGGTCAACCTGTTGATGCGCTTTTACGACATCAACAGCGGCGCCATCCGCATTGATGGCGTCGACATCCGCGAGATGACGCGCGGCCAACTGCGCCGGATCTTCGGCATGGTGCTGCAGGACACGTGGCTGTTCTCGGGCACGATTCGCGACAACATCGCCTACGGCCGCGATGGTGCGACGGACGACGAGATCGTCAAGGCCGCCAAGGCGGCGCAGGCGGACCACTTCATTCGCACGCTGCCGGACAACTACGCCACGATCATCAACGAGGAAGCCACCAACCTGTCGCAGGGGCAGAAGCAGCTGCTGACCATCGCGCGCGCATTCCTCGCCGACCCGGCCATCCTGATCCTCGACGAGGCAACGAGCAGCGTCGACACGCGCACCGAAGTCCTGATCCAGCGCGCCATGGCGCAACTGATGCGCGACCGCACCACCTTTGTGATTGCGCATCGCCTCTCAACGATCCGCAATGCCGACATGATCCTGATGATGGAACACGGCCGCATCGTCGAGCAGGGCCGTCACGAAGACCTTCTGGCTGCCAACGGCCGCTACGCGGCCCTGTACCGCAGCCAGTTCACCGAGCCTGTAGAGGCGGGTCTTTAAAGACCCGCCTACTTAGGTCTTGGCAACCGGGGAATCTGGACGGGGCCAACCTTGTTCCAGATCCGCTTCGACACCGCATCCGCCTCGCGGATCACGGCCGCTTCGTCCATCGTCAGCACCTTGTGCCCGCGCATGATGAACTCGCCGTCCACCATCACCGACTCGATGTCGGAGGCGTGCCCACCGTGGATCACGGCCGAGACAATCCGGCCGGCAGGAACCAGATACGGCTTGAGTGTGTCGACAACAAACAGGTCGGCCTTCTTCCCGACCTCGAGCGAGCCCAACGTCTTCTGCTGATTTACCGCCCTCGCGCCCCCTTCGGTGGCATCGGCGAGGATGTCCTCCGGCTGCGGCTGCACGCCGGGGAACGGGTCCGTGCGTCGAATGCGCTCGGTCAGCAGCGCGATCCTCATCACTTCGAACACGTCGTTCGTGTTGTTGTCGGTGCCGAGCGCGATCGGGCATCCGGCCTCTCGAAGCGCGGGAATCGGCGGAATCACACCGCGATTGGCCGCCATGCCGGCCTGATGGGAAATGATCGTGCCGCTCTTGCCCAGCAACGCAATCTCGCCGGCATCCACGTAGCGGGCATGCGCGGCGAACAGTCGCGGGCCAAGGAACCCGTGGCGATCCAGGAACGCCGCCGGACGCAGCCGATGGAATTTCTCCATGAACTGGTATTCGGCAATGCTCTGGTTCAAGTGAATGGTGTAGCCGAGATCGTGCTTGTCGGCAAATGCCCGCACGTCGCGGAGCAATTCGGGTGACGACGTCTCGGTCAGCGCCGCGGCCGGGAACACGCTGATCCGCCCTTGATTCTTCCCGTGCCATGCCGCGAAGAGGTCGTTGATACGCTGCAGGCCCTCTTCACGCAGCTTCTGCGAGAAACGCGGCGGTTCGCTCTTCGCGAGCCCATCAGGGGACATCGGCCCGGGCACGTTCTCGCTGTCGCGGATCGATTCGGCAAACACCCAACGCAACCCGGTCTTCGAGAGCGCGCCCGCATATCGGGCAATCCCACCTTCGTTCTGAACGAACGTCGTGGTGCCCGTGCGAATTGCCTCCAGGGCGCCGACGGTCACCATCAGCTGTGCTTCTTCGCCCTGCAGCAGGCTGGCCGGCTGCACAGGAAGGCGCGCGGAGTTGGGAAAGCCGAAGTCCTCGTTGAAGCCCCGCTGCAGCGTCGCGGTCAGGTGCGCATGGCAGTTGATCAGCCCTGGGAAAACGGCCTTAGTGCGGCCGTCATACACGTCCGCATTCGGATACTGCTTCAGGACATCGGCAGTCGGGCCAATCGCCGCGATCGTTCCGCCGACCACTGCCAGGGCAACGTCGGTCTGCGTGCGATCGGGATTGACGACGGTGGTGTTACTGAAGACGATCGCCCGCTGGTTCGTCGGCTGCGCCTGCAGCGACGAACGGTCCATCAGCATCGACGCCGCGACCGCGCCCGCACCACCGAGGAGTTCGCGCCTGGAGAGATCTGCTGCCATGCGGCAGATTATGGTCCAAAGTGCGTGAGTCGAGCCGGTGGCGAGGTCGTTTGCGCGTCCGGCAGGATTCGATGCCGCTCGCGAGGAGCGAAGCAAGTCGCGGCGCCACTGAGCCTGTCGGATCACGCCACGTGCTTTCGCGCGTGGCGCGTCCGGCAGGGATCGAACCTGCGACCCCCGGCTTAGAAGGCCGGTGCTCTATCCAACTGAGCTACGGACGCGTGGTTACAGTTTACAGTGCCGGCAACTGTTGATGCTGCACCCGTTGCTATCCATCCCGCAGCGCTTCCGTTGGTTCAACTCGAATCGCTCGGCGCGCCGGACCGGCCGCCGCGAGCACGCCAATCGCCATGATGACGAGGGCGGCTACGGGAAGAATGCCGGGGATGTGCCAGCCGCCTTCGATCTCGATGTTCATCCGGTCATGGAGGAACAGCGCGACGGCGGCGCCGACCGCGAGCCCGGCGCCGATCTGCCACATGGCTCGCGCGAAGACGCCGGCCAGCAATCGCCCCTGGCGCGCGCCAAGCGCCGTGCGAATGCCGATCTCACGGCGGCGCAAGGTCACCGTAAACGACATCAAGGCATAAAGCCCCGCGGCGGACAGGACCAGCACGCTGGTCGTCACGATCGCGAGCGCATACGACGTCAGGTTGCCTGACATCTGCGCGTCCTGATAGACCTCGTCGAGGCGGCACACCGTGCCGAGGCGCAGCGATCCGTCGATGTGTGCGCCGAGGTCTTGCACGCGGCGGATGCTCTTCGGCAGGTCAGGACCGGCCTGCAGCAACAACTGAACCTCGTTGGCGACCACAGTTCGACGTTGGGCTGCCACGTACATCCTGCCTTGCGAGGTGTTCGCCGGACGATCCGGCACGACGCCGACAATTTCGAACCACGGACCTGGCTCGGCGCCCGGCGCAGCAACGGGCCTGACGCGCCGGCCAACCGCGTTGCTGCCGCCGATCACCTGTCGCACGAACGTCTCGTCGACGACCGCGGTCGCCACGCTGGCCCCGTCGCGATCGTCGAGGATGCGGCCGGCCACGGCCGGGAGTCGCAACACGTCAAAGAATGTCCGATCGACCTGGTTGGCGCGAACATATCGGCGAACGCGAGGACGGCCCGCTGCTGTCTCTTCCAGTTCAACGTGCGCCATCGGCTTGATGCCCGGCAACACGCTGGTGAACGTGACACGTGAGAGCGCGAGTTCCGCCGCGATCTTCGCCAGCGCGGCATCGGGCACACCGCCTGCGCCGGAGAGCGGCGCCGTCAGGAATTCACCTGCCGCGAACCCTGGACCGAGCACGGATGGCCGCAGGTGTCCCCACGCCATCTCCATCGTTGACGGCAGCGCCGCCAGGGCGAGCCCGACCTGGGCAATCACCAGCGCCGGCCACGTTGCGCCAAGCGGCACGCCAGTCCGGCTCCCAAGCGCCCTGAGCGCGATCGGCAGCACGCGACCGGTCGCCTGCAGGGCAGGCAGCAACCCGGCAAGCAGCGCGGCCAGGACCGAAAGGCCGCCGACAAACACCGCCGCCCGCCACGAAAAGTCGAACGTGATCCAGAACGGCAGCGAGCCGCCCAGGTCCGGGAATCGCCGAACGATGTCACCGATCTGCAGCAGGATCGGCCGTGTCAACGCAAGCGCCGTGAGCCCTGCTACCGAAGACAGGACCAGCACCTCGACACAGAGTTGCGACACGATGCGACTGCGGCTCGCCCCAAGCGCAAAGCGTGCGGCAAACTCTTCCTGGCGGGTGACGGTTCGCGCGTAGATCAGGATCGCAATGTTCAGGCATGGCGGCACGAGCAAGAGGCTGATCAACAGCAGCATCACCCGCTGCTGCCAGATCAGTTCTCCCCGTTCGACGTCATCGGTGAACGCAAACGTATAGGGGACCACGCGGGCCCGTCGTGCGTCGGCGGCCGCCTGTATTCGTTCCAGCGCCAATAGACCGATCGTGGCCAGTTCCGCCTGAGCGCCTTCCAGGGTCACGCCGGGCTGAAGCCGGGCAAACACCACGCCTTGAGGTGCGGCCGCAAGCGCGCCCGATCGATTCGCCGCCAGCGGAATCCAGTACGAATGATTGACCGGGAAGCCGAACCCCCGCGGCATCACGCCAACAATCGTGTGCGTGGCGTCGCCGAGCCGAACTGTCTGCCCGAGCACTGCGCGATCGGCGCCAAACTGCGACTGCCACACATCGTGACCGATCACGATGACCGGTGGCGCCGCGGCGTCCTCGTCGGCAGCGTTGATCCACCGGCCAAGCAGCGGTTGCATGCGCGCCAGCTGAAATCCAGACGCGCTGATCTGAGCCACGCGCACCCACTCCGCCGGCCGGTTGCCCGTGACGAGGCGTTGCTCGACGGTCTGAAATCCACCGAGGTCCTGCACCGACTGTAAGGTTGTCCCCCAGCGATCCAGGTCCTGCCTGGAGACGGCCAGTCGACGATGCGCGTCCGCATCCCAGCTCTGCAGGGCGACAATCCGGTCGCCTTCCTCGAGCGGCGGCGCGGTGCGCCCCATGAACTCGTCGAGGAACACGAACACCACCGCGGCGATCGTGATCACGATCGTCATCGCCAATCCACCGGCCAGCGTGAGGCCCCAGGATCGACGCAACATGCGCACGCCCAACTTCGCGTCCAGCAGAAAGCCATCGAGCCACGCTAACCCGGTGGCCTCGCGCCACGACTCCTTCAGTTGGGTGGTGCCTCCCAGCTGCACGCGCGCAGCCCGGCGTGCCTGTTCCGGCGTGAGCCCGCGCCGGCGGCCGTCTTCCTCGGCCATCTCGAGGTGGGCCGCGATTTCCTGATCAAACTCGGCTTCGGAACTGCCTGGACGGGAGATACCCGCGAACGCGGGCCACTAGCGAATGCAACAACGCGAGCACAACTTACCCTCGGGACTGCGGGTGCAGGACCCGGCCCATCACGCCGGCGACGCGCTCCCAATTCTCCGTCTCGGTCTTGAGCTGCTTCCGCCCCGCCGTCGTCAGTGAGTAGAACTTCGCCTTGCGATTGTTTTCAGACGTGCCCCACTCGGCGCTGATCCACTTTTTCTGGACCAGCCGAACGAGACACAAATAGACGGTGCCCTGGTTGACGATCAGGGCGCGCTCCCCGACCTGCTCGATGCGCAGCGCGATCCCGTAGCCATGGAGCGGCCCCATCTGCTCCAGCGTCTTGAGGACCATCAGGTCGAGCGTGCCTTGAAGAATGGACGAATCGGTTTCCGGCAAGTTCACCTATGGGATGTATAGAGGAGAGTACCAGTCGACCTCTGGGATGTCAAGAGGAGCGGTACGGGTAAGATGATGTGCCGTGCGTCTGACGCTCTTGTCCCTCGCCCTGCTGGTCGCATCGATCGGCGCTGCGCCGTTCGACCCCATGCCGGCGCCGGTCAAAGCCAAGCTCGACGCGGCGTTCCCGGGATGGCGGATGGCGCCACTCAATTCACGGGCGGCGCGCGGGTTCCGCAGCAAGCACCCGTCGTGGCCCTCGAACGTCCTGACCGGCGATTTTGACGGCAACAAGACGACCGACTACGCCGTGCTGATGGAGCACAAGGGCAAGACGATGGTGGCCGCGGTGCTGGATTCCGGCAAGACGCTGACACTTCACTCGGTCACGGCGCCCGAACAGCCCGATCCCCGCATGTGGCTCTGGCGCATGACGGCCGGCAGTTCGCGCACCGATCTCGATACCAGGAAACCGATTCCCTTGCCCTTCGACACGATCGGCTTGAGCGACGGCGGCAACACGAGTCGCACGTTCCTGTACGAGAAGGGCAAGTTCAGGGAGATCCGGACCAGCGAATGAGCTAGACCCGATGTCCACCGCACGAATCGCGCTCGCCAACCTTTCATACCCCGCAGATCCGGCGCAGTCGGTCACCCTTGCCGTGGACGCCATCGCTCGCGCCGGCGAGGCAGGGGCGGACCTGATCTGCTTTCCCGAATGCTACGTGCCCGGCTATCGGACGGCGGCACGACGATCGCCGCCGCCTGATGCCGCGTTCCTCGAGCGCGCCTGGGCCACCATCGCGGCCGCCGCGCGTGACGCGAACGTGGCGGTGATCCTCGGCACCGAACAGGTAACCGCGCGCGGGCTGATCATCACGGCGCTCGTCATCAATCGCGACGGCACGATTGCCGGCTTCCAGGACAAGACGCAGGTCGATCCGTCAGAGGAAGGCACCTACGTGATTGCCGACGGCGATCGCAAGGTTTTCGAGGCGGGCGGGGTGAAGTTTGGCGTCGCGATCTGCCACGAAGGGTGGCGCTATCCAGAGACCGTTCGTTGGCCGGTCAAGCACGGTGCGCAGATCGTGTTTCACCCGCATTTCCACTGGGCCGAGGGCGACAGCTTCCGCCCGACCTCCTTTGCGGATCCGCGTAACAGCTTTCACGAGAAGGCTGCGCTATGCCGCGCCGCCGAAAACACCTGCTTCTTCGCCACCGTGAACTACGCCACCGAGGGCGCGACGACGACGTCAGCCGTGGTGAAGCCGGATGGGACGCTGCTCGCGCACCAACCGTATGGGATGGCCGGGTTGCTGATCTGCGATCTGGATCTGAGCGAAGCGACGCGGCTGCTGGCGACGCGCTGTAAGACCTACTAGAAGCCGGACGGCGATGGGCGACGCGATTTCTTCAGCGCCATCTTTCGAGAAACCGCCAACAGATCCCGGAGCGCATGCTCGTCGACTTCGCCGAGGCGAACCAGGACGACCGGATGCCGCTCGTAGTACTCCGTGACGTAATAGGTCTCGGGCGCCTCCTCGATAAACAGTTCACGATCGTCCAGCTCGCAGCGCACGACCAGCGAGTCGGCCTCGGCTGATTCATCCGTCGCGATCCCGGCCATGAAACTGCCCCCGGCTTTCAACACCGGAGAGCCGTCGTATGTGACCTCTTCCTTCACGTCCGGCATGGCGAGGCCGATCTCGCGCACCAGGTCGAACGGGCGATCAAGCACGGGGCGCCTCACCACGACGCACTCCGCAGACCCGCCTCTGGCCCCTCACCTCTTTCCTTCAACTGATACCACCCCGGGGCCAGCATGGTCGCAAAGCCTTCCTTCACGAGCGCGCGATTGCCAAGCCCGGCTTCGGCTCGCGACAACCCGGTCACCCGGGCCAGCTCTCCAGGAACCGTCAGGCCGGCATTGTTCAGGAAATTGCGGGCGATCTCTTTCACCGCGACGGCGCGCGTGATCTTCTTCGTGAGCTGATCGGGAAACCTCGACACCGCCAGCGTCCAGATGTACGTGAACTTGGGCTCGTAGTAGACGCCCTCGGGGATCACCAGCATCGCGGCCTGCAGTTCGTCGAGCGCCACGGTGAACGCCTTGCGATCGGTGACGCCGGAGTCGGTCTTCAAGTCCGACGTCGCCATCTCCCATTCCTTGCGCAGCACCTTCAGGATCTTCTGCGCATTGCGGTTCAGCACCTTCTTCTCGTCGGTTCGCTTCAATCCCCACACGGCGTTGAAATACGGCACCATCCGCGGCGCGATGAACGTCGCCTTGCCGCGCGCGAGCTTGCCGTAATAGACCTGCCCGCGCCGCACGATCTCGTCCTTGAGCAACCACGCCGCCGAGGCTTCCTCGTCCTTCTGCACGTTCTTCGGCATCACCGCATCGCGGCGGCCGCAGACGGCGATGTAGAGCGACGGCCCCGGACGGCGGGAGTCGGTCAGGCAGGCGGCCACCCCGACCTGCTCGATGAAACGCTCGGCCTCGATCGCTGTCGACACCTGGCGCGCGCCCTCACGCCGCCAGCGGGTATCGCGATATTCCTCAATCTCTTCAGGGATTTCGGGCCTGGTGGGCATCAGAACTTATTAGTGTAAGGCGTCGCCTAAGGCATTGACCAATACCTGAGCAGGTGCTACCTTCCCCGGCGCTAGAGCGTGCTTTGCGATCTATCGGCCCCTTCTGGAGGAATCGATGCGCAAGTCTCTCGTCGTTGGATGGTTGGCGGCTCTCACCTTCTTTCTTCTCCCTGCTGACGCCAGGGCCCAAGGCAGTATCGCCGGTTCCATAAAAGACCCGAGCGGCGCCGTGCTTCCCGGCGTCACCGTTGAAGCGTCCAGTCCGGCGCTGATCGAAAAGACCCGCCATGCGGTGTCTGACAGCGCCGGCAACTACCGCATCACCGATCTGCCGCCCGGCACCTACACCGTGTCGTTCACGCTGACGGGCTTCAAGACCGTTCGGCGAGAAGGCGTCCTGATCCAGGGCACGTTCTCGGCGCCGGTGAGCGCCGAACTGGCGGTCGGCGCGCTGGAGGAAACCATCACAGTGTCGGGCACGCCGACGGTCGACGTCAGCAACAACACCGCCCAGATGGTGATCGATCGCGACATCCTCGATGCGATCCCGACGCCGATGCGCAACACCCCTGCGCGCGCGCTGCTGCTGCCCGGCACCACCGTTACGCCGTTCGTGCTCGGCCAATACACCATGAGCGTGCATGGATCGGCGACCGCAGACACGGTCATCGCCATCGACGGCATGCGCGTCAATAACCTGTGCGGCAGCGGTCAGTACAGCGGCTTCTACATGAACGACGCCGCGATCGAAGAGGTGACGTTTACCACCGGCGCGGAGTCTGCCGAAATGCAGAATGGCGGCCTGCGCATCAACAGCACGCCGAAGGACGGCGGCAACCGCTTCAGCGGCACCTTCTTCGCGTACGGCGCCGGCAGCGGATTGCAGGCCGACAACCGCACCGACGCCATGAAGACCGGCACCACCGCGATTCCCAAACCCGGCATCGCATATACCTGGCAGGTCAACCCGTCGCTTGGCGGTCCGATCAAGAAAGACCGGCTGTGGTTCTACGCCACCTATAAGTACGAAGACAACAAGACCTACGTGCCCAGTTCGCAGTTTGCCAACGGTGAGAGGGCCTTCCGCCAGGCGCAAGGCAACTACAGCGCCGTTGGCCGCATCACCTGGGCCGCCACGCAGAAAGACAAGATCCGCTTCTATCTCGATCGCCAATTCAACGGCGAGGACTACAACGGCTTCAACACGCTGGCCACCACCACGCCAGAGGCATCGACCGACGCGTTCGGCATCGGCTGGGTGCCACAGTTGAAGTGGACACAGACCACGACCAACAAGCTGCTGCTCGACGCCGGCATCAGCTACTACACCCAGGACTACGAACAAAGTTGCCGCCCGAGTGTTGGTCCCAGAGATCTGGCGATGCTCGAGCAGTCCACCGGGCGCCTCTCGGTGGCGTGCGGCAACACCATTCCGCCGTACACCAGCTGGACCAAGTCATACAGCGGCGCGGCGTCGGCGAGCTACATCACCGGCTCGCATGCCTTCAAGACCGGCGTGACCGTGCAGTGGGGCACCAACTCGCGCACGTTTTCCTCCAATGCGCAGATCAACACGCTGGTGACCAATGCCGGCTTGCTCGGCGCACCGGCCAGCGCGACCAATCCGGTCCCGTGCGTGGCCCTGCCGTGCCCGATTGCCGTAGCGGTCAGCAACGGCCCGACGACGCTCGAGCAAAAGGTGAAGATGGACTTCGGCGTGTTCCTGCAGGACACGTGGACCGTCAATCGCCTGACACTGAACCTCGGCGCCAGGTACGACACGTTCAACGCCCTGGTTCCGGCGCAGTCCGCCGTGGCCGGCAACTGGATCCAGGCTCGTAACTTCCCCGAGATCCCCAACGTGCCGAACTGGAAGGACTGGTCGGTGCGCGCCGCCGCCGCGTACGACGTCTTCGGCACCGGCAAGACCGCCGTCAAGGTCAACGCCAGCAAGTACATCGCATCCGCCGCCGCCGGCTTCGCGCAGACGTTCAACCCGATGAACTACAGCACGCAGACCCGCGCATGGGTGGACTTCGACGGCAACAAGTCGATCCTCGATGCCGCCGGCAACATCCAGTTCAACGAAGTCATCGGCGGCACGTCGAACTTCGGGCAGATCACGAGCCGGCCTGATCCTGACCTGAAGCGCGGCTACAACTGGGAGTACGGCGCCTCCGTGCAGCACCAGCTGGCCGACCGAATCTCCGTCACGGCCGGCTACTATCGCCGCAACTTCTACAACCTCGACGTCACCGACAACACCAACCTCGCCGTGACCGACTGGACCAGCTTCAACATCAACACGCCGACCGACACCCGGCTGCCGCTGTCGGGGCAGCCGATCACGATGTATAGCCTCAACACCAACAAGGTGGGCGTCGCCACCGACAATCTCCGTACCTATTCAGGCGAGAACAGCACGATCTACAACGGCTTCGAGCTCAGCGCCAACCTGCGCCGCGAGAAGCTGCTGTTGTTTGGCGGCATCACGACCGACCGCCGCGCGGCCATCACCTGCGATGAGCGCGATAACCCGAACACGGCGCGCTTCTGCGACTCCACGCCGCCCTTCCGCACCACCGTGAAGATGTCGGCGGCCTACCAGTTGCCGTGGGACTTCCAGTTGAGCGGCACGTTCATCGCCCAGCCCGGCCCGAGCGTCGCCGCCAACTACACCGTCACGGCGGCCATCGCCGGCCGCCCGATCGTCGGCACCACGGCGGGCGGGACGACGATCGCGGTCAACCTCGCCGAGCCGAACACCGTGTTCCTCGACTACAAGAACCAGCTCGACGCCCGCCTCGCGCGGAACTTCCGCTTCGGCTCGCGGCGCATCCAGGGATTCGCCGACGTGTTCAACGTCCTCAACGCCGGCACGGTGCTGCGCGTCAACGAGACCTACGCGGCGACCGGCACCAACGCCTGGATGACGCCGACCGCAATCATGGACGGCCGCTACGTGCGCTTCGGCATCCAGATGTCCTTCTAGGCCATCGGACCATCAGGCGATCGGGCCATCAGGGGGCCGGTTCCGTCAAGGGACCGGCCTTTTTGTTGTGGGGACGTATTTCCTGTTGGCCCGTTGGCCTGTTAGCCTGTTGACCTGCCATGCAACCGCCCATCGAGCCGATGCTCGCCAAGCTCGCAGAGCAGATTCCGACAACAGACGGACTTCTCTTTGAACCCAAGTGGGATGGGTTTCGGGCGATCGTGTTCCGTTCCGCGGACGACGTCTACATCCAAAGCCGTGATCTGAAGCCGCTCGACCGCTACTTCCCCGAACTCCACAAGGCGTTGCTCGATCGTCTGCCGCCAGGCTGCGTGCTCGACGGAGAGATCGTGATCGCGCAGGACGGCCGCTTGAACTTCGACGCGTTGCAGCTACGGCTCCATCCGGCTGCATCGCGCGTCGAGAAGCTGGCGGCGGCCACGCCGTCGTCGTTTGTCGGCTTCGACCTGTTGTGGGTCGACGGCCGGTCGATCATGGACCAGCCTCAGCGTGAGCGGCGGGCACAACTCGAATCGTTGCTGGCCAGTGTCACACCGCCGGTCCACCTCACCCCGATGACCCGTGATCACGGGGTGGCGGCTGAATGGCTGCAGCGTTTCGAGGGCGCCGGCCTGGATGGCGTCATCGCGAAGCCAGAGGAGGGCGCGTACCAGCCGGGCAAGCGCGCCATGTTCAAGATCAAGCACGCGCGCACGGCGGATTGCGTCGTCGCGGGCTTTCGCTGGCACCGCAAGGAACCTGGCGTGGTGGGCTCACTGCTGCTGGCGCTGTTCGACGAGCACGGCGGCCTGCATCACGTTGGCGTCACCTCATCGTTCACGATGGTCAGACGCAAGCAGCTCGTCGACGAACTCGACCCGCTACGCGCCAACGCCATGGCCAGCCACCCCTGGCGAGAATGGGCCGAAGCCATGGGCGCGGACGGGCAGCGAATGCCCGGCGGGCAGAGCCGCTGGAGCGCAGGCAAGGACCTGTCGTGGGAGCCGCTGCGGATCGAACGGGTGTGCGAGGTGAAGTACGACCACATGCAGGGTGATCGCTTCCGTCATGCCGCCACATTCCTGCGCTGGCGCGACGACAAGCCGCCGTCGGCTTGCACCTACGCCCAGCTGGAGGTCACTCCGGCTTTCGAGCTTGCCGCCGTTTTCGGTGCATCTCGCGGTACGCCGCAATCTGCTCCGGAGTAGCGTCCGCCCAGGGATTGGGCATCGGCGGCAGCTCCGGCTGTGGCGGACGAAGGTCCTCAGGGACGTGCTGCAGGTTGATCCGAATCCTCCACCACGCCGACGACCGGCCGCGCATCGAGTCGGTCAGGATGTCGGCGGCCTGGAGGTGCTCCACGACCGCTGGGTTGTCCAACTTCCACTTCTCAAGGGTCGCGATCGCTTCATCTTTCCTGGTCGACTGCGCGATCACGATCAGCGGGTGCTTCGAAACCCGGCGACCGGTACCGGCCGGCTTGCGGGCACGCGACGGCTGCACACGCGTCGGCTCACCTGGCTGCTTGGCGTACTGCGGTGGCCACGGGGCGTCGCCGTGCCCGTCTTGCTCTTGCCTGGCCGATAACTCCAGCAGCGACTCGAGCGAACAGGGATGCTGATCGATCTCCGCATGACGATCACCGTTCTCCCTGAACCACGCCGGCATGGTCTTCAAGGTGAAGTCCGCCGGATCACACTGGGAGATTTCTTCCCAGGTCAGCGGCGTTGAGACGCGCGCGTCTGGACGCGGGCGCACGGAGAACGCCGAGCACACGGTCTTGTCTTTCGCGTTCTGGTTGAAGTCAATGAACACGCCATGGCGTTCCTCCTTCCACCACTTGCTCGTGGCAATGGCCGGCGCGCGCCGCTCGACCTCTCGCGCCAGCGCCAGCGCGGCTCGCCTGACCTGCGTGAAGGTCCATCGCTGGTGGATGCGCACGTTGATGTGGACCCCTCGCGATCCTGACGTCTTTGGCCAGCCGATCAGGCCAAGGTCGGCCAGCGTGGCGCGCACGACGTTCGCCACGTCCTGGACCTGCCGCCATTCGACGCCTGGCACCGGATCCAGATCAACGCGCAGTTCGTCCGGATGGTCGAGCTCTTCGGCGCGCACCGGATGCGGATGAAGCTCCAGACACGCGAGATTTGCCATCCACGCGAGCGTTGCCGCATCGCGCGGCACAACTTCTTCAGCGGTCCGCCCTGACGGAAACTGCAGTGCGACGACCTCGACCCACTCGGGCCGCGATTCAGGCGCGCGCTTCTGGTAGAAAAACTCCTGCCCGATGCCGTTCGGATAACGCACCAGCACATTCGGGCGCCCGCCTGCGCCTCGCAACGCGCCATCTGCGACCGCGAGGTAGTACTGCACGAGATCGAGCTTCCTGTAGCCCGCGTCAGGGAACAACACCTTGTGCGGATTCGAGACGGCGACTTCCCTGCCGCCGATCGTCAGCACCTCTTTCTCGGGCTTGGCCATGCCTAGACCGGAGGACGCGGCTTGGCCCCATGCGGCCCGGCGCGAAGATACTGCGCCGGCCAGGTGATGTCGTGGCCAAGTTCACGGGCCGCCCGCATCGGAAAATATGGATCGCGCAACAGTTCGCGCGCGATCAGGACAGCGTCCGCGTGTCCGTCGGCGACGATCTGCTCGGCCTGTGCCGGCTCCGTGATCAGTCCGACGGCGCCGGTCAGGATGCCGGCATCCTTCCGAATCCGCGCCGCAAACGGCACCTGGTACCCGGGGCCAACCGGGATCTTCGCCGTCGCCACGTTCCCGCCAGACGAGCAGTCAATGAAGTCGACACCCAGGGCCTTGAGCTGGCGCGCCGCTTCAACCGACTGCTCGATGTCCCATCCACCGTCGGTCCAGTCCGTGGCTGACAAACGGGTAAACAGCGGCAGGTGCGCCGGCCACACCGCCCGCACAGCCGCTGCGATCTCACGCAACAGCCTGGTGCGATTTTCAAACGACCCACCGTAACCGTCGCTGCGCGAGCTGCTCAGTGGCGACAGGAATTCGTGAATCAGGTACCCGTGGGCCGCGTGAATCTCCACCACCCGGAACCCGGCGGCCAGCGCGCGCGTTGCCGCGTCGGCGAATGCCTGCACCACCGCCGCAATGTCGTGCGCCGACATCTCACGCGGCGAGGGATAGTTGTCGGCAAACGCGCTTGCACTCGGCGCCACGACACCGGACCATCCGCCTTCCGCCTCAGGCACTGCCCCGGTGCCACTCCACGGTCGATACGTGCTCGCCTTGCGGCCGGCATGCGCAAGCTGGATACCAGAGACGCTGCCCTGCTCGTGAAGAAAGCGGACGATGCGCGCGAGCATGTCGACGTGCTGGTCCTTCCAGATACCGAGGTCCTGTGGACTGATACGGCCCTCGGGTACGACGGCCGTCGCCTCGGTGAGCACCAGCCCAGCGCCGCCGACCGCGCGCCCACCAAGGTGCACCAGGTGCCAGTCGTTCGCAAAGCCGTCGCTGCTCGAGTACTCGCACATCGGCGAAACGAACACACGATTCGGGAAGGTGACGCCGCGAACGGTCAGGGGCTCGAACAGGTGAGCCATCCTCTAGAACATCTTTCGGTAGTCGGCATAGTACACGGGCACCGCCACGACCAGGCTCTTCTTCCGGGTGATCGCGCGCGTCACTGCCGTAGCCATTTCGTCTGGGTTCGAAGTGCGGATACCTTCGACCCCGCACGCCTCCGCCATCTTCACGTTATCGATGGGATTGAAGTCCATGCGATACGGTTCCAGCTTGCGGTTTTCCTGAGCGAGCTTGATCAGCGAATACGCATGGTCTTCGAGCACCACGGTCACAAACGGCGCTCCAATGCGCTCCGCCGTCTCCAGTTCCTGCGCGTTCATCGAAAATCCGCCGTCACCAACCGCCGCCAGCACCGGCGCGTCCGGGCAGGCCAGCTTGGCGCCAATCGCGGCGCTCAACCCGTAGGCCATGCCCGACAACCCGTTGGACATCCAGAACGTCTCGGGGTGTCGGCTCGGCCAGAACTGGCCAAACAGGTACTTGTGGGAGCCGACGTCGGTCGTGACGATCGTCTCCGACGGAACCACGTCGGCAAGCGCGCGAATGATGTCGCCCGGCCACATCACGCCTGGGGCGCCGGCTTCGCCCTTCAGAAGATTCGTCCGTTGCGCCTGAAACGACTCGAACGGACGCCCCCAACTCGCCGGCGGCGGGCCCTCGACCAGCGCATCGAGCAGCGCCAGGTGGCTGACAAGCTGCGCGTCGCTCGGCGCCACGTCGGTCGCGTTGTGCGCTTCGAGCACCCACTGGATGTCGAGCTCGGCGTGCCAGGTCTTGTCGATCTCAACCGGATCAAGACCGAAGCCAATCAGCAGGTCAGCCGCCTTGAGCGCGTCGACCATCACCCCGTCCGCCGCCATGCCGCTGATCACGCCAACGAAGTTCGGGCTCGTTTCATCGACGATCCCCTTCACTTTCGGCGTGACGGCAAACGGCAGTTGCCATGCCCCCGCGGCGAGCCAGCGCCGCTGTGCGATCGAGCGACGCTAGTCGACGCCAAGGCCGATCAGCACCAACGGCGGCTTGGCCATGGCACTGCGGGCGCGCACGACCGCCGCGGGCGCGGCGGGATTCGCCATTGGATTGGTAGGCGGCCCGTCGTTGTTCTTGCGCCCGATCATCAACAACGGCTTCGTTGCTTCCCGCGCCGACATGGTCAGATAGGAGACACCGTAGGGACGGTCGAGACTGGCCGCGATCGCCTGTCCGACCACGGTGCCCGCGTTCGACTGTGTGATGGACTCCACCAGCCGGCACATGGGCTTGAAGGTCTCGTGCAGCGGCAGCAGCTGGTGCGTGTGCAGGGCCGGGAACTCGTCCGGGATCTGCGCGGTCAGCGCCAGCAACGGTTCCTGATCAAGATACGAGTTGGCCACCGGCAACAACAGGTTCGCCGCCCCTGGTCCCAGCGTCGCGATCACCACGCCTGGCTGACGCTTGATCTTGCCGTACACGGCGGCGGCGATCCCGGCGTTGGCTTCGTGCCGCATCAACACGAAGTCGATGCCGACCTTCCGCAACTCGTCGATCAGGACGAGCACCTCGCCACCCGGCAACCCGAACGCCTTTGTAATGCCGGCATCCGCCAGCGCCTGCGCCACTGCTCCAGCAACAATCATTGCCGCCTAGTATGTCGCCGGCTTGAAGGCAGGGCAATAGACGCCGCTCAATACGCGGGCGCGCCCGATGCCTGGGTGGTGACGGCTCTCGCCACCGCGCGAAGGAGCGTGTCGGAGGTGAACGGCTTGGCGAGGAACTGGATCACTTGCCGCCCGATGGATTTCGCTGCGGCCTCATTGTCGTGAATGCCGCTGGCGGCAATGATGCGGATCTCAGGGCTCAACTTCACGAGTTCGCGCATGGTAGGCACGCCGCCAAGTACCGGCATCGTCATGTCGATCACGACAGCCGCAATTGACAGGCCATTGGCGCGATAGACGTCGAGTGCTTCCTGGCCGTTGGCGGCCTGCAGAACGCGATAGTCTGGGAGGCGAACGCCGGCGAGGACTTGCTTGGTCTGGACGTCAAGGGCCAGCGCGAGATTGGCGTTCTTGCTGAGCTCGCTGGCTTCCGCTTCCGCGGTTTCGAACATCCCGCGCTGCGTGGTGCCGATCCAGAACACGGCAATAAGAATCAGCCCGAAGATTGCCGTGGCTTTGCCGCCATACGGAATCTTCGGGCTGGAGATCATCGCGGCCTATTGTGCCGCAATCGAGAGCGCGCCGCTATTTCGCGGCAAAGCAGTAGAAGAAGCCCGCGCCGCCAACCTTTGCGAGGTTCTCCGCGGCGCACCCGGGCGTCTGGTGGGCCGAGTTCCACGACGTCGGGGCCTGACCGCCACCAGTGCGGTCGTGATGACCAACCTGTGCGCCGCCGTCGCCCGCGCTGCTCGTCCAGTTATTGCAGGTACCAGCGGCGGCCGTCCCGTCGAGATTGCTGCCGGTCAGGATGTCGTGGCGGTTCGGCTGATCGCCGCGGCCGTTGTTGACCTCGCCCTTTTCGTTGAGCGAGTTCTCCTTCGACAGCTTGTTGTTGTCGCTGTGAAGGTCCGCAACGCTGGCGGCCACCTGCACGCCTTTTGCGTTGAACCAGGGACCGGACCCAATACGGTCCTTCGCGTTGACGCCGCCGGGACCATTCGTGCTCAGGTAGGCGCGCCACTCACGGTTGCCGGCACCGGCGGCTTTCGCCAGCGCCTGGCAGTGGGCGTCGGCGCCAGCCAGGCCGCCGAGGTCAGCCCCCTTGCCAGGATTGGTGCTGGTGATGAAGAAGCTCATCGAGTTGCCCTGCGCATCCACCTTCGATGCGACCGGCGACACGAGCACCAGTGCAATACCTGCGATCATCAGTTTTTTCATTTCCTTCTCCCGTTAACGAGCGGCCGGCATCGGGCCGACCGGTTTGAGCGCCGTGGGCTTCGCGCCCGATGCGCCAAGCGCGTCATAGATCGCCGGCACCGCAGCGATCAGCTCATTGGTATCAGTGATGACCTTGGCAAGGTCTTCGCGCAGTTCCACGCTCGCGCGCACCTGCTGTGCCGTGGGCAGCGACGTCGATCCCATGATCTGGCCCTTCGTCTGGCCGAGCTGTCCTCGGACGTTGCCCTGCTGACCACCAAAGCCGCCACCGCCACCACCGCCC
>JAYQOO010000036.1:0-4223 GCA_038144855.1 Acidimicrobiia bacterium | reverse complement strand
TGGTTCAGGCCGAGACGGCGACGAAGATCGGTCAATTTGGTGTTCGCGTCGGTGATGGCGCTCTTGGCCGCAGCCGGCGCGTTCGCGGCGGTCTTCAGCAGCGCTTCAGCCGCCGTCAATTGCGTCGCCAAGGTGCTGACCGCTTCTGCGGCGCTGTTGGCGACCCGCTGCATGTCGTGCAGGTTCAAGGCGGTGTCGTGCCAGGTCTTGCGATCGGCGTCCGTCATCGGCATGTCTTTGTCGCCGGTAACCCGCAGGCTCTTGGTCGCCACGTCCTTGCCGTCGACGACCAGCGTCACGCGATATTCGCCAGGCAGGACGTTGGGGCCGTTGTTGCCGCCGCCACCAAAGCCACCGCCCCCACCGCCGCCCTGCTGGCCCGCCAGCGGTGCCAGGGGCTGGTGACGGAGATCCCAGTAGATGCGATTGACACCGGCGCCGCGCGCATCGCGCATGTCGTTGCCGGTGATCTCGCGCACTTGGTTACCGGCCGCATCCCGGATGCGCAGGGCCACGCTGGTCTGGTTCTTCGCGAGGTAGAAGCTGATCGGCGCGCCGTAGTTCGGATTCTTGCCGTAGAACGGCTTGTCGGCCAGGAAGCCGCGATCGTTCGCCGGGTTGAAATACATGGCGGCGCGCATGTCGAACAGGAAGGCATCGGACTTGACCGCCTCCGGGTACTGCTGCAGCGGCGTCGCATCATCGAGGATCCAGATGCTGCGGCCGTGGGTGGCGAGGATCATGTCGTTGTCGCGCGGGTGGAAGATGATCTCGTGGATCGGCACCGTGGGCACGTTGCCCTTGAACCGGGTCCACGACCCGCCGCGATTGGGACTCACGAACAGCCCGAACTCCGAGCCGGAGTAGAGCACGTTCGGGTTCTTCGGATCTTCGGCCATCGACATGATCGCGTGGCCCTTGGGAATGCCCTCGCCGATCGCGCGGAAGTTGGAGCCGCCGTCGACGCTGGCATACACATAGGTGTTCATGTCATCGGCGCGGTGGTTGTCGAAGCTCGCATACACCACGTTCACTTCGTGGGCCGAGGGCACCAACCGTGACACGTAGGAGTTCTTCGGCACACCGGGGAACCGGGTCGTGATGTCGGTCCAGGTCTTGCCGCCATCGCGCGTCATGTGCACCTTGCCGTCATCCGTGCCGGCGTAGAGCACGCCCGCGGTCTTCGGCGACTCGACCAGCTGCACGATGTTGCCGTAGCTCTGCACGCCGTCGTGCTTGGCGATTTCGAACTCGGCGGCCTTCACGCCCATCAACGTCAGGCCTTCGCGATCGGTGTTCTCGGTCAGCTCGCCGCTGATCGCCGTCCACGAGTGACCACGATCCGTGGACTTGAAGATCTTGTTGGCGCCGACGTAGATGGTGTTGCTGTCGTGCGGCGAAATCAGGATCGGCGTGTTCCAGTTCCAGCGATACGGCGCTTCGCCCCGTGCCGGCACCGGGCGGATCGACTTGCGCTCGTTGCTGACCTTGTCGATGCGGACGATGTTGCCGTCCTGCGACTCGGCGTAGATCGTGCGCGAGTCTTTCGGGTCGATCTGCGCTTCGAAGCCGTCACCGCCCTGAATCTGGACCCACGATTCGTTGGCGATGCCGGTGCGGCTGCGCACCTGGCTGGGGCCGCACCACGTGTAGTTGTCCTGCAGGCCGCCGCACACGTTGTACGGCGACTCCATGTCGTAGGTGACGTGGTAGAACTGCCCGAGATCCATGTTGTAGATCGCCTCGAACGTCTTCGCGCGATCGTAGCTGATGCCGACGCCGCCGTCGGTGCCGGCGATCACGTGGTTCGGGTTCGCCGGGTTGATCCACATCGCGTGGTGATCGTCGTGCAGCGACTCCTGCATCCAGAAGGTCTTGCCGCCGTCATCGGAGACGTGCAGATCGACGCCGAGCACGTAGACGCGCGCGTCGCTCGTCGGATCGATGCGGATCTGGCTGAAATACATCGGCCGCGGATTCACGTCCGACATCTTGCGCCACGACAATCCCGCATCGTCAGAGCGGTAGGTACCGCTTTCCTTCGCGTGCTCGATGCGCGCATAGACGATGTTCGGGTTGGCGCGGTAGACGTCCATGCCGATGCGACCGAGGTGCCCGCTCGGCACGCCCTTCGTCAGCTTCGTCCACGTGCGGCCGGCGTCGCTCGACTTCCACATCGCGCTGCCGGGTCCGCCACCGTTGAACCCCCAGGTCGCGCGGCGGCGCTGATAGGTCGCGGCATACAGCACCTTGTTGTTGCTCGGATCCATCACCAGTTCGGTGGCGCCGGTCTCGTCGTCCACGAAGTGGATGCGCGTCCAGTTCAGCCCGCCGTCGGTCGTCTTGTAGATGCCGCGCTCACCGCCGCGGCCCCAGAGGCTGCCCAGCGCCGCCACGTAGACGACGTCGTGATCGACCGGGTCGACGACGATCCGCGCGATGTGCTTCGAGGTGGCAAGGCCCATGTGCTTCCAGGTCTGGCCGCCGTCGATCGACTTGTAGACGCCGTTCCCCCACGAACCGCTCTGGCGGTTGTTGTTCTCGCCGCTGCCCACCCACACGGTATTGGCGTCGTTGGGATTGATGGCAATGTCGCCAATCGACACCGTGTCCTCGAGGTCGTCGAACAACACTTCCCACGTCGTGCCGTTGTTGGTGGTTTTCCACAGCCCGCCGGTCGCCGTGCCGACGTAAAAGACCGCCGGATTGGACTCAAGGACCGCAAGATCATCGATACGTCCGCCCATGGTCGCCGGACCAATGTTGCGGAACTTGAGGCCAGGGAACAGATCGGCGGGTGCCGTCGTGGCCGGTGCGGCGGCGGGCCGCTGCTGGGCCTGGGCGGTCTGGATCATCAGGCAGGCCGCCGTACACAGCACCAGCGAGTAGAAGCGCAACGTCATTCAAATCCTCCGGAAAGCAAAACTGGCCGCGACTGTACCAGAAATACTGAGGCGAGTAGTAGTACCCGCGGGCGCGAGCTATTTCGCTTGAGGGGTAACGTGCGAACGGACGATTTTCTCGATCTGATCCATCGCTTTAACGATGGCCGAGCTGACCTGGTCCCGCTCCTCGGCCGACAGCGCCGACAGCAGGCTGTGCGCCGCCGTCGTGCGGCTGCGAATCCCGATTGTCAGGTGATAGTTCCGCGAGTCATCGAGGAACCGTTCACGCGAAATTTCCATGCGTCCATTCTACGGCGGGCACCGGGGCGCCCGCCCGTGCCGGATGGACGCCGGATCATCATTCGGGTGCAAAAGCGAGCAACACGTTACCGGGGGCGCCAAATCCCAGGTAGGCGTAGCCGGAGTTCATGAACACCATGCCGCCGGCAATGACCGGGCCCGGCCCGTTGAATGATCCGCCCTTGGCCGTCACGCCGTTCACCGTCGTGTACGGCTGGTCGGAGTTGTAGGTCCAGATCACCCGGCCGTCCCTGGTGTCGTAAGCACGCATGATGCCCGTCGTCGTGCCCGAGAACACCACGCCAGGCATCAGCGAAATCGCGGCCGACTGGGCCTGCACGCAGTTTTTGGGATCCTTGCAGGCCGCGCGCGGCGGACGGGCCTCCCACAACGGTGTACCGTTGTCGAGTCGCAGCGCGTGCAGTCCACCCGCCAGTTCCTGCCCGAGCAGCATGTCCGACACCGGGAAATAGCCAACCGCCGCGTCGGCGGCCGATCCCCACTCGAGGCCGCCGAGCGCGCTGCCCTTGCCGACGCGCCGCTGCCAGACGATCTTGCCTTTGGCATCCGGATCGAGCGCCCACACCACGCCGGACTTCTGGCCAAGTACGATCAGGCTCTTGCCTCCCGGAAGGTCGCGCAGGATCGCCGAATTGCCGAAATCAAAATCCGGCCCTTCCTCTTCCGGACAGTTCTCACGCGCCGGCGAGCAGCCAACGACGTAGACGTCCTTCGGCGTGACCTGGCTGGTCCACATGATCTTGCCGCTCTGCAGGTCGAGCGCGATCACCGCGTCGCTCGTTGGCCCGCCCGGGCCGGAATACTCGTTGCCGGTCGCGACATAGAGCACGCGCCGCTTCAGGTCGATCGTCGGCGCCGACCAGATCGCCACGCCAGACGGTTCGTACAACTGGGTGCCGAGCTTGTTCTTGCGCGTGGGTTTCGGCGGATCGACCATGTAGGTCTGCCAAGCCAGCTTGCCGGTGGTAGCGTCGTAGGCCGCGACGCTGCCGCGAAACGTGCAGCACTCATAGCGAT
>JAYQOO010000035.1:7838-31618 GCA_038144855.1 Acidimicrobiia bacterium | reverse complement strand
TCCTGAGGCTAGCGCGTCTGCCAATTCCGCCACTCCCGCACTTGGAGGGGTTTCTTACAGAGGCAGCAAGCAATCAGTATACAACACCGCCCGGGTAGAAACGGCGTCCAACTACACCTGGTCCTGGAAAAACGACGCCAGCGCTTCGAGGCCTTTTTCGACGATCCCTCGCTTCTGCCACTTGTCCTTCGTCACGCGCTCGCAGGCCCTCATGTCGGCGTCAAAGGTCTCAGTCAGTTCGCGCGCAAAGCCCGTGTCGCAGAGACACACGTTGCTCTCTTCGTTGTGGGAGAACGAGCGGTTGTCGAAGTTGGCGGTTCCAACCGTCGACCACAGGCTGTCGACCACCATGATATTGTGATGCAGCAACGAGCGGTTGTTCTCGTACAGCTCGACGCCGGCGTCGAGCAGCGCGCCGTAGAGCCGCAGGCTATTGAGCCGCGCGAGCCACGTGTCGTTGCGGATACCCGCCACCATGATGCGCACGCGCACGCCGCGTTTCGCCGCGTCGCGAAACAGGTCGATCGAGACGTGGTCCGGCACGAAATACGGGTTGGCAATGTCGATCGAGGTGTGGGCGGCTGAGATCGCCAGGCAATACATCACCCGCACCGCCGATGCCCCGGTCTCGGGCGAACTCATGATCGTCTGGAGTTGCAGGTCGCCGGCGGATCGGAGCGTCGGATAAAAATCCGCTCCGGTCACCAGTTCGCCCGTCGCCTCCAGCCAGTTCTGCGCAAAACCGGTCTGCAGCGGCCGCACGGCGGGGCCCGCCACTCGTATCTGCAAGTCGCGCCAGTGTCTGTCGTCGTGGGCGTCGCCGGTCCAGTGATCCGCAATGCCGGCGCCGCCGGTGAAGCCGATCTTGCCGTCGACGATTAACGACTTTCGATGGGTGCGATTGTTGATGCGGCGCAGCCTGCCGATTCGAATCGGGTTGTACCACGCCACGTGGCAGCCGCTCGTGTTGAGGATCTGCAGGATCTCGGTGCCGACCGTCGAAGAGCCAACGGCGTCGAGCAGCAGCTTGACGCGCACGCCGCGTTCGGCGGCGGCGCCAAGCGCGTGGGCGAAGCGCAGGCCGATCTCGCCGGCCCAGTAGATGTAGGCCTCGACCGTGATCGATCGTTCGGCCGATTCGATCGCCTCCAGGATTGCGGGGTAGAACCGATCGCCGTTGTTCAACAACGTCAGCGCGTTCCCGCCGACGAATGGAATACCCGCGGCGCCCGCCATGGTATCCATGAACTCGGGACTGCCCACCCGTAGCGGGTGATCAAGGCCGTACTGCGGCGGAAACTCCACCGGTGTCGACAGTGAACAAATGCCCGACCAGGCCGCAACGATCACGGCCGCCCACCAGTTGCCGCTGGTGAGCAGATACACGGCCAGCAGCGCCCACAGCCACCACGCCCACAGCAGGTGGCGTATGCGCGTCCATGCGGTGGCCATGCCCTTCGGCGCACTGCGGCGTGCGTCGGCCGGCGGGCGATAACTGGAGCGGCGCGTGCGCGGCCGGCTGGTCAGTAGCCTGGGCTTGCTACGGGGCGATCGTCGGGTCAGGGCTGCCACAACCGCATCATTTTGCAAGCCTCGTTCCAGAGGTCAAGCTACGGCCGGGATATGATTTCTGCGATGACTTCGTTTGTGATCGGTGTGGCCGGCGGATCAGGATCGGGAAAAACCACGGTCGTGAGGAAGATCGTGGACAGTCTGGGTCTCGATCAGGTCACGCTGCTCCAGCACGACCGTTACTATCGCGACCGTAACGACCTTCGGCTCGAGCAACGAGCGTCGCTCAACTATGATCACCCCAATTCGCTCGAAACCGATCTGCTGGTCCAGCACGTGCGCGACCTCAGGAACGGCAGGGCGGTCGACGTGCCGCTCTACGACTTCACCCGCCACGCGCGCCTGAAGGAGACGGAAACATTTCAGCCACGCCGTGCGCTGATCGTCGAAGGCATCCTGATCTTCACCGACGCCGCGCTCCGCGACCTGATGGACATCAAGGTGTTTGTCGACACCGACTCCGACACCCGCTTTATCCGACGCTTGCAGCGAGATGTGGCAGAACGGGGCCGCACGATGGAATCGGTGATCGACCAGTACCAGTCCACCGTCAAGCCCATGCACCTGGAGTTTGTGGAGCCGAGCAAGCGCTACGCCGACGTCATTGTCCCGCTCGGCGGGCACAACACCGTGGCGATTGAGTTGCTGCTGACGATGCTGAGAAGCGTCGCGAGCCGGCCCTAGGGCTGCCGGCTGCGGTTGAAGATGTAGGCGCCGAACGCGGCGAGACCGCCGAGCAGCACGACGTCGCGGATCAACTTGAAGAGGTTGATCACCCACGCGATGCCCATGCCGAACGCGACCCACTGCACCCACCAATGACCTGGCGACGTCATCAGGTTGATGACGAAGCACATCAAGACAATGAACGGTGCGGTGATCAGGAACTTCACGCGACGAAGGGGTCCCATAACCATGTTGGCGTCACACTCCTGCCAGCGTTGAACGTCTATTCTTAATACGATGTGCAATCCTACAGGTTCATCGCGAGGCTGACATGCTGATTCTGGCCGCTTTCGTGACCTTCCAGTCGTTCATCGAGGCGCCGGATGCGGTCCGCCGGCAGATGGACACCGTATGCAAGGGTTGGCAGCTTGCCGCAGTCATTCCTGAAGTCGCTGCGGAGATCCAGCAACGCACGCCGACGTGGCCCCCGAACCTGATTCCGGGCGACTTCAACGGCGATCGCAAGGTCGATGTCGCGATGCTCGTCGACTGCAAGGGGCGGGTTCAGCTCCAGGTGTTTCTGGCTGAAGGATCGGGATTCAGCAGGCAGGCGCTCGACAAGCCCGAGCCGCACGACGCGCGGCAGTTCCTGCACTTGATTCGGAAGGAATACGAATTCGACGCCATTGGCGTCGAGTTCGAGGCCATCGGCGGCCGCGCGTGGATCTGGCGCGACGGCCGATGGGTCTCGGTAGCGCGGTAGACCGTCAGGGCGCCGTAGCGTTCGGCGCTGCCTGCGGTCCCTTCATTTCGTAGGCGGGCGGTTCCACGCCCATCAGGTGGCGCACGAAGTAATCCCAACGGCGCCGCACCATGTACGGCTCGCCGCCGAATCCATGGCCGCGGTTCGGGAAGATGATCAAGTCGAAGTCCTTGTTCGCCTTGATCAGCGCATCGACGACCAGCAGCGTGCTGTAGAACGGCACGTTGTTGTCCATGGATCCGTGCGCCAGCAACAGCTTGCCCTTCAACTGGTGTGCGACGAGCTGGTTGGCCTGGTTGTCGTAGTTGGTCGTGCCGTCGGCGTTTTTCTGCAGCAGGCCCTGCCACTTTTCCGCCCAGTCGTCCTCATAGACGCGGTTGTCGTGATTGCCGGCCTGGGACACGCCGACCTTAAAGAAGTCCGGATAGCGGAACATCGCGGCGGCAGTGGCGAACCCACCTCCCGAGTGGCCGTAGATGCCCGCGCGATCGATGTCGATCCAGGAATAGCGCTGCGCCAGCTCCTTCATGCCGGCGACCTGGTCGGGCAGCGTGTTGTCGCCCATGTTGCCGTAGTAGGCCGCGTGGAAGCGCTTGGATCGCCACGGCGTGCCCATGCCGTCGATCTGCACGACGATGAAACCGAGTTCGGCGATCGCCTGCGTGTCGCCACGCGACGCCGAGAACTGGCGGCTGCCGACGCTGCCGGTCTGCGGCCCAGGGTAAATGTTGTTGACGATCGGGTACTTCTTCGACGGATCGAAGTTGGTCGGGCGGAAGAGCAGGCCGTACAGCAACCCGGCGCCGCCGCGATCCTTGACCGTGATCGGCATCGGCGGCTTCCATCCGGTTGCCAGCAGGCGGCTGATGTCCATCTTCTCGAGCTGCAGGATGATCTTGCCGCTGGCATCGCGCAGCACCGACGTGGTCGGGACGTCCGGCTTCGAGAAGTTGTCGACGAAGTACTTGCCCGACGGCGACAGCGAGACGTCGTGGTCGGCGTCTTCCGGCGTCAGGAGTTGCGCGGGCTTGCCGTCCATGGTCTGGCGATAGAAATGGCGGAAGTACGGATCGCGGCCGGCTTCCTTGCCGACGCCCATGTAGAAGAGCGTGCGGGCGGCTTCGTCGATCTTCAGCAACTGCGTCACGTTGCCGTCGCCGCTGGTGAGCTGGCTCTTCTGCCGGCCGGTCTGCGCATCGTGCAGATAGAGCTGACCCCAGTTGTCCTTCTGTGAATACCAGATCGCTTCGTTCGAGCCGGGGAGGTAGCGCCAGTTGACGCGGCCGTTGCCCGATTCGAGGAACGTCTCGGCCTTCTCTTCGAGCACTTCCCGAATGGCGCCCGTGCCGGCATCCGCAATGCGGAGGTTTTCCTGCTGGTGATTGCGCGAGGTGGACACAAACGCGATCTGCGAGCCGTCTGGATTCCACTGCACATCGACCCAGTCGCCGCCGCACTTGACGTCGTCGCAGAGCGTAGAGCGGTGTTGATCCTGGCCCATCTTGAGACGCGTCACCTTGACGGGATCGATGTCGATGATGACTCGCTCGATCATGGTGACGTTCTCGTCACCGGGCAGCGGGTACTTCCACGCCCGAAGCGTGGGATGGCCGGCCACGGTATTGACCAGGTACATGTCGCCGCTCTTGCGCTGATCCTGCTGGAAGGTGGCGAGCTTCTTCGAGTCGGGCGACCACTTGACCACCGGCCGCTCGCTGCTGATCCAGCCGGCGTTGTCGGTGGCGTAGCCGTAGTCCTTCACGCCGTCGGTGGTGAGCTGGATGTCGCGCCCGGTCGTCATGTCACGGACGAACAGGTTCCAGTCCTTGATGTAGGCGGCGTACTTGCCGTCAGGCGACAGCTCGCTGTTGGGCACGGTCGCCGGCCGATCGGCCGACGAGCACTTGGTGCCCTGCACATCGCACGTCCATCGCTTGCCGTCAGCGTCGAACGAAAACGACGCGCTGTCGGCGGCGAACGTGATCTGCTGGAACGGCAGCCGCGCGGCAGTGACCGGCTTGCCCATGGCCGCGGTCAATGCGGTGGCAACAGCCGCGTGGTTGAAGGCCGGCGCCTTGGTGCCTTTCACCGCGTCGACCAGGAAGAACTCCGCTGCCGTCGCACCCTGGTTGCGGTACCAGAATCGGTCGCCCTGCAGCCAATTGGCGCGGACCGGGCCATTAGCCACCAACGGTCCGGTGTTGTAGTTCAGGAATTTCTCCGCGCGCGAATAGTCGTCAGCGGTGACCGTGGCGCGCGATTGCGCGGCGCCCGGCATCGTGACCGCGCAGGCAATGGCAAGAGTGGCCAGCGATTGAGCGTGGCGTCGAGACAGCAATTTCACAGCTCTGGAAAACATAGGGGGAAAGTATGACACTTCCTCAGGCGGGCGAGGAGCTAGGCAAAGCGAAGGCCGGGCCAGGCACCCGGCCTTCTGGGACGATCAGTTACTTCTTGTCACTCCCGAACAAAATTGCAGCAATGTAGCAAAAGTCGGTAAGCGGCGGCATCGCGGCCTCGCTCGCGATGACACCGAGGCTGGCGCTCGTCGGCTTGACGAACGGCAGCAGGGTTGGCGGCACCTCGCGTCCGGTCGCGTCCGGACACTCCGCAATCACGGGGTTGGCGTCCACGAGGTAGTCGAAGAGCAACTGGCTGTGGATCAATTTCGTCGGGTTGTTCATGCGGTCGGCGAAATCTGCGGAGCTGATGATCCACAGTTGTGCCGCATCGTTGCCGCCGACGGTCAGGCTGCGCACGTCGGTGCCGCTGGTCAGCCGCAACGTGGTCGGCTGCCCATTGGTGCTGCGGAAGTTAACGGCGTCGGTCAACTTCTGGCGATAGGAGCCGAACGCCCACGTCTTGCCGGCATCCGGGTGTGCCGACGAGTTCTCGAGACGGCCGCCCCGCAGTGAAACTGTGGATAACGCCCACTTCTCGATGTTGCCGCGAACGCGCTTGCCGGGCGCGATGTCCTGCAACTGAGCCATCTCCGTGGCGCCGTTGCTCACCGCATCCGACGAGCCCGAGACGATCTCGAGCGAGGTGTTGGCGAGCGAGAGATACACGAAGTCGGATGGCCTCGTGCCCTCGAGCTCCGTGTCAAGGCGCAGGCGGCATCAGCGCGCGCGCTCCGCACCGGATCCCGGGATGCACGGATCCGGTGCCATGCGGAGGTGATTACTTCGAATGCACCCGCTTCCACTCATCGCTGCCTTGAATGGCGTCCTTGATGAGCTGCTTGGCTTCTTCGTCGGTCTTCCCTTCGACGCGCGCGTTCATGTAGACGTCGATAATCCACGCGCCGAGGGCTTCGAAGTCGGGTTGCTTGAGATCGGAGCGCCAGAGACCGTCTGCCCGGCGCAGACCCTCGTCTGCGGCGTAGTACTGATGCAACCACTGTGCGGCCTGCATCACGTCACCACGGTGCCCCTTGAGCCGCTCTGCCGCCAGCTTGCCGACCTGCGCCTCGAACTGGCGTTGCTGAAACTCCATCGACGATTGCAGCTGCGTGATGCGCCGGCTCTGCCAGTAGACCTGGCCGACCAGGACGAGGATGACAATACCTAGCACGGTGGAAATCAGGCGCGATCGATCCATAGATCATCGATTAAACACCGTTTGCCCCCGTATTGAACAGGGCCGAGTGGTGGTTGTCGGACCGGTGTCATACTGATCGAGTGAAAGGCTTGCGATTCGTTGTCAGTTTCCTGGTGATCGCCACGGCACTATCGGTGGTGGCGATGGTGCTGTTGTACGTCGTGGTCTCGCAGGAGCCCGACGTGCCCTCACGTGCGACTCTGGTGATCAGCCCGTCTGGTGATCTGCCCGAGGTGGCTCCTGACCTGGCGCTGGGCGGCGGCGCGGAACTCACCGTTCGCGGCTACGTGGAGTTGATCCGCAAGGCCAAGAGCGACAGTCGCATCAAGGGCATCCTGCTGAAGCCGGGCGGCACCACCTCGCCGTTCTGGGCCAAGCTCCAGGAACTGCGCGATGCGATCCAGGACTTCAAGCAGAGCGGCAAGTACGTGCACGCGTGGCTGGAGTACGCCGGCGATCGCGAGTACTTCCTGGCCACGGCGGCGGATCGGGTTTACTTGTTGCCCTCATCGTCGCTTGATCTGACCGGAGTGGCCAGCTACGAGGTGTTCCTGCGCGGCACGTTCGATTGGCTCGGCACCTACCCGGACTTCCTGCATGTCGGCGACTACAAGACCGCCGTGAATACCTATCTCGAGAAGACGTTCACGCCGGCGCACAAGGAGATGAGCCAGTCGATCAATCGCAGCCAGTACGATCAACTGGTGCGGGCGATCGCCGATGCGCGCGACAAGCCGGAAGCGGAGATTCGCGCGCTGATCGACCAGGGGCCATTCCAGCCGGCCGAGGCCCTGCGGGTGGGGCTGATCGACGACGTCGCCTACGAGGACGAACTCGACGACATGACCGACGACCTGCGCGGCACCGACTACATTGACGCCGCCGACTACGCAGCGGTGTCGTGGCCGCGCACCGGGACCCGACGCGGCTCGAAGGTGGCGGTGATCAACGCCGCCGGCGTGATCAACTCTGGCAGCAGTGGATACGATCCGGTGAACGGACCGGTGCTGGGCGCGGACTCGCTGGTCGAGTACATCCGCGAGGCGCGCGCCGACCGGACCGTGAAGGCGATCGTGTTGCGCGTCGATAGCCCGGGAGGATCGTCGACCGCATCCGACGTGATCTGGCGCGAGCTGTCGATCACGCGCGAGAGCAATCGCCCCGTCATTGTCTCGATGTCTGATCTCGCGGCATCCGGCGGCTACTACATTGCGCTCGGCGGCGACGCGATCGTGGCGCAGCCGGGCACGCTTACCGGGTCGATCGGCGTCTACACCGGCAAGTTTGTCGTCAGCGGATCGCTCGACAAGCTGGGCGCGAACATGGAGGCGACGAGCGACGGCAAGCACGCCGAGATCTACTCGCCGGACCGCCGGTTCTCCGCCGACGAACGAGCCAAGGTCGTGGAATCAATGCAGAACGTCTACGACCAGTTCATCGAGCGCACCGCTGCGGCACGCCACATGACGCCGGAGAAGGTCGATGAGATCGCCCAGGGGCGGGTGTGGACGGGGCAGCAGGCCAAGGACATCGGTCTCGTCGACGAACTCGGCGGCCTGTACAAGGCGATCGACCTGGCAAAGCAGCGAGCCCGCATCCCACTGGACGAAGACGTGGAACTGGTGGTCTATCCGCCGCACCGCAGCTTCTATGAAGTGTTGTCCGACACGCTCAGCTCGCCGGCGAGCCGGATGCGCGCGGCGACGACGTCGGAAGCGTTGATGGAATTACTGGGGCCGAGAGAACGGCGGGCGCTGGCTGCCGTTCTGGCCCCGTCAAGACTGTTTCGATCAGGGCAAGTGCTGGCGCACATGCCCTATGTGTTCGTTCGCTAGATGCCGGTGATGCGGGCGAGCGTCTCTTCGCGGATGTTGATGCGCAGCCCGGTCTTCGCCTTCTGCATGTAGGCGCCGAAGAACTTGTCGCGGCGGGCGTTCACCATCTCGTCGCGCAACTGATCCTTGCCGCCTTCAATTTCCACATCGGTCACGTCGACCTTTTCCGCCACCCGGACGATCGCCGTGCCGGTGGGCGTTGTAATCGCGTCGCTGACCCCACCCTGCGGCAGCGCAAATGCCGCCGTGTCGACGGCATCGCTGATGCCGACATCCGGAAGAGCGGAACCACGAGCGACCAGCTCGGTGGTCTTGACCTCCAAGTTGTACTTCTTGGCAACGGCAGCGAAGTCCTTGGCCGTCTTGAGCTCCGCAGCAATCGCCGCGGCGCGCGTCTTGGCCAGTTCGGTGGCCTTGGTCTGCTTCACGTCCTCCGCCACACGGTCGCGCACTTCATCCAGCTTGGGCACATAAGAATCCTGGCGGCCGGTGACGGTGGCGAACACCCAGCCGGCGGCCACGCGCATCGCGGGCGTGATTTCGCCTTCCTTCATGCCGAACAGCCGGCCAGACAGTTCCGGCTGCGAGCCGACACCCTCGATCGCCTCGCCGGAGGCCAGCAGGCCGGTCTCGGTCACGGTCATCGAGCGTTCCTTCGCGACGCGGTCAAGGTCCGCCTGGGTCTTGATGGTGGCCTCGAGTGACTTGGCGACCTTTTCGGCCTCCGACTGGGCCTTCTGCCACTTGAGCTGTTCTTCAAGTTCCGCGCGCACCTCGGCCAGCGGCCGGGTGGAGTCGGGCTTGTTGTCGACCACCTTGATGATGTGGAAGCCGAACGAGGTCTTGACCAGGTTGCTGATCTCGCCGTTCTTCATGGCGAATGCCGCCTGTTCGAACTCCGCCACCATGCGGCCGCGGCCGAAGTAGTCGAGGTCGCCGCCGTTGCTGCTGTTGCTCTCGTCCTCGGAGTACTTCTTGGCGAGCGCCGCGAAATCGGCGTTCGGGGCCTTGGCCATCTTCAGCACTTCTTCCGCCTGAGCCTGCACGGCCTTTTCATCCTTGCCGTCGAGCTTGAACAGGATGTGGCTGGCGCGCACCTGGGCGGGGGTCTGATATTGCGAGAGGTTCTGTTTGTAGAACGCCTCGATCTCCGCTTCCGGCACGGTGATCGTCTGGCGGACCTGGTCGACGTTCAGGATCGCGTACTTGATGCGACGCTTCTCGCCGATGCGGTAGCGCTCCTTGTCCTTGTCGAACGCCGCAAAGAGTTCGGCGTCGTTGACGGTCACCTGGCTCTTGAAGGCCTCTGCCGTGATCGGCACGACGTCGAGCTTGACCTTCTCGTTGCGGCGGCGGAATTCGGTGACGACTTCCGGATCACTGACCGACATCCAGCCGGTGATGGCGTTGCGCAGCTTCTCGATCTGCAACGCGCGGCGCAGGCTGCGCTCGAAGTCGGCGGTCGTCATCGGCGGATTCTGGAACTGCAGCAACTGGCGGTAGCGCTGCTCGCCGATGAACTTGCCGTTCTCCTGGAAGCCGGGCAGCGCGAGGATCCGTTCGCGGATCTCGACGTCGGACACCGTGATGCCCTGCTTGCGGGACTCGGCGACCATGGCCTCTTCGTCGACCAGCGAATTGAGGATCTGGCGATCGATGCCAAGCTGCTTGATCAACTGATCGTTGATCTGGCCGCCGTAGGCATTGCGATACGCCTGCACTTGCGCGTTGTAGCGCTGCGTGAAGGCGCCGACCGTGATCGGCTCACCCTCCACCTCGGCCAGCACCTCGCTTGGGGCAGCGCCAGTGGGGGTGGTCAGAAAGTCTGGAATGTAGAAGACCACGAAGGTCAAGACGACCAGGGCAAGGCTCCACTTCAGCCAACCCTTGTGCCGCCGCATCCGGTCGAGCATAGTCATTCAGCGAATCCTCAAAAGGAAACTCCAATCTTAACCTACGTTCGACAGTGGTTTGACGAAGGTTCTGCGCGGGTCCGGAGGGGCGTGGAACGTCCGTGGAACGTTTGTCCGAACGCGCGCCGTTTTTGATGATATATTCACGAAATTGAATGACTTACGGCGATTCTCGCCGTCCGGATCTGGCTGCCCGCCTGCGACGCGGCCATCGCGTGCTCAAGAGCCGCCTCGAACGGCCTGAGTCCGTACTAGCGTTACTGCGCGCCGCGCACGATTCGCTCGATCCTGAAAGCATCGGCAAACTCGTCGTGACCCGTGCCGAGGAGTGGTTCAAGGCGCTCGCAATAGGCGTCTTTGCCGCCGACCTCGACGCACAGATTACGAGTCTCTCGTCCAAGGGCATGGGGGAGTCGCTCTCGCCGACCGCGCTGGCCATCGCGCGGTGGGTGATTGGCCAGGGACGCGAGTTCGCGTCGGCCGATCTTCGAAAGGATGCGCGAGTGACCGGCCCTGTGGGCGCGGTGCTCGCCTGGCCACTGAAGTGCCGCACGCAAAGCGTTGCGGCTTTGGTGGTGATGGAACGGCAAGCGGCGAAGGACGTGCCGCAACTATCGTCATCGGTTGGCACCGCGTTGGGCACCATGCTGGAAGGGCCCGCGTTGGCGCTCGACATCGCGCTGCGGCTGAGGCGTTCGGAGGCCCTCTCGGTCACCGACGATCTCACGCAGCTCTACAACTCTCGCTACCTCAACCAGGTGCTGCGGCGTGAAGCCAAGCGCGCCTCGCGTTCCGGCCGGCCGCTCTCGCTGTTGTTCCTGGATCTTGACGGGTTCAAGGGGATCAACGATACGCATGGGCACCAGGCAGGAAGCCGGGCCCTGGTGGAAGCCGCCGAGGTGATTCGGCGCTGCGCGCGAGAAACCGATGTTGTCGCCCGGTTCGGTGGCGACGAGTTTGCACTCATCCTGCCCGACACCGGTTCGGAAGGTGCGGCAGCGGTGGGAGACCGTGTCCGGGAGCGACTCTCGGTTCACCCGTTCCTCCAGGGGAACGGGCTGGACCTCAGGCTCACGGCATCGGTCGGGGTTGCGACGTTGCCCGACGTGGCGGCCTCCGCTGAAGAATTGGTGCGAGCGGCCGATATGGCCATGTACCAGGTTAAGGACTCGGGCAAAAACGGCGTGCGCGTCGCCCAGGCCGAGTAGGCAGGGCTGCATGGTACAGCGCACAACGGCATTTTCTTCAAAGACGTACGTCAGCGATAACGACGGACGTTAAAGATTTTAGAAACGTAGAAAAAACATGGGTCTGGGTTCGCTGCTTTCGTTTCTCTCCACTGACTTGGCCATCGATCTCGGCACCGCCAACACCTGCGTGTACGCGAAAGGTCGCGGCATCGTGGTGAACGAGCCGTCGATGGTGGCGGTCAACAAGGTGACTGGCCGCGTCGAAGCGGTCGGCACCGGCGCCAAGGAAATGCTGGGCCGGACGCCCGGCAACATCGTGGCCATCAAGCCGATGAAAGACGGCGTCATCGCTGACTTCGACGTCACCGAGAAGATGCTGACCTACTTCATCAAGAAGGCGCACAACGGCAACGTGTGGGTACGCCCGCGCATCATCATCGGCGTGCCGTCAGAAATCACGCAGGTTGAAAAGCGTGCGGTCAAAGACTCCGCGTATCGCGCCAAGGCCAGTGAAGTGCACCTGATTGAAGAGGCCATGGCAGCCGCCATTGGCGCCGGCCTGCCGATCACGGAGCCTGCCGGCAGCATGATCGTGGACATCGGCGGCGGCACCACCGACATTGCCGTCATCTCGCTGGCCGGCATCGTCTACAGCAAGGCGGTTCGCGTCGCCGGCAACGAGATGGATGAGGCGATCATCCAGTACATCAAGAAGAACTACAACCTGCTGATCGGCGAGCGCACCGCCGAGCAGGTCAAGATGGAACTCGGATCCGCGTACCCGCTCGACGAGCGCATGACGATGGAGATCAAGGGCCGCCACCTGATCGAGGGCGTGCCGAAGACCATCACCATCACCGACGAGGAAGTTCGCCAGGCGCTGACCGAAACGGTCAACGTCATCGTCGACGCGGTGCGCGTGGCGCTCGAACGCACGCCTCCCGAACTGTCCGCCGACATCGTCGATCGCGGCATCGTCATCACCGGCGGCGGCTCGCTGCTGCGCAACCTCGACAAGCGCCTGCGCGAAGAGACCGGCCTGCCGGTGTCGAGCGCGGAAGATCCGCTGTCGTCGGTCGTGCTTGGCGCCGGCAAAATGCTGGGCGAGTTCGATCTGCTTCGCAAGATCGCCATCGACTAGCCGGGACCAGGGAACAGGGTTCGGGGATCAGGGGATCCGTCGTTGGCAATCGCGGACATCAAGCAGCGGACGGGCGTCGTACTCGGCGCCGCGATCTTGCTGCACGTGGTGCTGATCTCCGCGCAGGTCAACACCGCGTCCGGCCTGCCGGTGCTGCAGGTCGTGACCTTCGGCAGCTTCTCCGAAGTGCAGCGCGCCACGATGGCGCTGATCGACGGCGTGCGCGGATTGTGGTCGGGCTACGTCGCCCTGCAACAGGTCCAGGAAGAAAACGCGGCGCTGAAGCAGGAATTGCAGAACCTGCAGGTGCGCTTCCAGCAGGAACGCGCGGAGGCGCAACGCACCGACAACCTGCGCCAACTCCTCGAATTGCGCGATCGCGCGAACCTGGAAACGGTGGCGGCGGAAGTCATCGCTGGCCCCGCCAGTCCTGATTTCCGCACCGTCACGATCGACAAGGGTTCCTCCGACGGCCTGGCCACCGACATGGCGGTGATCTCGCCGGCCGGTGTCGTCGGCCGCGTGATCCTGTCGAGCGGCCGGGCCGCCAAGGTCCAGTTGCTGATCGACAGCAACGCGGCTGCCGGCGTGCTGATCGAGCGCACGCGAGTGCAGGGCATCGTGATGGGCATGAGCGACGGCGTGCTGCGCCTGCAGTACGTGCCCGGCACCGCCGACGTCAAGACGGGCGATCTCGTCGTCACGTCTGGTATCGACGGGATCTACCCCAAGGGCTTCGTCATCGGCACGGTTGATCACGCCGACCGCGGCGCGGGCGCCTACCTCGAGATCTCAGTGCGGGCGGCGGTGGATTTTGCGCGACTCGAAGAAGTGCTGATCGTGAAGTCGGTGCCGGCGTCGCGGGGCGCGATCGAGGAGCCAAAGCCGTGAGAAGCGCCGCGGCGCTGGCGGCGATCCTGGTCGCGATCGCGCTGCAAACCACCCTCGCCAGCCTGGTGTTTCAGGGCACCGCCGCGATCGACCTGGTGTTGATCGTGGTGGTGTTTTTCGCGATCAAGTCTGGCCCGGTCACGGGCTTACTCGGCGGCACCGTCGCCGGCCTGATCCAGGACGCGCTCTCGAGCGGGATCCTGGGCATCGGCGGCCTCGCCAAGACGATTATCGGGTTCTTGTCAGGGGTGTTGGGTACGCAGTTCATCGTGACCGCGCCACTGCCGAGGTTCCTGCTGCTCCTGTTGGCAACCGGCCTGAACGCCGCGATATTCATGGGGTTGTACACGCTCCTGAACCTCCGCCAGTTCGAGGCGCCCTGGCCCGCGGTCGCGGGGCAGGCCCTGGGCAACGCCTTCGTCGGGGTGGTGGCCTTCACGCTGGTTGAGTGGATCCCGGGCTTCGTCGACAGGCGTCGCGCGCGGCGGTTTTTGAAGCGATAATTACGCCTATGGCTATTGCCGAAGATCGGCGCCGGCTCACGACCCGCCTCACCGTGCTGAGGGTGTCGGCTGCTGTCGCGTTCGGCATGCTGGCCGGCGGGTTCTGGTTCTTCCAGGTGGTGAAGTTCGCCCAGTTCAAGGAAATGGCGGAGAATAACCACCAACGCACGCTGACGCTGCGCGCGCCACGCGGCATCATTTACGACCGCACCGGGAAGCTCCTGGTCGAGAACCGCAACTCCTTCAACATTTCCATCGTCCGCGAACACACCAAGGACCTCGATCGCACCATTCGCCTCGTGGCGACTGTCACCAGTCTCGAGGAGAAGGTGGTGCGTGAGATCGTCGATCGGCATCGCCGCGAACCGAGCTATCGGCCGATCGTGGTCGTGCAGGACGCCACGCTGGCGCAGGTCGCGGCGGTCACCGCGCGGCGTCTCGATTTTGAACTGCCGGACGTGCTGGTCCAGGAGGTGCCGACCCGGCAGTATCCCGATCAGGACATGGCCGCACACCTGATTGGCTATGTTGGCGAAGCCAGCGAAGATCAGATGCAGGCCGACGGCGTCACGAAGGGATCGATCGTCGGGCAGTTCGGCGTCGAGCGCGTCTACAACAAGCTGCTGATGGGTGAGGACGGCGCCAAGCGCGTCGTCGTCAACAGCATGGGCCGTGAAATCCGGACGCTGGAAGAAGTGCCGCCGGTGCAGGGCCGGCGTGTGCAGCTGACGATCAACTACGCCATGCAGAAGGCGGCCGAGGATTCTCTGCGCAACTACGGCTACAACGGATCGGCGGTGATCCTCGAGCCCAAGACCGGCGAAGTGCTGACGCTGACCAGCCTGCCGGCGTTCGATCCGAATGCCTTTGCGACCGGCATCGACCGCGCCACGTGGAATTCGCTCAATAACGACAAGCTGCGACCCCTGCAGAACCGCGCGATCCAGGGCCGCTACTCACCGGGATCCACCTTCAAGATCGTGGTGGCGACTGCGGCGCTTGAAGAAGGCGTGATCACCCCATCGCACCAGGTGTTTTGTCCCGGGGGTGGCACATTCTACGGTCGCTTCTTCCAGTGCCTCGGCAAGCACGGCTACATGGATCTCGCGCACGCCATCGAGAAGTCGTGCAACACCTACTTCTACACCGTCGGCAACATGCTCGGCGTCGACAAGATGTACAAGTGGTCGGAGCGGCTCGGCCTGGCGTTGAAGAGCGGCATCGACCTGCCGAACGAAGGCGAAAGCATCGTCCCGTCGACCGAGTGGAAGCAGAAGCGCTACAACGAACGCTGGTACGCCGGTGAAACCATCTCGGTGGCGATCGGACAGGGCCAGTTGTCGGTGACGCCGATGTCGATGGCGGTGATGATGGCGACCGTCGCCAATGGCGGCACTCGCGTCGTGCCGCACCTGGTCAAGGCGCAGGACGAAGGCAGCGGCTGGGTGTCCGTGCCGCCACCGGCGTCGCCGTTTGTGCCGTTTGTCATGAAGCCCGAGACGATCACGGCCGTGCGTGATGGCTTGTGGATGGTCGTCAATGGCGCGGGCACCGGCAAGCGGGCGATGATCGCCGGCCGTGACGTCGCAGGGAAGACCGGTACTGCGCAGGTGATCTCCCTGCAGGGTAAGGAGCGCGCGCGGGGCCGGACGGAGCAGGATCTGCGCGATCACGGCTGGTTCGTCTTCATGGCGCCGAAAGACAACCCGGAAATCGCCGGAGTGGTCTTTGCCGAGCACGGCGAGCACGGATCGTCGGCCGCGCAAGTGGCGCGTCACATCATCGAAACCTATTTTGCCCAGCGCGACGGACTGCCGCTGCCGGTGCTGGTACCGCCGGTACCGGTGGTGCCGCCGGCCGCGCCAAGCCGGGTTGCCGCCGCCGCAACCACTGCCGGAGGCACACAGTAATGTTCGAGCGGCGCCTCTACCATTACGTCGACTGGGTGCTGATCGGCGCCGTGCTGGCGATTTGTGCGGTCGGGCTGGCAATGATCTTCAGCACCACCGGCGGCGCCGGCTCCGTGTATTGGACCCAGGTCTACGCGCTTGGCCTCGGACTGATCGGCATGGCGATCGCCGCCAGCGTCGACTACCGATCGCTGGCCGATAAATCGCACTGGATCTATCTCGCGATGGTGATCATGCTCATCGCCGTCCTGTTCGTCGGGACCGTCCGCGGCGGGTCGCGGCGGTGGATCGATGTCATCGGCCCGTTCAACCTCCAGCCATCGGAGTACGCAAAGGCCACGCTCGCGCTGATGCTCGCCAAGATGCTCGGCGAAGAGCGGCGGTCAGCCCTCACCAACACCGATCTGTTCATCGCCGCCGCGCTCACGGCGGTGCCGTTCCTGCTGATCGCGCGCCAACCGGACCTCGGTACGGCCGTGACCCTCCTGCCCGTCCTGTTCGTGGTCGTCTACGTGGCGGGCTTGCGAATGAAGTACATCTACGCGGGGCTGGTGGTAGCCATCCTCGCCGCGCCGGTGGCCTACAAGTTCGGTCTACAGGACTACCAGCGTGAACGCATTTCCACTTTCCTCGATCCGGCCCAGGACCCCAGGGGCGCCGGTTACCAGCAGATTCAGGCCCGCATTACCGTCGGCTCCGGCGGTGTCACGGGCAAGGGTTTCATGGAGGGCACGCAGGGCCAGTTGCGGTTCCTTCCCGTCGCGCACAACGACTTCATCTTCTCGGTGCTCGCCGAGGAGCAGGGGTTGGTCGGAGTGCTCGCGGCGCTCGGGCTGTACCTGTTCGTCATCTTACGCGCGCTCGATGCGGCCCGGCTGGCCAAGGATCGTCTCGGCGCGTACTTAGTGCTGGGCGTGTTGTCCTCCTTCACGTTCCAGGTTCTCTACAACATCACCATGTCGGCGGGTCTGGCGCCGGTCAAGGGACTCACGCTGCCGTTGATGAGTTACGGCGGCTCGTCCATGATCGCCACCCTGGTAGGGTTCGGCCTCATTCTCAACGTGAGAATGCGGCGGTTCACGAATTGATGCAGCCCTGCCAGTCGCATCCGCTCGACCAGATTAGAAGGGTCTGCCATGAACAAGGAGATGATCATCTCCTCCAACGGTCACGAGACACGCGTGGCCATTCTCGAAGACGACCAGCTCGCTGAACTCTTCGTCGAACGCGAACACAATCGCGGCGTCGTCGGCAACGTCTATAAGGGACGCGTGTCGAAGGTGCTGCCGGGCATGCAGTCGTCGTTTGTCGACATCGGCCTCGAGCGTGACGGCTTCCTGTATGTGTCGGACGTCATCGCCAACCTTGACGAATACGACAAGGACGAGGACGACGATGAAGGCGCCAAGGGCGCCAAGGGTGCCGGCGGTTCGAATGGCGCGGAGGCCGGCGCGAACGGGGCTGGCGCGGCGGCCGAAGGGTCGGCGCCGGAGCGGCGCGGGCGCGGGCGTGGCGGTCGTGACCGCGATGACGAGAAGCGGGCGCCCGAGCCGAAGATCGAAGAGCTGCTGAAGGAAGGGCAGGACGTCATCGTGCAGGTGGCCAAGGAGCCTCTCGGCACGAAGGGCGCGCGCTTGACGTGCCATGTCACGCTGCCGGGTCGCTTCCTGGTGTTCATGCCGACCGTGGATCACATCGGCATCTCGCGCAAGATCGACAGCCGCGAGGAACGCTCGCGCCTGCGCGGCATCGTCAAGGAGTTCCGCGAGCAGCACAGCTTCAGCGGCGGCGTGATCATCCGCACGGCGGCGTCAGGCCGCTCGAAGGAAGACATCCTCGCGGACCTGAACTACTTCTACAAGATCTGGGTCGAAATGCGGCAGCGCGGTGAACAGAAGCGCTCCCCGGTGACCGTCTACCAGGAGCCCAGTCTCGTCGCCAAGCTGCTGCGGGACCTGCTGACCGACGACTATTCCGCGATTCGCATCGACAACCCGGTCGAGCACCAGCGCGCGCTGGAGTTCATCAACCGGATCATGCCGAACCTGGCCAGCCGCGTGAAGCGTTACGACAAGGACTTCCCGATCTTCGAGGAGTACGGCGTCCAGGCCGAGCTCGACAAGGCGCTGCGCAGCAAGGTGTGGCTCAAGTCGGGCGGGTCGATCGTCATCAACCAGACCGAGGCGCTGGTCGCCATCGACGTCAACACCGGGCGCTACGTCGGCAAGAAGACCGCCGGCCGCCTGGAAGACACGATCATCAAGACCAACCTCGAAGCGGCCAAGGAGATCGTGCGCCAGATCCGCCTCCGCGACCTGGGCGGCATCATCGTGTGCGACTTCATCGACATGGAAGAGAAGAAGAACCGCCAGAAAGTGTTCCAGGCGGTGGAGCAGGAGCTGCGCAAGGACCGCGCGCCCTCGAAGGCGCTCCAGGTCTCCGACTTCGGCCTCGTGATCGTGACGCGCAAGCGCGTCAAGCAGAGCCTCGAACGCGTGCTGACCGAGCCATGCCCGTACTGCTCGGGCGCCGGCACCATCAAGTCGAGCGCCACGGTGTGCTACGAGATCCTGTCGGAAGTGAAGAAGGTCGGCTCGGATCTTGACGGGCCGGGCGTGCTGCTACGTGTCAATCCGGATATTGCGCGTGCCTTGCAGGAAGAAGAGCGGGGCGTGCTGAAGGATCTGAAGCAGATGCTGCAGCGGGATGTGATCGTGAAGAGCGACGTCCATCTGCACCATGAGCAATTCGACGTGATGTCGATTGGCGGCTGACGAAGAGTCTTCAGTCGACGATCGGCGGTTAAGAGTGCTCAGTCATCAGTCAGCCAGTCCAGTCATCAGTCAGCTGTGTGATGACTGGACAACCTCCGAGCGATGCCTCGGGAAGCCTGCGCCGCTTTGTTTATCGATCACTGTCGCGAGAATAGCCGACAGTCGAATCGGCATTGGATTGCCGGCTGGACTGCCGGCTGGATGACCGGAACTCTTAACCGCCGATTCTTGACTGTCGACGGTTAGGCCGGCGGTAGGTGAATCAGGTAGGCGACGCCTGCGCGGTTGATCCAGACCCGCAGGTAGTCGTTGCCCTTGAGCATCTCCACCTTTGAGCCGGTGCGCGTCGACGGGGTCGCATCCGGACCGGGCTGCAGATCCTTCACTTCGGATCCGGGCACGATGCTGACGACCTCGCGGCCGACCACCTTGCCACCCTGCACGAACTCTACCCAACGCTCCATGGTCTGACCCGCAACGGCCGGGGTTGCCGCCTGCGCGGTCAGGCGCACCTGGTAGGTGCCGGCCTTCAAGTCCTTGCCGTCGGCCTTGACGGCACGCGGGATCCGAACGGAACCCAACGCGGTTTCGGTCGTCGGAACCTGGCCCTGCTGTGCAGCGGCGACGCCAGTGAACGCGGTCAACAGGAATGCGACGATCCATCTAACCTTCATACGTATTTCCTCCGACCCGTATTATGCCAGAACCGTGCCGTTTGAAGGAGAGTGCGACGTGCGAGGGCACGAGGTGCGGAGTGGAACGCTCAGTGCTGCAATGGGTAACGGAATACCGCACCTCGCACCTCCGCACCCTCGCCCTATTTCCTGGAGATCACGACCGAACCGCTGTGGCTGCGCACGGTCAGGTACGCGCTCGAGTCGCCGTAGGATCCGCGGATGGCCCGATTACTGCGGCGGTCCCTGGATGACTGCTCGGTGCGGCCGAGTGTCCTGAGGGTGACTACGTCGGCACGGACACTGCCGCTGAAGGTGTCGGCGTCGAGTTCGAACCCCGTGTTCCCGGCAAGAACAATGCGGACGTCGCCGGAATGGGACGTGAACTCGTAGCGCCCGCCCTTGGTCAGCGGCGCATAGCGGTCACGACTCGCCTTTCATAGACGTGCGAGACGGCCAAATGGTTCGTTTTTCTTTGAGTTACCGGCTCTTCCAGCGGATTTTCTCAAAACCGGTCACTCTCGAACCTGTGACGGACACGCCCTCGGCCAGCAGCAGGGACCGTTTGAGGGACACGGACGAGTAACCGCCAAGGCGTCCGCCGGCCGCAATAACCCGGTGGTAGGGCAATCCGGGACGATCCGCCGCCCGCATGATGTTGCCAACCGCCCGAGCGGCGCCCGGCCTGCCGGCCATCCTGGCGACGTCCCCATACGTCGTGACTCGGCCAACGGGTACACGCGACACGATCGTCAATACTCTGCGCTCGAACGGGGTCATCGGCCTATCAGGATCTTGATGCGAAATGCATTGGCCCCGAGGTTGGTCTCGTTAAATGCCTGGGACACGCCGCTCTGGCCGATCGAGTTGGGCACGGTTGACCACACGGCTTCGCCCGCCACGCCCACCCATCGGGTGACGCGATATTCAATGCCGCCGGTCATGTGGTAGCCGCCAAAGTCTTCGTCGACGTCGTCGGGCGAGGACGAGAAGCTGGACGTCTCCTCGTAGCGCGCCGACGTCAGACCGCCCGCGACATAGGGCGTGAGCCTGGGCAACCGGCGAAATCTGAACTGCCAGCCCGCGCTCAACTCCAGCGGGGTCGTGGTGATCTCGACTGGAATACCAAGCTTGTAGACCGTGCCGTTGAACACGAACGCCCGTTCGCCGTCCGTTCGGTGCCGCCATGCACCGATCTCGATGAACGGCCCGCCCCACGCGGTGTTTCCCCATGGCAAGCCCACGCGGACGCCGCCTCCTGCGAGCGTGCCGCCCGTCTTGCCGGTAATCGCCTCAAAGCTGTTCTTCGCAACGAAGTCCACGCGGCCGAACGTCGCATAACCATTGACGGTCACACGGCGCGCCGGTTCCGCCCGACGCGCGGACGGCCTGGCCTGGGCATACGAGGTCGACACCAGCGGTGAGGCACAAACAGCGATCAGCGACCACGCAAGCGCGAGCGGCTTCACGATGGCCACCGTCATCGCGCCAGCCCCAGGCCCCTGAGGGTCGCGCGCGGGTTAATGACGCCGAACCCGTAGAAGTTGTCGCGGCCGGTCGTGCCACGGTCGGTCGCAAACTGCTTCATCGCGGCTTCGATGACGGCCGGATCCCGGAGGCCTTGCTGCATCAGCAGCGCGGCGAATCCAGACACGTGCGGCGTCGCCATCGACGTGCCCTGGAAATACTCATACGCGAACGCATCCGCCCGTGGAGGTCTGAACTGGGACACGGGGCGCAGGTAGGTTTCGATCAGGTCGAGATCGAGCGTCTGCTGCAGGATGCCTCCTGCCGTACCTCCGGAGCGCTGATCGCCGCCAGGCGCGGCAAGCTCAACGAAGGGGCCGGATGTGGAGTAGTACGCCACATCCAATGTGCGGCCGACGCCCCCTACGGCGACGAAGCCGTCGATGTCCGGCGCCGGCTGCGCCAGGCGATTGGCCGAGTTGCCTTCGTCGCGCGTGTTTCCCGATGCCGCCACCACGAAAACGCCTCGACTGACCGCGTAGCGAACGGCGTCGGTCACCACCGGCGCCGGCCCGCCGTCTTCGCGGCCGATGCTGAGATTGATCACGTTCGCGCCGTTGTCGGCCGCGTAGCGAATGCCGCGCGCGACGACGTCGTCGCTGCCAAAGGAGGGCGAGTCAAAGACCTCGTCCCACACGCCTTGAATGACCTTCACCGGCATCAAGCGCACGTTGTAGGCCATGCCGGCTGTTCCGGCGCCATTGTTGGTGAGCTGCCCGATCGTCCCGGCGACGTGCGTGCCATGACCATCCAGGTCGACCGGCATGTCGTCGTTCCAGATGAAATCGCGCGGGGCGACGAATCGCGGTGATCCGGACGGGCCGAGCTCCGGCGCGGCGGCGAATGGCACCACCACCGGTCCGAGTGCCGGGTAGAGCGGTCCGCCAGGGGTATAGCGGAAATTGAAGGTCGACCGGTACTGCATCGTCACCGACCGGAACGCCATGCCGGTGTCCAGCACGGCAACGATGATGTCGGACGAGGCGCCGGGTTGAATGTCCCACGCCCGCTCCATGTCGATGGCGGAGAAGTTCCATTGGTTCTGGAACAACGTGTCATTGGGTCGCGCCATCGCGTGGTTCAGGTAGCGCGGTTGCGCGTACTCCACATCCTCCCGTTGACTGAGCGCAGCGGCCGCCGACTCCGGGTCGACGTCGGCGGGAATCTCGACGATGTCGAAGTCGGCAAAGCTGTCACGATTGACCACATCGCCGGCCACCAGCGCGGTTGCGGCGTTGACGCCGGCACGCGTGGCGCCTGTCTTGAACTTGACGATGAGGGAACCGCGCAGGTACGGAAGGGTCCGTGGCGCATCGGCGCTCGCGTGCCGCGCATTCTGCCTGGTCCTCGCGTCGCGCGGGGGATCCTGATCGCGCAAGCCGCGATCGATCGCGGGCAAGCCAGCGGTCTGCACGACCGCCTTTGCGATTGAGCGGTCAACCTGTCCATGTCCGAGCGCCGTCGACAGGCCAATGAAGGCCACGATGGCCGCGCCGGTCAGCGCCGAGCTCCGGCGACACATGCCGTGCATATCTCATGGTAGCGCGGCGGGTGTGCCGGTCGCCGTGAAGATCGGGTGATTTCTGCGACGTGTCAGAGATAAGTGAGCGGATCGAGCCCCTGTTCGGCGGGATCGAGCGGAGCCTGGACTGATCGCGGGCCCGGCGTCTGGTCGCCCATCTCCCAGAGGTTGACTTCGTAGGGCACGTCGATCAGTTCGCCGGCTGCCGTGCGAATCACCTTGACCCGGGGTTTGAACGGCTCCGGGGCATGCACTGCCATTACCACGCCAACCGCGCCGTTGTCCAGGCGCACGAGGTTGCCGGGCGGGTAGATGCCAAGCAGCTGGGTAAAGCGGCGCACGAGGTGTTGATCGAACTGCTGGCCATCGTTGCGCTTCATCACTTCCAGGATGCGATCCGATGGGAAGGCCTGCTGATAGGCGCGTTGCGAGCGCATCGCGTCATAGACGTCGGCGATGCTGCACAACATCGTGCCGATGTTGAGGCCGGCGCGGCTCACGCCGAACGGATAGCCCGTGCCGTCGAGGCGCAGGTGATGTTCGAACGCGATCACCGGGGCGATTGCCGGCATCTCCGGCGTGCGGCGCAGGATCTCCGCGCCGTCCACGACGTGCATGCGCATGATCGAAAATTCCGCGTCGGTCAGCTTCTCCGGCTTGTTGAGGATCTCGGTGGGCGTGCGCACCTTGCCGATGTCGTGCATCAGCGCCGCCAGTCCCAGCTCACGCAATTGCGCGCCGTCGATGCCGAGCGCGCGTGCCTGCGACATGGTCAGGATCGACACGTTCACCATGTGGGTGAAGGTGTAGTTGTCGTAGTTCTTGAGCGCGGTCAGCGCGATCAGTGCCGTGCGGTTCGCCGATACCGCCTGTGCCAGGCCATCGACCAGCGCGCGTGCCGCCTTGGGATCGGGCGTGCCGTCGTTCTTCGCCGTCTCCCACACCGATCCGGCCAGGTTGGTTGCATCCGAATAGAGCCGGCGAATGGTCGCGACGTCGGCCGCGGATTGTTCCTTCTTCTCCTCGGTCTGGATGCGCCCGACCCGGATGTGGGGCAGGCTGTTCAGCACCGCCAACGGATCGGCGGGTTCAGCGCCCGGTGCCGACTGGCCGGGCCGGCGCTCTGGATGCGCGATCGTGAGCGCCAGCGTCTGCACCTCGTCTGGGGTGACGCCCCGATCGAAAGCGATGCGTTCGATGCCGAGCGTCTTCAGGCGGCGGATCATTTCGCCCATCGACTCCGCGGCGCGCGGCAGGGGCACGTCGCCGACGATCACCTCGTTGCCGATGATGCCGATG
>JAYQOO010000035.1:0-7828 GCA_038144855.1 Acidimicrobiia bacterium | reverse complement strand
GGCCGCGGCCGGGTGAAGTCGAGCAGCCCATCGACGATGTGCTTGCACCGTTCCACCTCGTTGCCGATGATGCCGATGGCAATGGTCGGTTGGTCGGTCAGCAGCTGGTTGAGCGACTCGTTCAGGCCGTCAAAGGCCCGCTGGACGAGCGGATGCGACGGCGCGTAGAGCTGCGCGCCACGGAGCGCCGCGCCGAGGCGCCGCATGAAGTCGTCGGCCAACCGCAGTCGCGCGACCTGATCCACTTATTCCTTCTCCCTCGGTCGCGACTGGCGCCGCGGCGGCGCCGGCTCGGCGAGCGCCGCTTTCGCCACCTTGCGAATTGCGCCGGGTGCTGACGCGGCGGCTTCCTCGAGGACGCGATCGGCGCCGGGTGTGCCCATGCTGCGCAGGGCGCGTGCGGCGGCGGCGCGGATGCGAGCGGTGCGGCCCGGCGCCCACCACTCGCCGCGATAGAGGATGTCCTTCAGCGTCGACGCCGAGCGTTCATCGACAGCGACCTTGCCCAAGGACTCGATCGTCTGCGTGTACGTGCCTTCGTTGGCGCCCTTGTAGTCGGTGTTGGTCAGGATATGCACGAACAGCGGCGCGGCCTTCTCGTCGCGGAAGCCGCCGAGCGCCTGCATGATGGCGTCGCGCGTGTGCGCGGCGCCGCTGCGCATGGCCTGTTCGAGCAGTTGGTAGGCCTCGTTCGTGCCGATCTGCAGGATGCCGCGCAGCGCTTCCCGCTGCACCTGCGCGTCGGCGTCATCCAGCATCACGCGCAGGTCGGGAAGGGCGGCGTCGCCGCCCAGGGCGCGGAGCAGGTCGATGGCGGCGCGACGCACTGCCGGATTGCGCGAGCTCTTCAACTCGTTGGCATATTCACGCGCTGCAGGGCCGAAGGAAATCAGGATGTCGCGCAATTGCCGCACCGTGCGGGCGTTACTTTCGCCCATCAGCGCGTCGGACATCGGCTTGACCAGCTTCGGCCCGATCGTGGTGCACATCTTCCTGGCAATCTCGAACTAGGCGTCCGTTGCCTTGTTCGGCGAGGTTGCCAGGTGCCGCACCATTGGACCGTCCACCAGGCGAGCAATGCCCGTGGCGGCCGGCTCGCGGAATGGCGCCGACGGGTCTTGCGCAATCGCCGACACGGCCTGCAGCAGCTGTGACGCCAGGCGCAGGTCGCCGACCAGCACGAGCTGGTCGATGCTGGTGAGCGCGGTGTCGAGCACGCCGGACCAGGCGTCGGCCCGGCTTTCGATCTTGAGCAGGTCAAGGATCAGGCTCTGGTCAAGCGCGCGGACTTCCTCGTCGCTGACGGTGGCCAGCCACGCGCGAATGCGCACCGGCGGGTCGTCGCCGATCTTCTCGACCTCGACGGCTTGGGTTTGCGCGGTCGTCAGCTCGCGCGCGTAGTCCTCGGACACAAACTTCGCGTCCGAATACGACATCAGCATCTCGCTCGAGCTGGTCCAGACGTTTTCGAATTGCGGATCGGCCGCAAACATCTCGGCGGCCTGCGCGGTGGCGGCCGCGAGGATCTCCTGCTGCTTGGATGGATCGGGCACCAGGGTCTGGAATGCCGCGGCGAGGCGGCCGCTGGCACCGCGGTCCTTCACGACGTTGTCGACCAGGAACTTGGTCAGCATCTCGTCGGTCAGGCGTGCCTGCAGTTCGCCGGCGAGATTCATCTGCGCGCCGCCGGAAGCCGACGCCACCGGCGGTGGATCGGTGATCAGCGACAGCAGCATGTCCAGCGGCATTTGCACAGCAGCGCCGGCCATGGTGTTCAGCACCGCATCCAGCTCTTCGGGCTTGCGCTCGGCGGTGTAGTTCGCCAGGCCGTGCATCAGGTGCAGCAGCGACTTGCGCTGCTGGATCGAATCGTCGCCGACCGCCTTGCCGACGTCCTGCAGCTTCTGCGCAAACTGAGCCAGGCGCTCCGGATCCTCGGTGAGCGCCATCATGTCCTGCATGGTGGCGTGCTCGCCGCTCGCGCCACCGCCCTCACCATCCTCGTCTTTCATTGCGGCGAGGATCCGGTCCCACGACGCGCCGTCACCCGTGCCGGCGCGCTCGCGCAGAATGTCGGCGTAGTCGATCTCGACGAGCGCGATCGCGTTGTTGCCAGCCGCCTCCCAGGCCTTCCTGACGCCGCCCATGGCGCGGGCGTCTTCAGGCGTCTTCGCCAGCAATGACAGGAAGGTGTGCCAGCCGTCGTTGTCGAGCGAATCGAACAGCGTCAGTTCGCCGACCAGCTGCTGATGCAGCATCGCCGCGAGTTCTCCCGCGGATGGTTCCGGCTTGGCCAGTCCGCGACCGTTGACCAGCAACGCGTCCGGCAGCACGGTGATCGTGAACGGTCCGTTAGCGTCGCTTGCCTGGTTGCGTCGCCGATCCGGGCGAGCGCCGACTGGATTGCCGGATGCGTCGGAGGGTACATCGAGACAATGCGCGTCGCCGCCTTGCAGGCGCGCGCGAATTCAGCGAGTCTGCCTGAGACGTCGGGCGGAAGGGGCTCGATTGGGGCCTGCGACGCTGCCATTGACGAGGTGAAATTATAAATAGCTCAGCGGGTCAATTCCCACTGTCTGGCCGTCAACTGCCTCAATCACGGCCTTGGGAAATTCACCACGGTGGTCGCGGTCCCATGTGTTGGTGAGCAACGGGGCTTCAAGTTTGTCACCCTTGCCGTCGGTCAGCAATTTCACCTGCGGCCTGAACGGATCCTCGGGATGCGTCTGGGTCACGACCGCCAGTTCCTCGGTGTTGAGCCGCACCAGCGTGCCGATCGGGAACAGTCCCATCAAATTGACGAAGCGGCGGAGCAGCGTGCGATTGAAGGCGGTGCCATCCTGCTGGCTCATGATGTGCTTGATGCGGTCGGTCGCCAGCCCCTGCCGGTAGGCGCGGTTGCTGCGCAGCGCGTCGAACACGTCCACGACGCTCACGACCATCGTGCAGAGATTCAGCTTTCGCGAGCCGATGTTCTCCGGGTAGCCGCTGAGATCCTGCTTCAAGTGGTGTTCAAACGCGACCACTGGCGCCAGCGCCGGCGTTTCCGGCGTCTTGCGCAGCACGTGTGCACCATCGACGACGTGCTGCTTCATGATCTTGAATTCGTCTTCGGTCAGCTTGTCGGGCTTGTTGAGAATTTCGAGCGGCGTGTGCACCTTGCCAATGTCGTGCATCAAGGCGGCAAAGCCGAATTCGCGCAGCATCGGGCCTTCGAGGTCGAGCGATCGCGCCATGGCCATCGACAACGCCGCCACGTTCACCATGTGCGTGAAGGTGTAGTTGTCGTGGCGCTTGAGCGCCGTGAGCGCGAGCAGCGAGGTGCGATCCTGGTAGACCAGCCGCGACAGGCTGTCGATGATGCCGCGCGCGTCGGCCGGATTCGGCTGGTCGCCGGCCTTGGTGGCCGCCCAGATGGTCTCGGCGCTGGCCACAGCCTTCGAATACATCTGCTTTGCCGCAACGAGGCCGACCTCTTCCTGTTCTTCCTCTTCGACGGCCACCTTCGACACCAGGACGCGGCGGATGCCGCGCGCCGTGAGACGGTCGCCAACCGCGGTGCGCGCGGTCTTGTCGGCGAGTTCGTCCATCAGCGCGCGGATGTCGGTGACTTCCACGCCGCGTCCAAAGGTGATCTTCTCGACTTTGCGATCGCGCATGTCGCGCAGCAGGCCGGCCATGTTGGCGGAGCCGCGCGTGAGGCGGAAATCGTTCACCACCACGTCGTCCTCGAGGAAGCCGACGATGACCGTCGGTGTGCCTTCGAGCATCGGTGTCAGCACGCCAAGCAGTCCGAGCGCCGTGCGCTGCACCAATGGATGCGTCGGCGCATACAGCTCCGCGGCACGGACCGTGGCGCCGAGGCGGCGGATCAGATCTTCAAAGACAGCGCTCATGCGTCAGTTCGCTGCTTTCTGGGCCAGGCGCTTGAGGAAAAAGTCGCCCGTGGTCGCCAGTTCGTTGATGGATTGCCTGGCCTTGGCCGTGCCGATGCGTGCCAGCGTCTGCAGGCAAGCCTGCCGCGTTTGCGTCGTCCGGCCCCAGGCCAGCCACTTCTTCTTGCGTGCCATCGCGGTGATCGGCGTCAGCGCCCGGTCGTCGCGCATGGTCGCCAGCGCCCCAAGCGTCTGTTGAATCAACGGGAAATCGTCGCTGAACGGATCGCTTTCCTGGAGCACCCGGGCCAGCATCGGCACGACGCGCGCGTCCTTGAGTCCAACAAGCGCCGCGATCACCGCGTCGCGCGCATCTCCGGTTGATGCTTTGAGCACCATGTGCAGCGCCTTTTCGGCCGCGGGGTCGGCAATGGCCGATAGCGCCGAAACCGCCGTCTCCAGGACCCGCAGGTCGCTTCGTCGCAACAGCGTCTGCAAAGGTGCGACCGCTGCGGGCGTGCCGATCTTGCCGAGCGCCCTGGCCAGCTCGCGCTGCACAAACCAGCGCTGGTCGTCGAGCGCGGCCGTGATCCCAGGGATGGCGGCGGCGCCGAGCTTGCTCAGCAGCCCGGTCGCGCGGTCGGTTGCGATGCCGCCGTCTTCGCGTTGGTAGGCACGGACGATCGACGGGACGACCGACGGTCCGATCGCGCGCACCAGCTTCTCAAACGCCGCAAACTCGTTCGCATTCTGTTCACCCAGTGTCGTCGCGGCTTCTGAGAGAGCCTTCGAACCGCCGATCGAGCTGACCGCACTGCGGCACGCGTCGGGTGCGATGGCGGGCTTTCGATCCGCGGCGGCAACCAGTTCGTCCACCACCGGCACGCCTTCGCCGTACGCCCCGGACGGCAGCAGCTCTTCGACGAACGCGGCCATGTCGCGAGCGGTTTCGGCCATGCGGCCCGCGACGGTTTCGTTGCGCAGCAGGTCGATCAGCAACTGACCCGACAGCCGCCTGACGCTGTCACCGCCGAGCGTCTCGAGCCATTCGTCGAGTTCCGGCGGCAGTCCGCGCGCCGCCAGGTCCGCGGCGCGAGTCGCGGCCTGATCCATCGACTCGCGATAGTCCTGCGAGACGTAGGTGCTCTCGTCGTATTGCAGCAGCAGTTCGTCGAGCGACTTGCGGATATCGTCGATCGGGCGTTTGCTGCCGAAGTCGCGCTCGCTGATCAGTTTCTTCGCGAGGGTGAGGACCCGCTTCTTGCGCTGTTCATCCGGCGCCAGCGTGTCGAGCACCCGCGCCAGCCGGTTGGTGGCGTGGCCGGGCGAGGACAATGCCCGTGCCAGCAGCAAGGCGACCTGCTGGTCATCGAACGACTGCTTGAGCGCCGAAATGATCGGGATCCCGTCGGCGGCGTGTTCTTCCTGCATCAGCAACTCGAGCGCGGTCGACGACTCGAGGTTGCCGGCGGCGAGGGCCAGCGAGTCGATGACTTCCTTGACGCGCTCCGGTTCGAGCGCGGTCACGGTCTTGGCGATGTGCTTGTAGACCGCCAGCACCGTCGCCGCCTGCGTCGTCAGCATCGGCGAGCCGTCGGGCATGCAGAACGGCTCTTTGGCGTCCTTGCACAACTCGCCGATGGCGCCCACGTCGCGGGAGATTTCGAGCAGGCGTTGCTGCTCGGCGGCCGTGAACGTCGAGTGGCCCATGATGATCGAGCGCACGATCGACTTCCACGTCGCATCGCGCCGCGCGGGCCCCTCGTCGATCTCGCGTCCCAGGATCTCCTGGTAGTCGATCTGCTCGATCAGGATCGAGGTCTGGTCTTCGGCGCCCCAGATCGCCGCCGGTCCGCCCCGCGCCCGGCGCGTCTCGCGGTCCAGCGACAGCACGGCCAGCAGGGACCGCATCACCGCGTCCGTTGCCGGCGCGGCAATCGTCAGCTGCAGGATGTCGCGATCGTGGAGCAGTTCTGCGCACTCGACGACGGCAAGGTCGGTCGAGTCGAGCGGAAGGCCGTCGAGCAGCAGGGCATGTGGCGTGACGGCGAGCTGCATCATGCCGCCGGCGCAGGCGTCGGTGGTGGTGGCGATCAACCGGTCGACGGCCACGCCCACGGCGGGGTGCTCCGGGGGATAGAAGCCCCAACTGCGCAGCCCGATCGTCATCGCCTTGGCGAATGCGAGGGCGGATCGCGTCGTGTTGGCGACCGGTTCCGCACGCTGAGCCATGAGAAATCCTACGATATACTGCCGACCGCCCATGCGAGCGGTGGACATCATCCGCGCCAAGCGCGACGGGGAAGCCCTGTCGCGGGAGGCCATCGAAGCCTTTGTCCGCGGCGTCTCCGACGGCTCCTGGGAGGACTACCAGGCCTCCGCGCTGCTGATGGCGATTGTCCTCAAGGGCATGAACGCGGTTGAGACGGGCTGGCTGACCGAGGCGATGGCGCGCTCGGGCGATCGCGTCAACCTGGATCACATTCCTGGCATCAAGGTCGGCAAGCACAGCACCGGCGGCGTCGGTGACAAGGTGTCGATGGTGCTCGCCCCGCTGGCCGCCTCGTGCGGCATCGTGGTGCCGAAAATGTCCGGGCGCGGCCTTGGTCACACCGGCGGCACCCTCGACAAGCTCGAAAGCATCCCCGGATTCCGCGTCGCGCTGTCGCTCGACGAGTTCACGCAGATCCTTGGCACGGTCGGGTGCTGCCTGATCAGCCAGACCGACAACATCACCCCGGCCGACAAGAAGCTCTACGCACTGCGCGACGTGACGGCGACGATCGAAAGCCTGCCGCTGATTGCCGCATCGGTCATGAGCAAGAAACTGGCGGAAGGCAGCAACGCGCTGGTCCTGGACGTGAAGTGCGGGCGTGGCGCCTTCATGCAGCGCCCGGCGGACGCCCGCGCGCTGGCGCGCGCCATGGTGTCGATCGGCACGAGTGCGGGCGTGCGCACCGAATGCTTCATCACGCGCATGGATGCGCCGCTTGGCAGGGCGGTCGGTAATGCCGTCGAGATTGCCGAGTGTATCGAGATCCTGAGTGGCCGCGGGCCTGCCGACTTGTCTGCCTTGATCATCACGCTGGCGTCACGCATGGTGCTGGTGGGCGGCAAGGCCGATTCTGCGGCTGCGGCTGAGCACATGGTCCGGCACGCGCTGGCCTGCGGTGCGGCACGCGAGAAACTGAAGCAGATGATCACCGGCCAGGGCGGCGATGCGTCGGTTGTCGACGAGCCGCGTCGTCTGCCGCGCGCCAGGCACGTCCACACCATCACCGCCGCGCGTGATGGCTTCGTGCAATCGCAGGATGCGCTGCTGGTTGGGCGCACGGCGGTGGCGCTTGGCGCCGGCCGCGACAAGAAGAGCGACCCGATCGACCTGGCCGCAGGCGTACTGCTCCACAAGAAACCGGGTGATCGCATCTCGGCCGGCGATCCCATCATGGACCTGCTCTACAACGATCCCGGCCGGCTGGCTCCAGCGCAGCACCTGGCGCAGCAGGCCACCGTGATCGGCGACAAGGCTCCAGCGGACGCGCCGCTGGTCATCGGATGGGTGCACGACAGCGGCGAGCAGATGTTTGTCGCCATCAGTTAACCGCAGCGAGATCACATGGACCTCTTGACCACATTGCAACCTCTGATCGGGCTTGTCGGGATCCTCGGCATTGCCTACGCGCTCTCAACCAACCGGCAGGCAATCAGCCTGCGCATTGTCGGGTGGGGACTTGGCCTGCAGGTGCTGTTTGCGTTGATCGTCCTGAAGACCGAGGCCGGCATCCAAGGGTTCCAGTGGCTGGGCCAGAAGATCCAGGACCTGCTGCACTACTCCGTCGAGGGGTCGCGCTTTGTATTCGGCCCGCTCGGTGACGTGGCGATCTGGTCCAAGGTGATGAACGGCGCGCTGGGCGCGGAAGGTGGACAGTACGCGGTGATCTTTGCCTTCCAGA
>JAYQOO010000034.1:0-31967 GCA_038144855.1 Acidimicrobiia bacterium | reverse complement strand
TCACCCTCGTCCGCGGCGGGGGCCGGGCAAGACTCAGTTCGCGCCTGAGACACCGACACGCCGCAGGATGCTGCGGACGTAGTTCTGGGTCTCTGGGAACGGCGGGAGCCCGCCGTAGCGCTTGATGGTCCCCTCGCCGGCGTTATACGCCGCCAGCGCCGTCGGTAGATCGAGGCGGCTCATCAGGTCCTTCAGGTGCCGTACCCCGGCATCGAGGTTCGACTTCGGGTCGTAGGAGTTGCGGACGCCGTACTGACGGGCGGTGGCCGGCATCAACTGCATGAGGCCCTTGGCGCCCTTCTTCGACCGGGCCCGGGCCTGGTAACCGGACTCCTGCTGAATGACCGCGTGCACCAGCCGCTTGTCGACGTCGTGCGTCGCGGCGACCGCCGAGATCAACTCCGCAAACGGACGCGCGGCGAGGACTTCCTCGGGTATCGCCGCGTAGGCAAACGGGGCCTCTGCCGGCACCGCCTGAGCAACCTGGACCGGCGCCGCCGGGGAGGCATCCGGCACGTCGGGCGTCTCGGGATACGGCACTTCGTCCGGGTCGACGCGAGCGATCATCGACGCCGGGAATGTGACTTCCCCGCCCTCGCGCAGCCGCATCACGGCGCTGCCGGCGTCAACGGTGATGGACTTCACCGACATCGTCCGGCCGTTCTTGAAGACAACAATATCTGCCCTCGCCTCGGAGGCCACCAGCGCCATTGCGGCGACGAGTGTGAGGACAGTCTTCATCACGATGTCTCGTTCGACCCCTACTGGATGAACACGTGGAAGAAGCGCGCGCCAAGCTCACGCGGGTCGCCACTCTTCATCGAAGAATCGAGCGCCGGCACGAAGGTCTTGTCGGCGGTGAACTTCATCTCCACCATGTCGGCCGCGCCGAGCTGGGCGGCCGTGATCGGGAACTTCAACACCGGCGCGTTTGCCGCCACGAGCGGAATCGTGGTGACTACCTGGTCGCCGATCTGCGCCGTCACCGTCTGGGCCGTGGTCGGCCCGGTTGCGGGGTTGTCCAGCTGCATCACGAGCGTCACGTCGCGCTTCGGGTTTCGGAAGGCAATGGTGGCTTCCTTCTTCGTCCACTGCCATTCCGTGCGACCGGCGCCATCGGTTACGACTTCGGCCGGATGCCAGCCGTCCTTGAAGATGACAAAGATGTTTTCGGTCTGTGGCAGCAACTCGAAATCGACCACCTTGTACGACCGGTCACCGCGATCCTCATTCGAGAGCTTGAGCCGTTCGTTGGTCGACGTCGAATACACGCCAGCGGCGACTTTGGCGGCACCCACGTAGGGGTAGCTGGGAATGAACATCGTCCGGGTGTACTCGATCGTCTGGCCCGGCTTCCACTCCGCTGTGGGCGTCGGCGGTTCATGGTCGTCGGTCCACATCAGCTCCTCATCGGCGTCGAGGAAGTGGACAAACACGCGGCGCGCGCCGATGTTAGGCGCGTCCTGGTTCAGGGTGAATTTGTAGGTCACTTCAACCGGGCTACCGAGCGCGACCTTGGGGCGCGACAACGTCACCTGCATCGACCCGACCGGCGGCGTGGTGTCTTCGGCTTCGCTGCAGCCGGCAGCGGCCATGGCGGTAGTCACGACGAGCGCGGTCAGTACACAGCCGCTCACAAGTCCTCTCACACTGTCTCTCCGTTGCATAGGGTGGCGAACAAGAATATCATGCAGGCCATTCCAATGGACACAGTGCGCGACGCTCTGGGCATGGTTGAGACGAAGGGCTTCATTGGCTCGGTGGAAGCGGCCGACGCCATGGTCAAAGCGGCAAATGTTCTGCTGGTTGGCACCGAATACGTCGGTGCCGGGCTGGTCACCGTGCTGGTCCGAGGCGACGTCGGCGCCGTCAAGGCGTCCACCGATGCCGGAGCTGCCGCCGCCCGGCGTGTGGGTGAACTGGTCTCGGTCCACGTGATTCCGAGGCCGCACGCGGAAGTCGAACGGATTCTCCCCAAAGCCTGAGGGTCTTGAGGGTCCTAAGGTCTTAAGGTCCTGACGACGTTGGCTACCGCGGCCGCTGCATCTGCCCCATCCGATAAAGACCTCGCGTCCATCGCGGAAGCACGCGCGCTGGCTCGTCGCGCCAAGGCCGCGCAGCTGATCCTCGCCGAATTTTCACAGACCCAGGTCGACAGCATCGTCGATGCCATGGCGGCCGCCGTCACGCCGCACGCTGAGGCCCTGGCTCGCCTCGCCGTCGAGGAAACCGGTTTCGGCGTCCTGACTGACAAGATTCAAAAAAACCTGTTTGGCTCCAAGCAGGTCTACGAGTTCATCAAGCCGATGAAGACGGTCGGCGTGATCAATCGGATCGACGACAAGCGCATCATTGAAATCGCCGAACCGTTCGGCGTGGTCGCTGCGATCATCCCGTCGACCAATCCCACCTCGACCGCGATTTACAAGATGCTCATCGCCATCAAGGCGCGCTGTGCGGTGGTGATGACGCCGCATCCGTCGGCGGCGCGGTGCATCACCCAGACCGCCGACATCATGTATGAGGCCGGACGCAAAGCCGGCCTCCCTGAAGGCGCGATCGGCTGGATGAAAACCGTGACGCTCGAGGGCACTCAGGAACTGATGCGGGCGCGCGAAGTGTCGGTGATCCTGGCCACCGGCGGCATGGGCCTGGTCCGCGCCGCATACAGCGCAGGCAAGCCGGCCTACGGCGTCGGCCCTGGAAATGCGCCCTGCTACATCGAGTCGAGCGCCGACGTCCGCAAGGCCGCCAGCGATATTCTGATCGGCAAATCCTTCGACAACGGCGTCCTGTGCTCCTCACCGAACTCGGTCGTCGTCGATCAGGCCGTCGACGCGGAGGCGCGGCGACAGTTCCTGGATCAAGGGGGATATTTCCTGTCGGCCGCCGAGACCGAGGCGCTGGCGCAGCAGCTCATCACGCCGCAGCGGCTGCCCAATCCGGCCTTCGTCGGCAAGTCAGCGATCTACATCGCGCAGCAGGTCGGGATTACGGTGCCGCCGCACACCCGCGCCCTGATTGCGGAGTTGAAGGGCGTTGGGCGCGACTATCCGTTATCGATCGAAAAGCTCTGCCCGGTCCTGTCGTACTACGTCGTCAAAGACTGGCGCGAGGCGTGCGAACGCTGCAAGGAGATCCTGCGCTACGGCGGCATGGGCCACACGATGTCGATTCACTCCCAGAACGACGCTGTGATCCTGGAGTTTGGCCTCCACAAGCCGGCCTATCGCATTTGCGTCAACACGCCGAGCACGCTGGGGGCGATCGGATTCACCACGGGCCTCGATCCGGCAATGACCCTCGGCTGCGGTGGATTTGGCGGCAACATCACGAGCGACAACATCACGCCGCGGCACCTGATCAACGTCAAGCGCGTCGCCTTTGAGATACGGCCGGCAGCCAAGGTGCCTGAGGTGCGTACGGTGCCTGAGGTTCCTAAGGGTATGGTGCCGAGTGCACCACCACTACCAAAGGCGCCGACGAAACCGCCGTCTGATGGCATACCGGCGGACGCACTAACCAACCGGATTGATCGCTTTCTGGCAACCCGCGGCCTGGCCCCCAGCACTTCACCCCAGGCACCGCAGGCACTTGAGGCACCCCAAGCACCGAGAGTGAGCGAGCCTGAGAAATTCGTCTGCGAAGACGATGTGCGCCTGGCTGTGAAGGCTGGTCGGAAATTGCTTATAGGCGAGCAAACGATCGTTACCCCAGCCGCTCGCGATGCCGGCGAAGCTGCGAAGATCTTCGTATATTCGGGCTGGCCTCAGCCGTAAACACCTGAGCCGTAACAGGTTGACCATCAATTCGGCCGCGTGTTACCCTGCCTGCGGTCGAAATTCTTCCTTGCACCGGAAATCTGCCCTCCCCTTCGTGTCGGCGATCGCCGCCTTGTTCATCGCCGGCTGTGCGACAAGCCCTCGCACGCAAGCAGTGCAAATCGCTCCGCAGTCCCCGGCGCCGATCGCGCCGGCGCCTGAAGCTCAGCCGGTCGTTGACCCGGTGGCCGAGCTGATCGCGAAGTCCGACCAGCATTTCGAGGCTGGCCAGAAGGAACTGGGCCTCGGGCATCTCGAACGCGCCAAGGCGGAATTCGATCGCGCACTCGACACGCTCCTCGAGTCGCCCGATGGCGCCCGCACCACGACCCGCACTCGCGAACACTTCGATCGCCTTGTCGATCGCATCAGCGTCCTCGAACAGGCCGCGCTGCGAACCGGCGACGGATTTTCGGAAACCAAGTCCGAGCCCGCGGCGATTGATGCATTGCTCGCCATCGAGACCTTCGAGGCAAGCGCGCCGAAAGCCGTCACCGCTGAGACCGTCCAGGCTGACCTCGAAGCGACGACCCACGACATTCCGATTCCGACGAACGACCGCGTGCTGCGCTATGTCGAGCTCTTCCAGGGACGCCTTCGCGAGTTCCTGACCGAAGGACTGTCTCGCGGCGTCCAGTACCTGCCGATGATTCGGCAGACGTTCCGCGCCGAGGGCTTGCCGCTGGATCTGGCCTACATCCCGCTCATCGAAAGCGCGTTCAAGCCCTCTGCCCTGTCGCGCGCGAAGGCGCGTGGCGTCTGGCAGTTCATGCGCGGCACCGCCCTCGAAAACGGGTTGCGCGCCGATTGGTACCTCGACGAGCGTGCGGACCCGACCAAAGCCACACAGGCGGCGGCCAAGTATCTGAAGACGCTCTACGGCATCTTCGAGGACTGGCATTTGGCCATGGCCTCCTATAACGGTGGGCCGGGCCGCGTGAAGCGCGCCCTCACCCGCAGCCGCAAGAACGACTTCTGGCAGTTGAGCGCAACCACGCGGTATCTACCCCGCGAGACGCGCGACTACGTGCCGATGATCCTCGCGGCGGTCATCATCGCCAAGAACCCGGCGCAGTACGGCTTCGAGATCGTGCCGATGCAGCCCACACTCAGCGAGACGGTCGCCGTGCCACCGGCGCTGGACCTGCGACGTGTCGCCGAATGGGCGGGCGTCCCCATGGACGACATCCAGTCGCTGAACCCGGAGTTCCGGCGCTGGACCACTCCGATTCGTCCCGGCGAATACACCATCAAGGTGCCGCACGGCACGGCCGACAAAGTCCGCGAGGGCCTGGCGGCGGCCGGACCGGCGCAGCTCAACGCCATGCAGACCCACACGGTGAAGCGCGGCGAAACGCTGGCGACCATCGCCAAGAAACTACAGGTCAGCCGCGCTGATCTCGCCGAAGCCAACTATCTGAAGACGACCTCGCGAGTCGCCGTGGGCGCCAAGCTGATCATTCCGCGCATGCCGTCGGCGGCGCTGCTGGCCCGCGCCAGTGCCGGCGAGCTTGAAACCACGGCAGAAGCGATCGCAGTGGACGTGCTTAAGGACACCACACCGCTCGCGACGCCGGTGACGCCACGCCGGACGTATCAGGTCAGGCGCGGTGACACGCTATCGGCGATTGCCCGCAAGACCGGCACGACGATCGCTCAATTGAAGAACTGGAACAAGCTGAAGACGACCAACCTCAAGATCGGCACGCGGCTGGTCGTCCAGAACCCACGCACGTCAGACACCCAGTAGCAAGATGCAAGTAGCAGGTAACAAGAAGACCTCTTCTTGCATCTTGCTAGTTGATACCTGCTACTTTCACTAGGCGCTGGCGATCTTCCCACCGCCGCTGCTGGCGCGCAGCGACTTGATACCCTGCTCGATCCGCTCGGCCACTTCGCGCTCACGCTGCAACGCGCGCAGGGTGTTTTGCGCTTCCTGGACCATGAAATCAAGACGCGCGATCTTCTCGCCGACGTGATCGACCACCGCGCGCTGCTCGCCGAGCATCTCGAGGTTGACGTTGATGTCGTCCAGCAGATTGGTGATCGCGTTGGTGCGAGTCTGCACTTCCTCGACCATCTTGCGACGCGCATCGATCGCGGTGATCTTGGTATCGGTGTCGTTGACGCGTCCGAGCAGGTCCTCGACCTTGGCGCGAAGATCCGCCACTTCCGATCGGTGATCGGTCACAAACTGCAGGTCCGCCTTGCTGCGGCTGCTGATCTTGTGGACGCTCTCGACTTCAGCCTTGACGGCCTGGACGAGCGCCTCGCGCTCCGCAATCGCCTTGATCTTCTGCTCCACGCTCTCGGTGGCGCGGGTGAGGTCGCTCAGGCGCTGCTCCATGGTGGCGATTTTCTTTTCGGAGAACGCCAACTGCGTGCGCCGCTGCTCGAGCTGCTTCACCATGGTCTCGGCGCGCTTCAGCTGATCCTCGGCCGCCTCGGTCTGGGTCACGGCGTCGCGCTGGCGGGCCTGGACGCGTGCCAGTTCGGTCAGCATCTCTTCCTTGACGGCTGACGCGCGGCCGAGTTCGTCGCTGACGGTCTGAACCTGCTTGAGCCGCTCGGCGGTTTCGGCGGCGAGGCTCTTGCCCTGCTCCACCAGTTCCGTGAGTCGCGCGGTCTGGTCGTGAATTACCGACTCATCCTGCTTGACGGAGGCCGCCAGCTGTTGCGACTTCTCCAACGACGCGGCCAGCGTCGTCACGTGCGTGGTGATCGGCACGAGGCGCGTTTGCATCGCCGCGACGCCGTCCAGCTTCTGCTGCACGTCGACGACCTGGGTGCCAAGCGTGTCGCACAGGCTCTTCAGGCTTTCCACTTCGTTCCGCCGCGCCAGCTGTTCGCTGAGCTTGCGATCGTTGTCCGTCGTGAGGACGTGGAGGTTGTTCACGCGGCTCTCGAGCTTTTCGATGAATTGCAGGCGCGCGCCGACGCGCGTCAACTGCGCATCGAGCTCTGCCGCCAGCTCACCGAGACGGGTCGCCGATTTGGTGCCTTCGTCGACCGTCGCCATCTTGCTGAGCACGGCGTCCATCTTCGACTCGAGCTCCGGCGTGCGGCTCAGCAGCGCCGTCGCGCGCTCTCCGAAGGCTTCGAGCGCCGCACGATCGGCGGACAGCTTGTCGCGCAATTGCGACGCTTCGGCGTGTGACTTGTGGAATTCGCCGATCTCGGTCCGCAATTGTTCGAGATCCTGGCGCGACTGCTTGAGCGCCTCGTGCTGCGCCTGGGTGCGTCGGCCCATCTCATCGACCTGCGCCAAGCGTTCGCCGAGCGATTCCAACGCGCCCTGCTTGCGGGCCATTTCGTCCGCCTGCGCCATCAGCGTTTGGAAGGACTTGCTCAACTCGTCGGCGCGCTGATTCATCGCAGACAAGGACTTGTCCTTCTGCAGCACGCCATCCATACGGGCTTCCGATTCGGCAACCGCACCAGACAACGCGCGCAGTCGATGATCGAACTGGTCGAACTCCTTACGATCGACCGACAGCCGCTCCACCGTGGTCTTCAGGTATTCCGAGAGGCCACGGCTCTCCTTGTCGAGGCGTGCGAACTCGCGGCCGAATTCCTCGCGAGCGGTGGTGGCGGCCGACAGTTGCGCGCTGGTCTCCTGCGCCAGCTTCTCCATCCGCGTCACGGTGTCTTCCGCGCGCGCCACCTGCTTGCTGCCTTCATTCAGCTTGGCAATCTGCACTTCCATCGCCCACACCATTTCGTTGAGGCGATTGGCCTCGACGACGGCGCGTTCGACAGCGTGCTTCTGGGATTCGAGCGCCTTGGCCTTCTGGGAGACGTGTTCCGCCAGGGCGCTGAGCGACGTCAAGCGCTCTTCGGTGTTCTTGCTGAGCTCCTGCAACTGAACCAGCGGACCGAGCTTCTTTTCGATTTCCTTGACGGCTTCAGTGGCCGCGGCCGAGTCGTCCTTGGCTTCACGCGAGGTTTCGCGAATGCGGGCGAACTCCGAGGTCAACTGCGCGCCAACCGAACGAATCACGTCCAGTTCGCTCTTGAGGGCAGCCACTTTTCCACCGACTTGGTAACTTCCGCGGTGGACGCGCGGAGCGACACCCGCAGGTCGTCGAATCCACTGCGCTCCTTGCGCAGCGTCTCGATCGTCGCCTGATTCTCGAGCGCCTGCGACGCCAGCTGGTTGACCGCGAGGCGATGCTTCTGCAGCTCGCCGTCTGGCGCCGTGATCTTTTCTGAGATGCGCTGGGCCTCGTTGACCTGGTCGAGCAAGGCGCTGATGCGCTTCTCGATCTGCTCGAGCCCCTTGGCGCGATCCTCGTAGCCGGTGACCTTGAGCCCGAGTTCGTCGACCTTCTTCAGCGCGGCGTCAGCCTTCTGGCCGACCTGCTCGAGCGACTTGCTGGTCTGGGCGAGCTTGGACGTGCCGCCTGCCATCTGGGTGAGCATTGCGCTGAGGGCGGCGCGCTCTTCCCTGGCCTGTGCGACAAGCGTCTGAAGTTCGTCGGTCTGGTGCTTCTTGTTGCCCTGATTTCCGCCAAAAAGTCCGTCAAGCATGGTGGGCGAGTTATATCGCCCCGCTCGTGAATCGCATCCGCCGAAGTGTCAGAAATTGATGATGTTACGGCCACGTCATCGTCGGTTTCTGCGCCGCCATTCGGGCTCGACAGCGGCCCGATTTGAAGAACGGGCCTGAATCGAAACATGACGCCAGGGCAACGCGATTGCACCACCCTGCGCATGCTGGCAACCATTGAAAGCGCGACGGTGATTGGCGTTGATGCCTGTCGCGTACAGGTCGAGATCGACGTGAGCCGCGGCTTCCCGCACTTTCAGCTCGTCGGCCTTCCGGATGCGAGCATCAAGGAAAGCCGGGACCGCGTCCGCGCCGCCATGCTGAATTCCGGATACGAATTCCCGGTGTCGCGCATCACCATCAACCTGGCGCCCGGAGACGTCCGCAAGGCCGGCCCCGGCTTCGACCTGCCGATCGCCATCGGTCTTCCCGCCGCTCAGCAGGTCGTCACGCGCAGGGAATTCACCGGCATTGTGCATGTCGGCGAACTCTCGCTGGACGGATCGATCCAGCCGGCCCGGGGCGTGTTGCCGATCGCCCCAGAAGCGCGCCGCAACGGCGCTCGCGCGCTCCTGCTGCCCAGCGACAACCTCGCCGAAGCGGCAGTCGTGGAAGGACTCCGGCTGCTGCCCGTGAGGACACTGAAAGAAGCCGTGGATCGTCTCAACCAGGAGGACGCCTGTTGGCCGCCGACCAACGCAACGGCCTCGCCACGGGCTCCGCACGCCGCTGCGCCGGAATCCCCCGACCTCGCCGACCTGCACGGCCAGGCCTTCGCGCGTCGCGCACTGGAAGTGGCTGCGGCCGGCGGCCACAACCTGCTGATGATCGGGCCACCCGGCGCCGGCAAGACCATGCTGGCGCGTCGACTGCCGAGCATCCTGCCGCCGCTGTCGTTCGACGAATCGATCGAGGCGACGACGATTCATTCCGTCGCCGGCCAACTCCGTCCGGGCGTTGGCCTGCTTACCGAACGGCCGTTCCGGGCGCCGCATCACACCATCTCGAACGTCGCGCTGGTCGGCGGCGGGAGCACGCCGCGACCGGGCGAAGTCAGCCTGGCGCATCATGGCGTGCTGTTCCTCGACGAGATGCCCGAGTTCGATCGCCGGGTCCTGGAGGCGCTGCGCCAGCCGCTCGAGGAGGGCCGCATCACGGTCTCGCGCGCCCTGCGCTCGGTGGTGTTTCCGGCCCGGTTCGTCCTGGTCGCAGCGATGAACCCGTGTCCGTGCGGCTACTTCGGCGACACGCGCCGCGTATGCAAATGCACGCCATCGCAGATTGCGCGTTACACCAATCGATTGTCAGGACCGTTACGCGATCGGCTGGACCTCATCGTCGAGGTCGAGGCCCTGCCGATTACCGAGCTGACGGAAGGAGCCGCAGGCGAATCATCGGCCGTCGTGCGCACGCGCGTGCTCGCGGCTCGTGAACGTCAGCGGACGCGAGGCATTCGTTCCCGCGTGAACGCGACGCTGACGGGACCCGAATTGAAGAAGGTCGCCGCACTCGACGCCGCAGGGCGACGCCTGCTCGAGCGCTCCGCCGACCGGCTGCACTTCTCCGCCCGGGCATTCCACCGCGTCATTCGCGTGGGCCGCACGATTGCCGACCTCGCCGGCGCCGACCGCCTCACGACCGACCACCTTGCAGAAGCCCCGCAGTATCGATTCGTCGACACGAAAGGCTAGTGGTGACCAAAGACGCTCGCTTGCGGAACTATCCGGAGGTTCGCACCGTCTGGCAGCGGACCTAGACAGAGGGTCGGTCGAAATTGTTCGACCTGATGATCTGCGCAACGTCGATCTTGTAGTACTCGTACCATTTCTCGCGGCCAAGATTCTGGGCGGCGCGATGTTTAAGATCGTTCGCCCACACCTTCAGTGAATCCTCGTCCGTCCACCAGACCACCTTCAGGCGCTCACCGTCGTCGGCTTTGAAGCCCTTCATGGCGGACAAACCCCTGGCAGGTCTTGGCATGGTTGGCCATCGCCTGCGCCATGGCACCGTAGTCGTCGCCGGCGGTCGCGGTCAGCTTCGAGCGAAAGAGGATGACGAGCATGGGCCTCATGGTAATACGCAGCAGCGATCGAGCGGCCTCGCGAGAGTCCACTACAATCGGCCACGTCGATGCGGCGCATGGTGGTGATCGTCGGGGCCTGGCTCATGCTGGCGGCCTGCCATTCGCAGCGGGCGACACTCGACGCCGACAATCCCCTCATGCCGGTCGCGCCCCCACCGCATGGGATGGAGGAGTTCTTCAAGGACGCACCGCAGCCGGCTCGCGTACGGCTTGGACGCTGGCTGTTCTTCGACGCGCGGCTCTCGGCCGACAGCACCGTGTCGTGCGCGACGTGCCACAAGCCCGAATTTGCGTTCTCTGAACAGACCGCGGTAGCGACCGGAATCGGCGGTCAGCAAGGCTCTCGCAAGACACCCAGCATCATCAATCTCGCGGCCCGGACCGTGATACCGGGCGAGCCGCGTGATCCCGGTCCGGTGTTCTCCTGGGACGGGCGCGTCACGTCACTCGAGGCGCAGGCGCTCGCGCCGATCGCCGACGCCCGCGAGATGGGGCTGGCGCATGGCACGATGGTGTCGCGCTTTGCCACCATTCCCGGCTACGAGCGCTACTTCAAGGAAGCGTTTGGCTCCTCTGAGGTCACCGCCGAGCGCATCGCGGCGGCGCTCGCTGACTACGTCCGAACGCGGCGAAGCGGCAACTCCTCATACGATCGGTGGGCGTACGGGCGCGACAGCAAGGCGCTGTCGCTCGAGGCGCAACGCGGGAGCGACATCTTCTTCTTCAAGGGCCGATGCGCGACGTGCCACACCGGCTTCAACTTTTCCGACGGGCTGTTTCACAACATCGGCATCGGGTGGGACTCGGCCACAAAGACCTTTAAAGATCCCGGACGTTTCGCCGTGACCCAACACCCTGCGGATCTGGGGGCGTTCAAAACGCCAGGCTTGCGCGACGTCGACAAGCATCCACCGTATATGCACGACGGATCGATGGCGACGCTGAAGGACGTCGTGGATTTCTACAACCGCGGCGGACACCCGGAGGTTCGAAACGGGCAGATCGCGCCACTGGGCCTGTCGCAGGCCGACGTCGACGCCGTGGTGGCCTTCCTGAAGTCGCTGAATGGCGAGGGGTACCAAGACCGCTCCCCCACGCACTTCCCGCGGTAATGGCTTTCCGATCGCCCCGTTCCTCGGCCCAAGTTCTGTAATTCTTCTGTAATACAGGAGAAGATAAGGCGAAAATCCTGCACAATCCGGCACTTTCGGGTTTTCACGCCCGCGGACCGCGTGTTAGCCTTTGGAGCTCTCGTAGGACGAGTGCAATCCAGATAACTCAGGTATTTGATGCTTTCAAAGCGCTACACCCTCGTTCTGGCCGACCGCACCTCTGGCGTGGTTCGCCGCTTCACCATCAGCGTGAAGCCGGTGGTGATTGTGCTCGCAACTGTGGTGACGCTTCCGATCCTGATCGGCACCGGCGCCGCCATGAAAGCCAAATACGACGTCGCCAACCTCTACACGACGGCCGCGACGCTCGAGCTGGAGAACGCCAACTATCGCGCCGCGACAGAACAGCTGGCCGGCCAGATCATGGCGTTGCAGACGGCAATGTCTGATCTCGGCGCCAAGGCCGCGCTGGATCCCTCGTTGCAGAACTCGATGGACAAGCTCCCCGCGGTCGTGAAGAGCCGCGCGATGGGCGGTCCGATGGCCGCCAACACCGCGGTCGCGCTGATGACGCCAGGCCTCAGCACCCCCGAGAACACATTCGGACTACTTAAGGACCTGCTTTCGGGCCTTGAGGATCGTCTGGACTCGGTGCGCAGTAACGTCAATAAGCGCAACCAGCTTGCGGCGGCGACGCCGTCGATCTGGCCGACCCACGGCTGGCTGTCGTCCAGCATGGGCAACCGCGCCGACCCGCTCACCGGCGAAAAGGATTTCCACCCGGGGCTCGACATTTCCGCCGACCGTGGCGACCCGGTCTACGTGACGGCCGACGGCAAGGTGATCAACGCCTCGGCTGCCGGCAATTACGGCAACCTGGTGGTGGTCGACCACGGTTTCGGCCTCGAAACGCGCTACGGTCACCTCTCGGCCTTCAAGGTCAAGGTCGGCCAGACGGTGAAGCGCGGCGACCTCGTAGGCCAGGTCGGCTCGACCGGTCGCACGACCGGTTCGCATCTGCACTACGAGGTCAGGGCCAACGGCCGTATCCTCAATCCGCTGCAGTTGCTCCTCAACCCGCGCGCCAAATCCGGAAACTAGGCACGGGAACTAAAGCGTCCCTGCGCAAGTCTGTATAATAGGAAGATTCACCAGGCCGCTGCTGGTGTCTTCCTAGTATGTTTGGTCAACTCCTTACCAAAATCGTCGGCACGCAGAACGACCGCGAACTCAAGCGGTTGAAACCTCGCGTGGCCGAGGTCAACGCGTTCGAGCCGGCGATCAAGGCTCTGAGCGACGAACAGCTCAAGGGCAAGACCGCCGAGTTCCGGGCGCGACTGGCCAACGGCGAAACGCTCGACGACCTGCTGCCGGAGGCCTTCGCGGTCGTCCGCGAGGCCGGGCGCCGGGTGCTGCACATGCGGCACTACGACGTGCAGCTGATCGGCGGCATGGTGCTGCACAGCGGCACGTTGGCGGAGATGAAGACGGGTGAAGGCAAGACGCTCGTCGCCACGCTGCCGGCGTACCTCAACGCGCTTGAGGGCAAAGGTGTTCACGTCGTCACCGTGAACGACTACCTCGCCCGCCGCGACTCGGAATGGATGGGCCGCGTCTACCGCTTCCTCGGGATGACCGTGGGCGTGATCCAGCACGACCTCAACGATCAGCAGCGGCAAGTCGCCTACGGCTGCGACATCACTTACGGCACCAACAACGAGTTCGGCTTCGACTACCTGCGCGACAACATGAAGTTCGATGTCGCGTCGATGGTGCAACGCGCGCACAACTTCGCGATCGTCGACGAAGTCGACAGCATCCTGATCGACGAAGCCCGCACCCCGCTGATCATCTCGGGACCGGCGGAGGAATCAACCGACCTCTACTACGAAGTCGACCGCATCATCCCGAAACTGAAGCGCGGCGAAGTGCACCAGGGCCAGGTCAAGGGCGAGGATCGAGAACGTCTCGAAGCGTCAGGCGACTACGTCGTCGACGAGAAGAACAAGACCGTCACGCTGACCGAGGCCGGCATGGCCAAGGCCGAGGGGCTGCTCGCGCATCGCCTGCAGCCCGGCGGGCTGTACGACCCGGCGAACATGCCGCTGCTCCACCACATCCAGCAGGGCTTGCGCGCGCACGTGCACTACCAGCTCGACGTGCAGTACATGATCAAGGACGGCCAGGTCGTCATCGTTGACGAATTCACCGGTCGCCTGATGCCCGGCCGCCGCTGGAGCGACGGCCTCCACCAGGCCGTTGAAGCCAAGGAAGGCGTGAAGATCGAGCGCGAGAACCAGACGCTCGCCACCATCACGTTCCAGAACTACTTCCGCAAGTACAAGAAGCTGTCGGGCATGACCGGCACGGCCGTCACTGAAGCCGCCGAGTTCGCCAAGATCTACAACCTCGACGTCATTGCCATTCCGACCAACCGCGAGATGGTGCGCGTTGAGGAGCCCGACCTCGTCTACCGCACGGAGGCCGAGAAGTGGGCGGCCATCGTCGACGACATCATCAAGACCACCGAAAAGGGCCGCCCGGTGCTGGTCGGTACCGTCTCGATCGAAAAGTCAGAGCGTGTGTCGAACATGCTCAAGAAGAAGGGCACGAAGCACATCGTGCTCAACGCGAAATACCACGCCCAGGAAGCCGAAATCGTCGCGCAGGCCGGCCGCAAGGGCGGCGTCACCATTGCCACCAACATGGCGGGCCGCGGCACCGACATCCTGCTCGGCGGCAACGCGGAGTACATGTCGCGTCAGCAGAGCCTGAACGAGGGGGTTGCTGAAAAGGTCGCCAAGGGCGAAGAGAAATACGTGGATGACGACGAGTTCGTCAACTTCTTCCACATCGATTCGTTCTACCGCGTCAAGCGCGCCGACTGGGACCGCATCTTCTCGCACTTCAAGCGCCAGTGCGACGAAGAGCACAAGGAAGTCGTCAACATCGGCGGCCTGCACATCATCGGCACCGAGCGTCACGAAGCCCGCCGCATTGACAACCAGTTGCGCGGCCGTGCCGGCCGACAGGGCGACCCGGGTTCGTCCCGCTTCTTCCTGTCACTCGAGGACGACCTGATGCGCATCTTCGGTTCCGACCGCATTTCGGGACTGATGCAGCGCCTCGGCATGGAAGAAGGCGTGCCGATCGAACACGGCATGGTGACGCGCGCGATCGAGCGTGCCCAGAAGCAGGTCGAAGCGCAGAACTTCGGCGTCCGCAAGCACCTGCTCGAGTACGACGACGTCATGAACAAGCAGCGTGAGAGCGTCTACACGCTGCGCCGCGAGATCCTCGAGGGCAAGATTCACCTCAGCGAAGAGGAAGTCGCGGACATCCGTGGCTACGTCCTGGCCACGGCCGAAGAAATGTTCGACGACAGGATCGAGCAGTACCTCGGCAAGGACGTCGACGAAGACGAGTGGGACATCCCCGCGCTCGGCCGGGAACTGCAGCAGACCTTCGCGCTGGACGAAGACGACCTGCGCGGCATCGACGATATGGGCACGGATGACATCCGTGACGCGATGTGGACCAAGATCTTCGCGAAATACGAGGACAAGGAAAAGATCGTGCCGCGCGACATCCTGACCCGCGTCGAGCGCGACATCATGCTGCAGATCGTCGATCAGCAGTGGAAGGACCACCTCTACTCGCTCGACCATCTCAAGGAAGGCATCGGCCTGCGCGGCTACGGCCAGCGTGATCCGCTGGTGGAGTACAAGAAGGAAAGCTTCGCCCTGTTCCAGGAGATGCGCGTCCGCATCGAGGAAGAGATCGTCCGCTACCTGTGGTGGTTGAAGCCGGTAGTCGAGCGCGAAGGCGGCGAGGCCAAGGTCTCGGCGCAGGTGCGCCCGCAGGCCAAGAAGCCGGCGCCACTCACCTACAACAATCCGCAGGAACAGCCGGCCCGCCCGGTGTTCCCGCAGGCGCCCGCCGCGCAAGGCAGCGGCGAGCTGATGCAGGAGCGCCAGCCCGCACGTGTCGGCGGAGACGATGTGATCAAGACCGTCAAGCGCGACGAGCCGAAGGTCGGACGCAACGACCCGTGCTGGTGCGGCAGCGGCAAGAAGTACAAGAAGTGCCACGGGGCTAACTGACAATGACACCGACGACCGAGATGGCCAGGTCCTTGAACACGAAACTGGAGTCCGGTCTTCGGACTGCCCTCACCTTCGACGACATCCTCCTGGTGCCGCGCCACTCCACGGTGCTGCCGGCCCAGGTCGATGTCAGCACCCATCTCACCAAGAACATCAAGCTGAACGTGCCGCTGCTCAGCGCGGCGATGGACACCGTCACCGAATCGGAGATGGCCATCGCCATGGCGCAGCAGGGCGGCATCGGCATCATCCACAAGAACCTGTCGATCGAGGATCAGGCGCAGGAAGTCGATCGCGTGAAGCGCTCGGAGAGCGGCATGATCGTCAACCCGATCACGCTCGGCCCTGAGGCGCTGATTCGTGAAGCGCTTGCCTTGATGGAGAAGTACCGCATTTCCGGCGTGCCGATCACCGAGGATGGCACCAAGGACGGACGCCTGGTCGGCATCCTGACCAACCGCGATCTGCGCTTCGAAACCAGCACCGCCCGCAAGGTGTCGGACATCATGACCAAGGAGCGGCTGATCACCGTTCCCGTTGGCACCACGCTGGATGAAGCGCGTGAGATCCTGCACCGCGCCAAGGTCGAAAAGCTGTTGGTGGTCGACAAGGAGTTCAAGCTCCGTGGCCTGATTACCGTCAAGGACATCCAGAAGGCGATCAAATATCCCAACGCTTGCAAGGATGCGATAGGCCGGCTGCGCTGCGGCGCGGCCGTCGGCATCGCCCGGGACACACTTGAGCGCGCAACGGCGCTGGTCAACACCCACGTTGACGTGCTGATTGTCGACACCGCCCACGGCCACTCGCAGGGCGTCATGGACATCGTCAAGAAAATCCGCAATGCGTTCCCGGATCTCGACCTGATCGCGGGCAACGTCGCCACTGCTGAAGCCACAGAGGCGCTGATCGACATTGGCGTTGACGCGGTGAAGGTCGGCATCGGCGCCGGATCGATCTGCACCACGCGCATCGTCGCTGGGATCGGCGTGCCGATGATCTCGGCAATCTACGACTGCGGCCAGGTCGGCGCGAAGCGCGGGATTCCGATCATCGCCGACGGCGGCATTCGCACCTCCGGCGACGTCGTCAAGGCCTTGGCGGTTGGCGCTAGCTGCGTGATGGCCGGCAACCTGTTTGCGGGCACGGATGAAAGCCCCGGCGAACTGATCCTGTATCAAGGCCGGACCTTCAAGGAGTATCGCGGCATGGGCTCGATCGGCGCCATGCGCCGTGGCAGCCGCGACCGCTACTTCCAGGACGACTTCGAACTCGAAAGCGGCAACTCCCCTGCCGGCAAGCCGAGCATGGAGAAGCTGGTGCCCGAGGGCATCGAAGGCCGCGTGCAGCACAAGGGCAGCATGTCGATGGTCGTGCACCAGTTAATGGGCGGCCTCCGCGCCGGCATGGGCTACTGCGGTGCACCGACGATCGCCGACCTGCAGCGCGATGCGGAGATCATCCGCATCACCAACGCCGGCTTCCGAGAGAGCCACGTCCACGACGTGACGATCACCAAGGAAGCGCCGAACTACCGCGTCGAATAGCGCGTAGAATCGGCGCGTTTGTCACCGTCGAAAGCGCGCGTCATGAGCATGTTCAAGCGAGGTGTCCTGCTCTGCCTGCTGTTGTCGGCCACGGCCGGCTGCGATCGGGTCACCAAGCATCTGGCCGTCACGACCCTATCTGGAGAAGCCGCGCAGTCCTATCTCGGCGATACGGTCCGGCTGGATTTCCACGAGAACGCCGGCGGATTTCTCAGCGCCGGGGCGCACTGGAGTCCGGCCGCGCGCGCGGCGGTGTTTCAGTTCGGCAACGGCCTCTTCTTGATCGGCCTCATGTTCGTGGCGGTTCGCTTCGAATGGTCAAAGCTGGCGAAAACTGGCCTCGTGATGATCGTGGCCGGCGGCCTGTCAAACCTGGTAGACCGGATCGCGTTTGGCAGCGTGATCGATTTCCTGAATGTCGGCATCGGCCCGCTTCGAACCGGCATCTTCAACGTCGCCGATGTGGCCATCGTGGCCGGCGTGACCCTGCTGGCGATCGACCGCTGGCGGCAGCCTCGGTCGGCTGTGTAATTCGATTCCCTATTACACGCATCGCCAGGCAGATTCTTCTCGCTTCGTGGTCTTCAGATGCCCACGAAGCCGAAGACGTTCTGGCACTGCAGTTGCACCAGAGGCAGGCATGGAACTCCTGGGCCGCCTTGCCGCCGTCGTCGGAATCTCGTTGGTGCTCACCTTGTTGCTGATCGTCATCTACCAGGACGACCGCCTGCAGATGCCGCCGGAGCCCGAGACCATTTCGCAGGCTTCGACCGCATCCGCCGACGGCACGCCGTAGAGGCGGGTCGCTACTCAGTTTCGAACGCCACGGTGACGAACATCCGCACTTCCACCGGTTGGCAATTCAAGTAGGTCGGTGAGAACTCCCACTGACTGACCGCGGCGATCGCTTCATCTTCAAGATCCGCCTCTCCTGCCGCAACCGATTCAACGTTCCTGACTTTGCCGTCCAGACCGATCGTCGCCTGCATCAGCACGCTCCCCTTCAGGTTGCGTCCGGCCCATTCGGCTTTGTAACGCGGCCGAACATCTCTCAGCTTCCGTGGCGGAGTCAGCTTGCCACCCACCTCGGAGGGGGTGCACGCAGGCGCGGTATAGTTCGCGGCGCTCGCCACCTTCCGCGCTTCGTCTGCCGCCACACCGGGTCCGCGGACGGTCACCGTCTCTCTCAAGGTGCCGACTGGCAGTTTGAGTGTCAACGTCACCGCGCCGCCGTTCAGGCGAATCCGCTGGCGTTGAGTCGAGAATCCGGGCGAACGCACCGAGAGCAGGTACTCGCCTGCCGGAATATCCTGGAAAAGGAAGTTCCCGTTGGCATCCGTTCGGGTGTCGAACACCGGCTCACCGGCCAGGGCCGCGAAGCGAACCGCGGCGTCAGCAAGGGGGCGTCCACTCGGATCGCTCACGGTACCGCCGGGTGCGTTCTGGGCACGAGCGGCGGCGGCGATCGGCAAAGCAATGGCGACGAGGACGACGGCGATCGCGACCCGTCGCCAAACTGAGACGGGACGACGATTCAAGTGTGGGTTCAACATCGCGCGAACTCTCCTTTCAAGGGTGGACGGTCTTGCAATTGACGGGGCCGGCAGCCATGTCCGGCCGTGAATGCTGAAGCGGCGCGCCAGGTCGACCAGATGAGACGCGTAGGACGTGCCGCCGATACCGGACTCGAGAACGATGTCGTCGCAGGCGTGTTCGCTTTCCCGACGGAGTTGAGCGCACGCCAGCCAGAACAAAGGATTGAACCAGTTCACCGATCGAATCAACTCAGCGCCCAGTTGCGTGAGCCAGTCACCGCGCCGGAGGTGAGCCATCTCGTGCGCGAGCACCAACCGCACGCGCTCCGATGACCACGTGTCAGCATCCTCCGGCAGCAGAATCACCGGCGAGTGCAGGCCCCAGGTCACCAGTAACGCCGGATGCGGGGTAATCAGCACGCGAACCTGCCACCGGAGACCCATTTGCTGGCGGACGTCCCGCTCCGCCGCGAGCCACGGCTCTCCGGCAGAACGAGCCCGCGATCCAAGCCATGACAACCACAGCGCGCCAACGGCGAGAGTGCCGAGGCTGGCGAGAACGCCCGCAATCCAGACCACGATCGCCACCTGCGCCCAATCGACGGACGGCGCCGCAGACGACGTGGTCACGACGAGCTGATCCAGCTCGACACCGCCTCCGAACACCGGGCCGTCCACGAGCACCATCGGCGGCGACAAGACAGGCACGCTCCACGCCGGTGCCACGGAGTTCAGGGCCGGTTGTGCCCCCGCGAGCACAAGCGTCGCCGCCAGCACCCAGTGGCGCACGGCTGCCGGTTGGCTGCGTAGTAACAGGACGGCACTCAGGCCCACGCCGACAACCAGCGACGAACGGAGGATCATTTCGACCGCGACGCTCATTTCGCCTCCTCTGTTCGGGCTTTGGCCACCAGGTCAGCGATCCGATCGAGTTCCTCGTCGCTGAGCGTGTGGCCGTCCGGGCCCAGCAACGCGGCCACAACCTTCTCGGCCGAGCCGTCGAAGAAGGTGTTCATCAGGTGCTTGAGCGCGGACTTCCGAACCACCCGGCGAGGAACAACTGGCAGGTAGACGTATTTCTGGCCGTCTTCCTCATGGCGGACGTGCCCCTTGGACTCGAGCACCCGCAGCTGCGTGCGCACCGTCGAGTCACTGGGCTCGCCCGGCAGTGCCCTCATGACCTCAGCGGCGGTCGCACGCCCCAGTTCGTAGAGGATGTCCATGATCTGGCGTTCTCGGCGCGAGAGGGCCTGGAGGGTCCGGCTCGACTCGCGCCTATCTAGGGGTTGCGGCATATGCAGCTACGTCAGTCGGAATGTTAGTCACCGTTATTAACATAACGGATCAAACGTTATAAAAATAACAGACTAATGTCAAACGCCTCGGAGAAGACCAACGACCGGCCGCAAGCGATTGTGAGACGAGACCGCGCTATCTAACCGGGTCACGGTCGCCATGACCTATGCACTCGAGAGCTACCCCGGGTGAATCTCGATCTCCCTCGCATCACCGCCACGATCACTGATGCGGATCGAGATCGCGCCCTTGATCGGCCGGGACAGCCGCTCCGGCCACTCGACGGCAACCACACCTTGGTCGGCGAGATCCTGGTCGAGACCGATCTCGTCGAGATCGGCGCGATCCAGTCGATACAGATCGACGTGAATAAGCGGAAGCCGTCCACCCTGATACTCGTGAACGAGCGTGAAGGTCGGGCTGGTGACGTCACTGGTGTCGATGCCAAGGCCTTCCGCGAGTCCCCTGGTAAACGCGGTCTTACCCGCCCCCAGATCTCCGGATAGCAGCAGAACCGTACCCGGCGACAGCGTGGCAGCGAAGCTCGCAGCCACCGCGCGGGTTTCGCTCTCTGACTTGGATGTATGCCGTGTGCTCACTCGGACGCTTTGTTGGCGACCCGGCGCCTCGCGGTGACTTCGAGAATCGAGTCGCCGATATGCTCCACGAGATCGCCCGCGGTCATCGACACTTCGCCGTTGTCCGCATCCGCGAGCTCACCCGCCGACCCGTGGATGTACACCGCGACCTTGCAGGCGGCCTCAGCATCGAGGAGCTGCGCAAGCCAGCCGGCCAGCATCCCCGCCAGCACGTCGCCCGTCCCCCCAGTCGCCATGCCGGGGCAACCCGTCGGATTGACGAACACTTTCTCGTCCGGGGTCACGACCAGCGTGCGATAGCCCTTCAGCACGAGGTAGAGCTGATGGCGCTTGGCGAAATCCTTCGCGATACCGATCCGGTCTGCCTGCAGGTCCTCGACCGTGCAGCCCACCAACCGCGCCATTTCGCCCGGGTGCGGCGTGATGATGAGGTCCCGGCCTTCGCGGCCGACGAGCAGGGCGGGCTCATCCGCAAACGCATTCAACGCGTCGGCATCGAGTACGAGCGGCCCTTCCCACTTATCAACCAGCTCGCGCACAAACGTCGTCACGGCCTCGCCACGACCAAGGCCCGGACCAGCGACCAGCACGTCCGCGTCGAAGTCGAGTACGCGGTCGACCGCAGCGAAGTCCACGGTACCCTCGGGCGTCTCGTCGAGCCCTTCGGTCATGTACTCAACCCCGTGCGCGGCAATCGTTGGCTGGCATGACTTCGGGGACGCCACGGTCACAAGACCAGCGCCGGCGCGCATCGCGCCCTGAGCGGAGAGCACTGCCGCACCGGCCTTCCCCATCGATCCGGCGACGACCAGCACGCGGCCGAAGTCCCCTTTGTGCGCGTCAGCAGCGCGTGGCTGAATCAGCGCGCGGATCTGGTCGCGCGTCATCAGGTCAATGCGAGGCCCTTCGAGCTGGTCGATCACGCCGGCGGGAATGCCGATATCGGCAATCACGACTTCCCCGGCGGCCATCTCGGCAGGCGGCAACACCAGCGGCATCTTCGGCGCAGCCAGCGTCACCGTCACTGTGGCCTCGATCGACGCTCCGATCGCGTCGGACGTGTCGGCCGACATGCCGGATGGCAGGTCGATCGCCACGATCGGCACACCGGCCTCATTGATGTCAGCCACCACGGTTTCGAGAAACCCGCTCAACGGTGCGGAGAGCCCGGTCCCAAAGATCGCGTCGATGATCAGGTCATGCCGGGCAATCTCGGCGCCGTGCAGCTCCCACGCCGTCTCTTCGGCGATCTCGACGACGGTCTGACCGATATTGCCGAGGATGTTCAAGTTGGTGAGCGCGTCCCCCTTGATCTCGCTCAGGCGCCCGATCACAAACACCGAGACGTCAAACCCGCGCTGGTGCAGCGTGCGGGCGACGACGAATCCGTCCCCGCCGTTATTGCCCTTGCCACAGACAATGGCGATGCGGCGTTCGGCAAGATCGGGATAGAGGGATTCGATGGCCGCCACCACCTGGCGGCCGGCGTTTTCCATCAGGACCAGCGAGGCGATGCCAATGTCCTGGATCGTGCGGCGGTCGGCCTCGCGCATCTGGTCGGCGTTGAGGATGCGCATCTGGGCAAACTGTAGCACTATTAGTCGGCTGTCCGGCTTCGGCGGGCACCTTGAGATACGTGTCAGGCTTCAAACATCTCGCCTTCTACGGCGTCTGCGGCGGGCTACTGATCGTGGCGCTGCAATTTGTCCGCTACCGCTTCCTCGTACTCGAGCACTCCGTCGAGGTCTACGCCGTCATCGTCGCGGCGGGCTTCGCCGCGCTGGGGATCTGGCTCGGCATCACCATTACCGGCCGCCCGGTCGTGGTCAAAGAGGTCACGGTCGAAGTGCAGGTCCCGGCGCCGGCTGGTCCGTTCGAACCCGACCTGGCGAAGATCGAGTCGCTCGGAATCACGCCACGCGAGCTCGAAGTTCTGCAGCTCATTGCCGAAGGGCTCAGCAATAAGGAGATGGCGGAGCGGCTGTTCGTCAGCGAGAACACCGTCAAGACTCACGCCAGCAGGGTGTTCGACAAACTCGGCGCCGGCCGCCGGACGCAGGCCGTCCAGCTCGCCAAAAGCCAGGGAATCATCGCCTGAACGGGTGATTTGGCGCCCAAACCGGCAGAATCATTCGAAAGGATGACGACGGGAACCGGGCCGGACCGATAGATTCCGCGACCAGGAGGACTTATTGCAGCTATGCAGAAGGTCGTTCTCACGTTTGGATTGCTGTCTGGCGCGGTGGTCACGGCCCCGATGTTCCTGACGCTGCCGTTTGCCGAGCAGATCGGGTTCGATCGCGCCGTCTACGTTGGCTACACCACGATCCTGATCTCGATGCTGTTCGTGTATTTCGGGGTTCGGTCGTACCGGGACAACGTGCTGGCCGGCAAGATGTCGTTCGGGGCGGGCTTCAAGGCCGGCCTCCTGATCACCCTGGTCTCGTCGGTCTGCTACGTGGTGTCGTGGCTGGTGATGTATTACGGCTTCATGGACGAATTCGGCCAGAAGTACGCCGCTTACATCGTCGAGTCAGCCCAGGCGCGGGGCGCCAGCCAGGCCGAAATCGACGTTGCCCTCAAGCAGGGCCAGGAGGCCATCGCCATGCTCGACAACCCATTGATCAATGCCGCCGTCTCGTTCACCGAGCCGATCCCGGTGGGGTTGCTCATCACCATCATCTCAGCCGCGGCACTCCGCACCAAACAAGAGACGGTCTAACCATGAAACTCGGCGCATTCTCAATCAGCCTGACGGTCAAGGACATCCACGCCTCAAAGGCGTTCTACGAGAAGCTTGGCTTCACCGCGTTCGGTGGCGCCATCGAACGGAAGTGGGTGATCCTGAAAAACGGCCCGCACATCATCGGCCTGTTTGAAGGCATGTTCCCCAAGAACATGCTGACTTTCAATCCAGGCTGGAACCAGGATGCCAAGAACCTGGATTCCTTCACGGACGTGCGCGAGCTGCAGAAGAGCCTCAAGGCGCAGGGCGTGACGTTTGTCAGCGAAGCCGATGAAAGCACAACGGGGCCGGCCAGCTTCGTGCTGACGGCCCCCGATGGCAATCCTATCCTGGTGGATCAGCACCGTTAGGCGCCGATCAGGCCGCGCGGGCTACGCGTAGGCCTCCATCGGTGGGCAGATGCAGATCAGGTTTCTGTCCCCGTATGGGTTGTCGATACGTCCGACCGTCGGCCAGAATTTCGCCGCCCGGACCCACGGCAGCGGATAGGCGGCCTGCTCGCGCGAGTACGGGTGCGACCAGTCGTTGATCGACACCGCGGCAGCCGTGTGCGGCGCGTTCTTGAGGACGTTGTCTTTCGGATCGGCCTTGCCGGTGACCACGTCTTCGATCTCCTTGCGGATCGCGATCAGCGCGTCGCAGAAGCGATCGAGTTCGGCCTTGGGCTCGCTCTCGGTCGGTTCGATCATCAGCGTGCCCGGGACCGGGAACGACACGGTCGGCGCGTGGAATCCAAAATCCATCAGGCGCTTGGCGACGTCGCCTTCCTCCACGCCCTTCGCCTTGAAGGCGCGCAGGTCGAAGATCATCTCGTGCGCCACGCGGCCGTTCTCGCGCGTGTAGAGCACGTCGTAATGTTTCTCGAGGCGTGACTTGATGTAGTTGGCGTTAAGGATCGCAAACCGCGTCGAGTCCGTCACGCCGGCTCCGCCGAGCATGCGGATGTAGCCGTAGGAGATCAGCAGGATGCTGGCGCTGCCCCACGGCGCTGCCGACACCGGCGCAATCGCCTTGTCGCCGCCAACCTTCGTCAGCGGATGGCCGGGCAGGAACGGCGCGAGGTGCTTCGCAACACCGATCGGGCCCATGCCGGGGCCGCCGCCGCCGTGCGGAATGGCGAACGTCTTGTGCAAATTCAGGTGGCACACATCAGCGCCGATGTTAGCGGGGCTCGTGAGGCCGACCTGCGCATTCATGTTCGCGCCGTCCATGTAGACCTGGCCGCCGAACTTGTGGATGGTGTCGCAGATGTCGATGATCGCGTCCTCGAACACACCGTGCGTCGAGGGATAGGTGATCATCAGGCCCGCCAGATCCTTGGCGTGCTCCTCGGCCTTCTTCTTGAGGTCCGCCACGTCGACGTTGCCGTTCGGCGCGGTGGCGACGACCACGACCTTGAAGCCGGCCATGATCGCGCTCGCGGGGTTCGTGCCGTGCGCGGATGCGGGGATCAACACCACATCGCGATGACCTTCGTTCCTCGACTGGTGATACGCGCGCATCACTTCGAGACCCGCGAACTCGCCCTGCGCGCCCGAATTCGGCTGCAGCGAGACGGCCGCAAAGCCGGTGATCTCGCACAACGCCGCTTCGAGTTCGTCGGTGATCTGCTTGTAGCCTTCGGCCTGGTTCGCAGGCACGAACGGATGCATCCGCGAGAACTCTTCCCAACTCACGGGATACATCTCGCTGGCGGCATTGAGCTTCATCGTGCACGACCCCAGCGGGATCATGGACGTGTCGAGGCCGACATCCTTGCGCTCGAGGCCGCGGATGTAGCGCATCATCTCGCTCTCGGAGCGATGCGAGTTGAACACCGGGTGCGTCAGGTACGGCGTCTTGCGCTGCAGCGCACTGGGCCACGCCGGTCCATCGCCGTTGGTATCGAGGGCGACCGCGCCATTTTTCTTGCCGCCCACCGACGCGAACACGTCGACCACCGCGACGAGGTCCGCCAGCGTCACCGTCTCGTCGAACGAGATGCCGATCCCGGTGTCGCCGACATAACGGAAGTTGTAGCCGGCGGCTTCCGCAGCGGCGCGGATCTGCTTCGACTTCGCCGCATCCACCTTGATGCGCAGCGTGTCGAAGAACTGCCCGTTCGTCTGCTCGTAGCCGAGCGACTTCAGCGCGCCGTTCAGCGAGCGCGTCATCGCATGTACCCGAGTGGCGATCGCCTTGATGCCGTCGGGGCCGTGGTACACCGCGTACATCGCCGCCATGTTGGCAAGCAGCGCTTGCGCGGTGCAGATGTTCGAGGTCGCCTTCTCGCGTCGGATGTGCTGTTCGCGCGTCTGCAGCGACATGCGGTAGGCGCGATGGCCCTGCGCATCGATCGACACGCCGATCACGCGGCCCGGCATGTGGCGGACGAATTCCTGGCTAGTCGCGAAGAACGCGGCGTGCGGACCGCCGAAGCCGAGCGGCACGCCAAAGCGCTGCGAGTTGCCGAACACGCAGTCAGCGCCGGCGTCACCGGGCGACGCCGCAAGCGCGAGTGCCAGGAGGTCGGTCGCGACTGCGACCTTCACATCGGCGGCGTGCGCCTTGTCGATGAACGGCTTGAGATCGTTCAGCGCGCCGTGGTCGTCCGGGTACTGCACGAGGGCACCGAACACGCCTGGCGCGTCGAGCGCCATCTGATCAACAGGCCCGACCTTCAATTCAATGCCAAGGGGTTCGGCGCGGCTGCGGAGCACTTCGAGCGTCTGCGGGTAGCAGCGATCCGACACCTGGAACGTGCCGTGTGCATTGCCCAGCTTCTTGCCCGAGACGCGATGCAGCAGCGTCATGGCCTCGCCCGCCGCGGTGCCTTCATCCAGCAGCGACGCGTTCGCCACTGCCATCCCCGTCAAATCACACACCATCGTCTGGAAATTGAGGAGTGATTCGAGGCGGCCCTGCGCGATCTCGGCCTGGTAGGGCGTGTACGGCGTGTACCAGCCGGTGTTCTCGAACAGGCAGCGACGGATGACGCTGGGCGTCAGCGTGTCGTTGTAGCCGAGGCCAATGAAGCTGCGGAAGACCTTGTTCTTCTTCGCGATCGTCTTGAGGCGCGCGAGATAGGTCGACTCGCTCTCGCCTTCCGGAAGATTCAGCGGCTTCTTGAGGCGGATGCTGGCGGGAATCGCTTCATCGATCAGCGCATCGAGAGACGACGCGCCGACCTCTTTCAACATCGCGGCGACCTCGTCTCCGCGAGGGCCGATATGGCGTTTGGCGAAGGTATCGAGGGGCGAAAAAGCCTGTGTCATTTTTGAATCAGTTGCTCGTAAGCGGCCGCGTCCATCAGCGCGGCGACCTCACCTGGGTTTGAGAGCTTGATCTTCACCATCCACGTCTCGTGCGGCTTGCTGTTGACGTGGTCGGGACGGTCCTTGACCTCGGCGTTGGTCTCGACCACTTCGCCGGTGACCGGCGCGAAGAGTTCCGACACCGCCTTCACGGATTCGATGGTGCCAAACACCTGGCCGGCCGTGATGGTCGCGCCCACTTCGGGCACCTCGACGTAGACCACGTCGCCCAACTGCTGCTGTGCGAAGTCGGTGATGCCAATGGCGCCGGTGTCACCTTCGACGCGAATCCACTCGTGCTCTTTCGTGTACTTCAGATCTGTAGGATAGGCCATGTGTGGGTCCTCGTCTGACTACTTCTTCGGTCGCTTGTAAAACGGCATCGGCACGACGACAGCCTTGGCTTTGCGGCCGCGGATGTCGATCTCGAGTTCGGTGCCAGGAGCTTTCAGGGCCGGCGGCACGTGGGCCATACCGATTGCCTTCTTCAGGAACGGCGTCTGGGTGCCGCTTGTGACCACGCCGACCTTCTGGCCGTTGTGGAACACCTCGTGACCGTGGCGCGCGATGGCGCGTTCGGTCATTTCGAATCCGACGGTCGTCTTCGGTGCGCCGTTGGCCTTCTGCGCGTGCAGGACATCGCGGCCCAGGAACTCAGTCTTGTTCCAGCCCACGATCCAGCCAAGATCGGCCTCGACGACGGTGGTGTTCTCGTCAATGTCGTTGCCGTGCAGGCGCATCGACGCTTCGAGGCGCAGCGTGTCGCGCGCGCCAAGGCCTGCCGGGATCAAGCCGTGTGGCTTCCCTGCTGCCAGCAGCGCATCCCACACCTTGGTCGCCATGGCGGGCGGGATCATCACTTCGAAGCCGTCCTCACCCGTGTAGCCGGTGCGCGACACCGTGCCGCGTACGCCGGCAATTTCGCCGTGGGCGAACCAGTAATACTTGATGGCCGGCAGGTCGATCGCGGTCAGCGTCTGCAGGATCTCCTGCGCCTTTGGGCCCTGGACGGCGATCAGCGCGTAACGATCGCTGGAGTTGACGATCCCAACTTCCGGCGACACCTCTTTGGCGCGCGCCGTGATCCACGGCACGTCCTTGTCGATGTTACCGGCGTTGATCACCAGCAGGTAGTGCGACGGGCCGAAGCGGTAGACGAGCAGGTCGTCCACGAACGTGCCTTCCGGCGTGGTCAGACCCGAATACTGGATCTGCCCCACCTGGAGCTTCGAGGCGTCGTTGGAGGTAATGTGCTGCACGGCTTCGAGTGCGCCCTTCCCGGCAATCTCCATCTCGCCCATGTGCGAGACGTCGAACAGGCCGGCGGCGGTGCGCACCGCCATGTGCTCCGCGGTGATGCCGGAGTACTCGACGGGCATGTCCCAGCCACCGAACGGGACCATGCGAGCGCCGAGGGCAATATGTGCAGCGTGAAGTGGGGTTTTCTTGAGCGGGCCGGAGCCGGAATCAGCCATGTATAGAGGGTTCACCGCACTAGCAGCGAACCGTCGAATGTTACTTTGCTAATCCGTGAAGGGTCAAGGCACAACGCGCCGCGGCCTACCGCCTTTTTTTCCGTTCTCCCGAGACGAAGCGGCCTTCGCCCGACTGGTTCCCCGGCCCAAAAGCGCGCCGACTCCGACAAACCGATAGGAGGCGCGCCGAGTGGCGTAGACGTCTCGGCGCAACACGCTCACCTCCGCAGTCAGTCGCGGCTCTTTCCCGAGTTCTTCGAGCGTTTCCATAAACATCTGCAGCGCGCGTCGGATTCCACGCTTCGCTTGTCCGACCGTATCAGCAGAAGCGTAGACACCAGGCAGCCCCGCGACCCTGGCACTGAAAGTGCCGTTGTCCTCCTCTTCGACGATGATCGGAAAATACTGCGTCACAGGCCTGCCTCCTTCAGAATCCGGCGTGCGAGTCCGGTGCCGACCTCTTTCTTACCGTGAACCGAGACAATGACCACACGACCGGTTTCAGTATTCGCCATCCGTAAATGACTCCCCTTGCCGTGGCGCAGCTCGACGAAACCTGCAGAACGTAATCGACGAATCAGCTCAGACCACGTCATGAGGACCATAACCTATCGTTAGCTTTCCAAGCAAGACCCCCAACGATCAGTAGCTGTCAACTCAGGCAGTCAGGCTGGTCGCAGACGCAAGGACTCGCAGCCAGTAGTAAGCGGCCGGCACGAAGACAAGGCCAATGGGATAGGCATCGCGCCCGTACCAAAAGAGCAATGGAAGGAACCCGACGAGGACAGCCGCCGGCACGACGAACAGAGTCAAGTTCAGTGGTGCGAGCACTGACCGATCAAGAGCAGCAAACAGCGTCAGTGCCGCGCTTGCTAGCAGGAGGGCCGCAATGAACCGAAGAATCAACAGTCCGATCTGGCTTCGCATCTCTGCCACCCTTCTATTGCCGGTCGAACTTGAAAGCCGGGACTGGCGATGCCCATCCGGGTGCAAGCGTTCCTCGAATCGGAAACAGCGGCAGCGGCGCGTTGGCCTTGCGCAGCAGGCCGCTCACGAATGAGTTCGAGTTGTACTTGCCAGCGTTCATTTCTGGGAGGCAGGCATAGGGCAGATCGTCTCGGTAATTGTCGACATAGGACTTGAGGCCGTTAATCAGCCGCACCTCTTCTAACTCAGCGACCGGCAATAACTCCAATTGGACCGGCTTCACTGCCACGTCATTTGTACGATTGAACCCTTTGGTCAGCGTGCCCGTGCAAAAGATGCTCGTGTCGCCTTCCGCCGTACCTGCGCCGATCGTGAAATACCGATTCCCGTACTCGTCACGATTCACGAGCAGGTCCGACAACAGCGGTTCCCACAGCTTGAGATGCGAGGGGACGATGCGAAGCGAAATATGCTGCGCGTTGAGACCGGGCACAACGGCGTGTCTCTTTGCGAACACCCCCTTGCCAGGTTGCCGTTCACGTTGCTGCCCTGTCTTCGTGTCAAACAGCGAGTAGCGAGTCGCATCACTAAACGCTCCTGCCACTGCCGCGATGGCCTCACCTTTCACCCCGATCCAGTCGGTGCCTGCCGGAAATGATCGCCAATCGAGTCCGAACTCGTGACGTGACACGACCTCACCATTGGCGTCAACCGTCGCCAGTTCGTTCGTCGTCCAGTCAATCGCCGCGACGCCGCCGTGAGGTCCTGCAGCGAGCGGTGTGAGGTCAGGCAGCATCCCACTCCATCGGGTCTCTCCGCTCCTTACATCCATCACGCTCCAGCCATCTCCGTAGGTGAACGCGAGTCCATCCTGCCCGATCATCTCGAGCGAGAAGTTGTAGGCAACCTCACGATCGGATCGGGTGTCACCGTCGATTCGTGTCATCGCCTTCTGCACCAGCACCGATGGCCCGACCATCTGCGTGCCCCGCTCCCAGAGCATCAGCGTGCCGCCGACGCCATCGGGCATCAGCTGGACGGCCCTGGCCGGATGATCACACGGGAGCGCACTGCCGAGGGTTCCTTCGCAGGAGGTCGCATACACGGAAATGATCTTGGCCTCGGATGATCGAGACAGCACGACCAGGTCAATATCCATCGCAATCGAACGCTCCGGCCGACGAGCCTGCGGCTCAATGCAACTGTCTCGCTTCACGATGGAGTGCCGGCGAACGCCAAAGTAACCACGTCCGTCAGCCCCGGCGATCGGGCCGATCACGTCGGGAGCGTATTCGTAACGATAGGAGCGGCAGTAGACCGGCGGCACGGTTTGAATCACTTCGCCGTCGTGCGCCGAGATGAACTCGTTCACGTCGGGATCCAGTCGAAACCTCACAGTCGTGCGCCCGGTCCCGCCATCAAGAGCCAACAAGAACTTGTCCTTCATCTCGTGGCCATCGACCATCTTGCCATTCGGCACTGACTCGACCGCGTAGATGGTGCCGTCAAACGCCTGTGCGGGGCGATCAAGAATGCCGGGCGACTGATACCGCCAAAAACCCGTCGTGCCGCCGCCCGTTCTGACGAATGCGCGCAGATCGCCAACCTCGTCCGCTACACCGGCAAGGAGTCCACCGAATGAGTCAGCCAGCAGCGGAATCCCGGCGACGTATTGCTGCCATAACACTTCGCCCTCGATGGACACGCCACGAACCAGTTTCCGATCCCAGTCTTCGTAGTCAATGGCAAGAATGTGAGGCGATTCCTCGAACACCCGGTTGACGAACAAGGGTGGCTCCGGAGTGAAAAGCGGCATCGGCATCAGCGACCATCGTTCGGCGCCTGCCACAATCGCAGGGACGACCAAGATCCTGGCTTCAGCACGGAGTCCATCTTTTTCCGCAACGACCTGCGTGTCGCCAAGGCCAATGGCGGTGATGACGGGCGGAGTTGCGTCATCCAGCGAGACGATGGCTTCGTTTTCGACGCGCCAGGCCGCCCCGACCACTGATTCACCGAACTCATCCCGCAGCATCAGGCGGGTAACGTCTCCCAGGGCGACGGTACGACTGTCAGGACTCAGGAATATTCCCGACGGTACGCCGATCCGAGCGACGCGCGCCGAGGTTGAAGACTCGTGGCCCACCGCATCTCTCGCGTGGATCACCACGTCGTTCAGGCCCGGTCGTAGCGAAAGTACGCACTGGAACTGGCCCTGCACCACCGGGATCAACCTGCCGTTGCAACTCGTCTCCGCAACACCTGAGGCCGCATCCGTCACGGTGCCGGAAATGACCACCTCCTCCGCATCGACCTTTGCCGGCGCACCGATGATTGTCGCGGTCGGTGCCGTAACGTCGAGTCGAACGGTCACCGAACTTTGCGAACGATTTCCCGCCACGTCAGTTGCGATTCCAATCACCTCAGTCGTTCCATCTGCGGTCACCGTGATCGGTGCGGAACAACTCGCAAGTGCGGTCGCATCTTCACACTCGAACGAGACGGTGACCGGACGTGTTACCCAGCCCTCGGTCACGGTTGGAGACGTAATGGCCCGAATCGTGGGCGGAACAGTGTCAACCGACTCAGAATCGACACCAGGTTCAACACCCCAGTCAGGAACGTCCGACAGCACCTCAACGGGAGTCGCCTGGTTCATTTCAGAGCCCGCCCCGCGTCTGCCCAGCCGGCCTTCGCCCCCGGTGTGCACGTCACCGGCCGCAGTAACCGCTGCCCCATGCAAGGCTCCGAGCGCCAGCGACGTTGCCGTTGGAATCCCGGCGCCGAATACGGGCCGAAGGCGCCGGAGCCGAGTTCCGTCCCCCAATTGGCCCTCGGCGTTCGCTCCCCACGTCATCACCCGCCCGCTGGTCGTGAT